>PAZU01000044.1 GCA_002715725.1 Methanobacteriota archaeon | reverse complement strand
TAGCTCCTCCCATGAGATCTTTTTGCCAATGATCCAAGCCGCCCTGATCTATGCCTCGACCAAACCAATCCTCATACTTTTCAGTTAGTCTTTCATAGTTTTTCTTTTCATAAGCCTTTGGATTTAACGTACGCAATAATTCGTCATTTTTAGCACGTACTGAAGCGGCAGTGGCCTTGTTCGCTTCTGATGTTTTCTCATTGGCTTTGGTATCACTATCTAATACAGGTCCACCGAAGATATTAGTAAAACCTCCTGCTGTCTCAACATTTGACGGATCTTTTTCAAACTCATGATGCATAGCAGCACCGATAGTAGTGCCACCATCTTCACCACTCATACCGCTAGCTCCACCTAGCATTGCATTGTCTATTTGTTTTTCAGCGGAGATATTGAAATTATGGAATGTCTTCTCGAATGCGTCTTGTTGAGATAGTCCCTGATTATCTATCAGGTTTTGGATATCCTCTTTCCAATATGTACGACCTTCCAGATCCTCTGCTGTTTCTTCTTCTGTTCTACCTAGGACATTGGTATATAAATCTTCTATAAAATCTTCTGTTGACTGCCCACTAGAAATACTGTTCGAGACGGAAAAAGGTAACGGACCAGTATTCGTATTATTAGATCCCGAAGAAGCTGTACTAGTGCTCGCCGTGTTCGTATTAGTAGTATTTGTGTTAGCTGTACTTGTGTTAGCCGTACTGGTGCTCGCAGTACTTGCGGCAGCCTTCTTAGCATTATCACTATTAATTGAAGCCACTGCTTCGTCAGCAGTTACAACTCCTGAATGCAATACTTCTCCCCAACCGTCAGAAGGGTTGTAAGTATCGCCTCCTGCCTCTACCGCTGCCTTAACCTTTGCATGATTTTGAGCTTCTTCGGAGACATCGAAACTAGCAGCAATTGCGTCAAGTGATGCTCCACTATTCGCTTGATTTGTCCAATATTCCAATCCAGAAGCATCAGGAGCTCGTCCAAACTTGTCGTAATAAATTTGTGTGACGTTTGAATAAGCCATCTAATGAACTAGTTAGAAGAAACCACCTTGAGCAAAAACGTGCAGACGTGTGTTTGCACTAGGAGCTGCTATAGGAGCTTGAACTCCTACATATAAAGCTGCACCTGAAGGGATATATAAACCTGTATTTTTCTTATCGACTTCTGTTACAGAACTATCAGCACCGAGATTTGGAACAGGAACTGACAAACAAGGTAATGCTATATTCGTTCTAGTTCCTAAGTTAACAGAAGTAGATATTGATCCATTAGCTACACAAACGGTATTTGCGGTCGTAACAGAATTTTGAGTTGTCGCCAAACTTAAGAAGAATAACACTTCCACAGCAGCACTACCAGATATCTGAGTGCTTGCTTCGTTAGCTATAACAGAAAGACTGTCTATAACAGCTCCGTCGTTTGAAGTGCAGTCCACGAGAATAGTGCATCCCGTTCCTACAACACTGTTGTAATTAGCGGCTGTAGATAAAGCTGCAGTACCTCCGATTGTCGCGAAAGAATGTAGCGGCCTGTCTATCAACAGCGGCATTTTGTTTGTACTGCTTGCAGCCAATTGAATACCTCGTCTGTTTAGAGTTTAAGAGTTCTATTGAAGGAACGTTCCTCCTTCGTTCCAGATATCAGGAGACTCTCCTACTGGAGGGACGTCTCTCTGAGGACCTGCACCTAAAGCCCCTAGAGCAGTGCTCAGACCTCGTGGTGGTGGGTTAGGCTTCACACGTCCTGCTTTTTCTTTAGGGACAGGAGGAGGAGTGAAACTCTTGCCTCGTTGATCAGGTCGTGTTGTTGTAGGACCTTCTTGCGTTGCTATCTGCTCGCCATCTCTATACATATTCGTTCTGGCTACTACGTCATTCTCAGGTCGGAATGAATCCACATTCATTGGATTATTAGGTACTCCTCCTCGACTAGCTGATAAATCCCTTGCAGCACCCCTTTCAGCTTTCTTATCTGTATACCATTCATTGTATTTCGTAGCTCGAATAGGACCCGAACGATGTTTCATGTAATCAGGTACATAACTACCTGGCCTCCTAGATTTTCCTTCGTCTCTGCTCTTAGGATGTTGAGGTTTTCCTGGTACGTCAGACATTAGATAACACCTCCGAAAGGAACAATATTTCCAAAATCTATGCCTCCTTTCCTGCGATCTCTACGATTCCGTCCTCCTTTTTCAGGTCGACCTTTAGCTGGTTCTTCCCAAGGCTCGCCAACGACAATTGGTTTTTCTCCTCCCCCTCCAACATCGGGACTATGCCACCAATCTGATCTAATGTCAGGCTCTCCTCTTTCTTTTCTTCCTCCTCTCCCAATCCTTCCTTCTTTTTCCTTGCGTCTTCTCTCTGCTGGTGGTTCTAATCCTGGGGGAGGATTCAAGCCTGACTCAGGAAGAGGATTCAAGCCTGCTTCAGGAAATGGTGTGATACCTGGAATTCCATCTATTTTCATTCCTTTAGTAGTGGGCTTTTTAGCGTTTAAGAAGGCTAAGGCATCAGCTTTAAGAGGTGAATTATATGTACCCTGATCTGCCGTTTGCATTGGTTTGATCTTACCTGCTGAATTCAAAGCATTAGTAGCGGGATTAGAGGCATTGCTCATGTTTCCATCACCATTAGCAGGTAATACGCCGGCATCGCCTAGTGTCACTCCTGTTTCTAATGCGACATTCTGAGTTTCAATTCCAGTACCATATTCACCTTTAGAGGCTCGTGATTCAAATCCTTCTATACTCCCAAACGCATCTGAATTTAAAGAAGCTTTTCTATTGGAATCTACTTTACCAATAGGTTGGCCTCCTTGTTGATAAAAACCTCCGTCAGAAACTGGCTGAATATCAGGTTTCTTGACAGTAGAAGCTTTGTCGGCAGTGGTTGAATACTGCTGTAATAAGGCTCTAGCATTACTTCTTCTGACGTCTTCAGCCTTCTGTCCAGATACAACCCATCCACCTTTAGAAGTATCTACTAAAGGATTTGCTGTATCTACTAATGTATCTTTCTGCCATCTACCCATGATGGGGGAATGCCTTTTCATTTGAGAAGGATCTACTCCTCTCGGTAATCGTGCCATGTGGTTTACCTCCAGTTCATTGAGCCAACAGCTTGAGAGACTCGGGTTCCAACTGCTGTATCCGCTGGTCCCTTAATAGCCATAATAAATTCCGATCCAGACCGATCAAATGCATAGCGTCTTACTTCATCTCTCCTGTAGTTAGCTACATACAGAGTTTCAGCAAGTCGGTCTACTTCCCTGAGATAAATCTCCCTGTAATCTTTGTCAGCCTTAATAGGATCAGACTGGTAGATAGCCCTATCCGTATCTCCGGTAATCCTTTGAATACGACTAGGTTGAGGTTGTGTCTCAGATTTAAACACTTGCGACAGCTTGTAAGCCTTATCACAACGGTCTAAATGTTCGGTCGTTCGATTATAGAAATAGGAGTCAGGTATACGAGCCATCGCTTCTTCTAGACGAGCAATATCACCCGCTGGAAGATTAGCTCCAGTGTTGTATCCCAAATGAAACCGACAACGGCTTTTGTCGTAGTCGTTAAGTTCCAATCACTAATAATGCAACCTATCTATTATTGTACGGGAATTATGCAACGTAGATCAGATCTTCTGCAATAATAGTATCCCAATCGACTCGACTAATCTTTTTGAGTTGGTCTAAATTTTTAAATCTCTCCCCTGGGAGAGATAATCTAAGTTCGACTATTTTCTTCGCCGTAGCATAGCCAATACCTTTTACAGCTTTAGCAATATTTTCTGCTGTTGCCACATTGACGTTTAATCGCGTATCTACAGGAATCACACTTTCAGGCATTTTATCTTCGTCCTTATGATCTTCCGCTGTCTGAGGTTCAATTGTTTGCCCCGTGCGGCCTTTACCAGCCTCGTAAGACACTAAGTCAGCCAATGCTACATAAACAACTTGGCCTGCATTGTTTTTAACCATTGCCCAATCCTTGTCGTGATGGGATATGAATTCAACAATTTGACCAGTCTTTTGATTTTGATAAAGCGTCATAACACAAAAAAAGGACATCCGATACCAGATGTCCTTCATTGTAGGGATAAAAACTAATTAATCCAACTATGCGCCTTGCTCAACTACGTATGGAGTTCCAACATCCTCACTGTTAGGTACTGCATCATCAACAAAATATGAAACAGTAACGATGAGGTATGTGCCACCGGTAGCAGTTGAAGTTAAGGTAGAACCTGCAGATGTTCCTGTGCTGTCAGTTACGTAGACCTTAAGAGTCTCAGCACCAGCCAAGGTGGCTGCTGTAACAAGACCAGTTACTGAAGTTCCAGGAGCGATAGTTGTACTACCTACTGCAAGATCTGCAGAGCTAGAAGCAACTTTAGTAGTTGTAATTGTTGCGTCGTTTCCGATAGCATCAGCAACTTTCAATCTGTTGGTGTTAGTTCCAACAAGACCAGAAGTAGCTGTTCCAACTCCTTTATCCTTACGAACGTCAGGTACACGAATACCAACAGAGTAAACATTAGCGCCAGCTGGCAATGTTAATCCTGTGATATCTGCACGAGCTTTGTCGTCTCCTCTGAGATCTGGGCTAGGAATGACGACGTCAAAAGATGTACCACCAGTTGAATCAACTTTTGCGTAACCTGTCTTTTGATAGTAAACGCGACCAGGCTCAGACACAACGCCTTGACCTTGGTAGCTACTTAGTTGGGCAACCCAGTTGCCGGGAAAGATTTTCTTTGCCATGTGATAAATACCTTAGTAAACGAAACTGAAGGCACAAGTCACGAAATCCTTATTCAGCATTTCGAACCCAGCAAAGAGGGACCAAATCATAATAATAAAGCGCGAAAAATCGTCGTTATTATTAAGAAGAATTTGAGCGTTGTTACCACCAATACCTACACCAATAGCCTGAGGGCCAAAGAAGAGCATAGGAGCAGCGGTTGTCACTGTATTAGTGATGCTCGCGTCAGTGATTGTTACCTGTAAAGATTTCTCAGGCAAGTTGGTTGATTCGAACCATCTTACGCCCTCAAACAAAAATCCGGTAGGCATCACCGGCTGACCAGCTACAAATCCAGCTTGTCCATAAGCAGGACCCATACCTTGGAAGAAGTTAGCGTTAGGAGCTTGCTCAGGCTGGAGTGGATTCACCATTCCGTTTCCTGCATAGCGAGCTATTTCTCTGAACGCCTCGTTCTGCCTGAGATGCATCATTGCTGTTGGATCAGCAATACATCTGTAGTAGCCATCAGCAAAAGTTGGAACGTTGCGCTTACGCATGTCCTTAACAACTTGAAGCAAGTCGGTTTTTACGTCGAACTTACCTGAAGCGTTTGCTGCATAACTAATGAATGGAGCAGAACCAGCCTTAGCCTTACCGCCTGGATAAAAATATCCACCTTGGCTATCTGTTGCTTCTCCGTTAGCTTCCGCTTTAAATAGTTCATCAGCGAAAACCCTGTCACGCCAACGCCGGTAGTCATCCAAAAGGGTGAGGGACCCAATACTCTGATGAAAAACGTTGAGGTTACCTGTGTCTAAAAGTAGACGTTGTGCTGTTAAGAGAGTCTCTCTTGCAACCTTGAAAGTACTAGGAGATGTCGCATCTGTTGGATCGGCAGGACCTGTGTACTCTTTTAAGGTTACGAGAACCTTGTCTTTAACAATATTGCGGCTAGATGCTGTACCAAGTGTTTGATCTGCTGTACGCTCTCTGGAATCCTTATTGCCAGGATTTCCCCAAAAGCGATAGCGGTCGAGCTGGACCGTTTGTCCGGGCTGTTTCGCGAAATCGTGTACCACTACTGGCTCTACAGCCATCTCGATTACATAACCGGGATGGGGCCTATAGAGCTCAGCACCTAACAGCTTTGGAAAATCGTTGTCAATCCACATGGATCGCAATCACTCCGTAGCTTATAGAAATTTAATGACACTATCGACGTGTCATCACTACTATAAATGAAGTACGTAGGGTGAAACTTTTGGACGCAATAGACGTTCGAGGATTACTGGGTTTATTACTAGCAGATGGCAGCCTTGTTTCTTATCGCACTCCTGGAGGCGGTTATGTTCAATTAACTCTTACAGCAGGTCCATCTGAATCTGCTTTTCTTGAAGAAAAAGTAACTGAATTCAGGCAATTCATTCCAACAAAAGCAAAAATTGTTCCCTATAAAACAACTCCTCGAGCAAACGGTCAAACAACTCCAATCCTTCGATTCAGGGTATCGACTAATAAACTAAGACCAATACACAATCTTTTGTACCCTCGAGGGGAAAGACAAATAACTAAAGCAACATTAGGTTTACTTGGAGGGGAGGCCGCCGCGTGGATGTGGGCTGAAGGCTCTAGGCATTTAGAAAAAGGAGCGACAGACTTGGCACGAGTTGGAAATACAGAAGAGGAGGCTCAGTTGGTATCTCAATGGCTGGAGACTTTAACAGGAGCGTCTTCAGCTATTAATCGTTACTATATTCGTCCTCGTTTATCTTTTAATGCAGAACAATCACAAAAAATAAAATCCATATTACTTCCTTACGCTCCTAAATCTAGACAACATTTATTCACTGGAGAAACTTGGAATGCAAGCTCGATTCGTAGTGCGCGCACTGAGTTATTGCTTGGGCAAAGGGAAAGTAGCACTCAAGGGGAAGAACAAAAGACCTTGGCTAGAAATATCTAGATCCGAGGTTGACAAAACGTATCTCAATCATCAATTAAGAACATTACGTAAGTTACATGTCACCCCTTTAGAAGTTTTCTGGGATCGATTGGCAACAGATACTTACTACGACAAGGAACGCCTCCGTCTACATAGTGACCATCTCTGGAGAGTGTACGAAATACTCTACCCTCAAGACACTTCGTATCTATCTAATCAAGCATTGCAATTATCAGGTATACATGGCTTAACTTCTTTATGGATTGATCAAGGCCGAATTATCGGACGTAAAGGATCAATAAAAGGAAGGTATTCAGATCAAGAATACGAAAACCTATCCCAATGGCTGCAAGATTACTGGAATATAAAATGTCATCTAAGACAGAACCAATCAGCGATTTTTCAATTATCCCTAAATAGAGAAGCATTAGAAACACTAATAGATACAATTACTCCTGCGGTTCACCATGCGATGAAAAAGAAGTTACGCTGAGGAAGCCTCGAAGAAGAACTACGTCAGAGGTAGCTAAACAGGGGGCTTAAATTTTTGTAGTTTCTTTAAGTCTTAAACAGAACGCCAGGCGACTAGCTATCGTGTGGCGTCCCCTGATTTACTATATCGAGTAAGATTCAAGTAAAGAAGGACTTTTATGCCGACTCAATGACCTCGGTAACGACAGCTTTAAATAAAATATCCGATTCTTATGGGGGGAGCAGTAAAACTTCCCCCTCTTTTCTTAGACTTGATCATGTCAAATTCAATTCAGTCAGTAAGGCTAAAGATCTAGGATCGGTTGATAATTTAAATGTCGTTATAACAGGAACTATTGGATCAGAATCAGGAACTAACACTTTATATTTCAAAGTAATCAGTCAGGGTGAATCTGATATTCGAATCACAAGAAATCCGATTAATAAACACACCGATAAATATGTTTCGCTAGGAATTTTGAATGCCAATAAGAAGCCAATGCCTCTAACAGGGGACGGTTTTGCGTACAAGAACGATCTTATTAATACAACCGTCAATGAAAATCTTTTACAACTTCCGCCTGGGATTTTTTATTTCACTGTTACTTCTTCTCAATGGCAATCCGTCCCTTATAGCGTCAATTTAGAAGTTATTCGTTACGTTCAGCTATTTGGAACAGCAACAGGCTCCAACTTGTCTTACGGTCGACTCCCTCTTATCAAGGGCTACGGTACTGCAACCCTATCAAATGACTCTTATGGTACTTTACCCGCTCCTGCAATAATCAAAGCACTTACAGGCTCTGGAGGAGGACTAAAAGATAGTTATGGATTAATAATTATCAACTCGGTCGGAATAGCAGAAGGGCGTTTTGAGCCTTATGGTCGCATGTTGATGTATCACCGTATTCCTTCAGCGACGTCTGAGCTGACATCGTCTAATTACGCTACGCTAACAGTATCCTCTCCGGGCGGTGGGTACTAAATAATAGTCACCTCTCAAGAGCTGTCAAAATAGTAAATGACGAAGAGTTAACTGCAGTATGGCGTTTTCCCAGTATTTTGCGACCGAAATCCTTACTTGGATAAAAGGATCCTCGTTTCCAACTGCTTTAAGCAATGTATACGTCAGTATTCATACTGGCGATCCTGGTACTGCTGGCACTTCTAACGACGTAACATTAACCGTTACGGGAAGTTCAAATAGAACAGCTATATCTGCTTCTGCCTTTACAGGAGTTACAGGAGCCTCTCCTAGTGGTTTTGAAATAAAAAACACCAATACTGTGCAAATAACAACTAATGCACAGAATGGAACACAGCAGACCTTATCTCACTTTGGATTATGGGATGCTCAAACCTCGGGAAATTTCATAGCATCTGGAGCTTTAACTGCAAATGTAGATGTGCAATCAGGCGATACAGTTCAATTCAACGCTAATGCCTTAGCTATAAAGGTGGTCTAGATGTCTCTTAACAGAAGATCGAGGCTAGTACGGGAAATGTATCGGCAGAAAGCCGGTAATCAGCAATTCAAGAATTTCGGTAATCTCGTCAACCAAGCTATAGGCGAACCTACTGTTGGTTCTATTGCTCAAGCAGGTTTATCGGGAGTCAGGGGTATAGCTCAAAGAGCATTGGCTGATGCTGGGAGGGTGGTAACTGGAACAACTCTGAAAGACCGAGCCATTGCTCAAGGATTTAGAGATACAGGAAGAAATCCAACATTAGTAGTTGACGCTGTTTCTCCTCCGCAGATTAAAGCTAGCTTACCTACAAATAGAGACACATTAGAAAGAAGCAAACCATTACCTCAAGTAGATCAAATACAGGAGCAAACACCAGGCATACCAACACCTGAAAAACTTACAGAAAACAGAAAGAAACAATTAGAAGAATACATTTCTCCAGAAGGATCTGAGGAGGCATGGAATGATTTTTATGATGACTCTAAAAGGCAGGCTGAATGGGAGATTTTAACCAATCAAAACGAACCTAGAACTCAACCCGTAGTAACTGAAAACTTATCTTTTACTGACCAAGTCTTAACACCTCAAAAGAACAATCCAATTAATACGCCCCAGAAGCCCCTAGTCACGTCTAATACAACTGATACTCAAAATCCTTTAGTTCCGACGCCCCAGAAGCCAATCAAACCAACTCCTGCTAAGCCAAAGGTCACTAAAAATACTACTGCATTGCCTAAGCCTAAAAGGAAGTCCTCAGATAAAAAGATAGTTCCTTCAAAAGCAGAAAAAGCTAAAACTAAATCCCTGAAAGAAACAACCGATAAAACAATTAAAAAAGTAGAAGAGACGAAAACAAAAACAACCAGTTCTGGTACTCCTTTAGCCAAAGGCTTTGACGACCAAGTATTGGCTGGGCTATTAGGTGTCGGTATAGGTGTGGGAACTAATCAACTATTACAACCAACCCCTCAACCGAAAGACCCGAATCCACAATACGACCGTTACTACCGTTAAAAGCCCCATAAAAACTTAGGTTTTCCCCCAGGTTGAGATTTAAATCCTTGACCATTTCGAACATCTATATGGATGAATCCTTTACTTCTGTAATCTCCATATCCTCCATCCCATCGTTGCACAAGCCATAGGTGAAATTTATCTAATGTCCTGCCATCGATAGTATAAATATCCATTGCTGTACCTAGTACATGATGAGATTTCTCGCTTCCCCCACACTCTCTGTTAATTGGTTCAGGTCTGTAAAAACTAGTAACCCCTAAAGGCTCTCCCCAAGCATCACGAATTTTGTCATATTCCCTGCAAGTGTTAATTAATGTCTTCTCTATTTCACTACCCACCTCAGGAACTCTTCGTGCGTCGTATTGCAAAATTTCACCAGCTGTTAAATATTTCCCGACAGGGCAAGCAAAATCTAACCAATTAATACCATCCTCTTCTTGAGAATTTCTTGAACTTTTTTCTCTCCAATCTGGCATGTAAATTGCCCACCTATCTCCACTACCTTCAAAGCGAACCCATGCGTAATTCTCTCCTGGTATTTCCTCAACCCTTGTAACTTTAATTGTCGCTCCCTGTTTACACTCTACTTTGCCTGCTGTTGACAAAAAGCGACTGCTAATAGGTGCTTTCTTGAGATCAGTATCTTTGCGACTAATAAAAGTCATTTGACCGTCTGATTCTTGATTCCACATAATACCTTCGATTTTACGACGATTAACTAACCCAGGAAGAATAACATCTTTATCTTTAATGTACAGATTTAAGATTGCAGGTATTTCCTGATACTTCTCAGGATACTGGAAGCCTTCAAATAGTATCTTTGTTATCTCCTCATATTCGCTATCCTCGTAAAACTTCGCACCAAAATTCCATGCGAAACTCATTAAAACTGCTTGCCTCTTACAACCGAAATAATTCCAGTCAGGGATATTTTCTAAGGCAGGTACAATACTCTTGAGTAATTCTTGTTTGAGATAACTACTACATACATCAAGATGACATGTGTCACCCATCATTACATGGGTTCCATTGGGATATTGAGTTATTCCAGTACAAATCGTAGGAATACCCACGGGATCTAGATAAGCATCCTTCTCGCATCCCTCAAGACTCTGTATTAGATGAACCGCAGAATCTAACGCTAGGGGGTGTATCTTTGTGGATCCGAGCGAATCTTGTCGTTTCTTTCGCCATTGGCTCGCGTCCTTCCAGCATTCCAATAGCCACTTCTTCAGCGTACGATTCACTGTAGCCCTTAGAAACAAGTAATTCGTATAAATGAAGAAAAGAATCTAATTTATCATTAGCAGGCGAAATTTCCTCGCCCCACTCTTCAGCTAGCGCGTCGTGAAAATCAGAATCACCGGCTACCCTCATGTAGGCGAGGAAAGAATATCTTTATTTTAATCTGCTCTTAAATAGATGCAGCGTAAGTTTCTGGGGTAAGGCCAGATTGAGCTATATCTGCTTCTAAAGCTTTATTATGCTGATTCAATGTAATTAAATCTTTTACACCTTCCTGATAATGCTGTGCAACAGCGTTGGCCTTAAGATTTGCATCACTTTCGTTCAACATTGCATCTTTTGCCGCCCTTTCAAAAGCACTCATGTACTGAGGATTTGCTGTAGCTGCATTTACCCTTTCAGCCGCTGTCATTTGTTGAACAGCCGTTCCTGTCCCATCTGAACTGGGAGCACCTGATGGATCCGTCAAGTGAGACGGTCTTCTTACATTTGCTGTCATAAATAAAAGGCCTCGAAAAACGAGGCCACGTAACGACTAAGCTTCGGAAACTAGAACCTTACTACGTAATGCATCTGGAGATGCAGAAGTAAGAACCTTCCAAGCTTCAGCAGGATTGCTATCACTCATATTAGAGAAAGCAGACCAGAAGTCATCAGATCCGGCCTGAACGCCAGGAGCTGGCATATCAAGTTGAGGACGTTGGAATTCTGGAGCCTGTGGAGCTGGAGCCTGTGGAGCTGGAGCCTGTGGAGCTGCCTGAGCTTGTGGAGCTACTTGAGCCTGTGGAGCTGGAGCTTGTGAAGGAGCTGGAGCTTGTGGGGCTGCTTGAGGTTGGAAACGCTGTTCCCCTGCAGCGACTTCTGCTGCTAGGCGATCACGAGCTAATTCAGTTGGATAAGGACCTTCTGGACCGAAGAATTCGTTGACGTAAGAAGAAAGCATTTCAGGGTTAGTCAACATTACATGGTATGCAGCATTGTCTTCTGCTGCTGCACCAATCACTTTTTTAGCTTTATCTAAAGAGCCTTGCATTGCCTGAACCTTTTCTAAGGTTTCAGATGTCTGCTTAGCTTGAGTTAATAAAGCATCTTCAACTACACAAGCATATCTATTTAATAGTGCTGGTGCTTCTGCTCCGAAGTGGTTTAATACTTCAAGACTTTCTTTGCTTACGCTTCCTAGATACGCGTCTGGACTTGGTGCGTTCTGCTCTGCTTGCAAGCTCTGCACCTGTTCCTGTGTCAACTGGGGCTGCACCTGCTGGGGTGCTACCGCCTGGGGTGCTACCTGCTGTGAATAAGCCTGCGTTGCTTGGGGCCATGAGGTCGGGGTCCCCGAAATTGATGGAGCCGCTTGGTAACCTTGAGGCGCTGCCTGCGAGACCGCCGGTGCTGGAGTCTGTGGGGTCGGTGTTGAGTAAGCTGCCTGCGGTTGGGAGGGCTGCTGAGTGCTCAGGTTCTCTGACAACCTGTTGTACGCCTCCTGCCAAGGATTGACCGCCTGTGGAGCCGCCTGTTGTGCCACCTGGGGAGTCGAGTCCACCGTAGGTGTCTGGGGTGAAGCTTGGGCGGTCTGGGGTGGAGCTTGCTGGTAGACCGGCGTCGACACGGGCGCGCTCGAGGGAATCGAGGGTTGAGGGGTCGCCACCGCCTGTGGAGTCGTTGTACTGTCCTGCATAGGTTAATTCTCGTTTTAAATAATCCATTGCTCGATAGACAAATGGTGTCAAATCGAGTTTGGGGTCGCTTAACATCGGCAGGTCTGGAGCCTGCGGATGAGGTATCCGTCGCATATTGTCTATCAGCGACAGGAACGTGTTAATACTGCTTTGAGTAGCTTGAGCCATTCTAAATGGATAGCCACTAAGCATTGCGCTGCGTTCTTCGTCTGTTTTATTAGGGAAGAGATGCCTTAAGGCTTCGATGCTATTAACACCAAGTTCTTGAAGGTTTCTAACAACGATACTTGAATTCAGTATATCCTCTGTGCTGTCCTCGAACACTGGGCCTTTCCATCTCCATTCAATTTTCCTATCACCATCAGGGACTAGCCCTACAACTCCTCGAGGTAATTCAGCATTCTCGACAGCTGTGCTAATGGCAATTTCTACTTCATTTTCATGAACTCCTAAATTCGCTTTATATTCCATCAATGCTCGGTTATATAGCAATGCGTCAGGATATAGTTCTTCTAAAGGAGGTAAAGGTTTTTCTAGTCCAACTGCTGCAGCAAATGATTCTCTGAATAATTTTTCTTCATGGAAGATGATTAAAGATAATAATTTACATAAACCATACGTCAATAATCCTTTGCAACGCCTTGATGCTGTTGTTGCTGCTCTACCATATAAAGATTTAATTTCATATGCTGTTGCCCCAGAACTAATACCTAATTCATCTACTCCCCCTAAAGCTGTTCTTACTTCTTCTCTGTATTGTCTTGCATACAGATTCTGATCTCCCGAAACGGCATCAGGAGTTAAATAAACAGCACGGTCAGAGGGTTCAACATTGGCTATTAATCGTGGAACCTTCATACCGCTACCACCACTACCACCTGGTTGACTCACTCGTGTGGATGCTCTATCAGCAGAAAAGAAACCAGCCTGAGAGCTAATTGTAGGTCTTAATTGTTCCTCATCTCCTGACTCGACTAAGTCATGCTTGGGTCTACTTGAAACTAAAGTTGGATTACCAAAGAAATGAATATTAGTTCTAATATTCTTAACTAAATCATCATGCAAAACAATTTGATCTGCTAGCCAATCAAAGTCACCAGAAGCATCCATTCCAGTTGCTCTCATCGTGTTAAACGATTCAACTGCTGGGATAAAACCTAAACTATTCGTAAGAGTTCTTGTTTTATTAGGCGAATAACTCGTATTTAAAGGCCCTCCATCGAAAGATGGCTTCTCAGTTGTTATCGTTTCTTTAATAAGATCTTTCTTGACCTGTAATTTTACATACCTTTTGCTACCGTTATCCCCAGGCATTGCTAATGCACCTAAGGTGTTTTTAACATCGAAAGAATAAATTAATTCGATCTCTTCTAAATTTCCTTCCGCATCATAATAAGCTCTATAGTTATCTTTACTAAACCACATTAAACGATATGACTCGTTAATAGGTCTGAAATAAAACAGGCCTTTACCGTCTATCAGGAAGTCGTCAACAATACCTTCTAAACGTGTGTCAATTTCATTTTCGATAATTAACTCAGTCAAGAAGGCCTTTCTGAAACCGAAAGTATCTTGGGCTGGGTAAAATTCTAAACCTTGTCTCAACATGAATAGTTTCATCTGGGCTAGATGACTATTCACGATCATCGTGTCAGTTCCGCTCTGACCATCTCTTTTTCGTGCTGCTTCTAAGATGCGGCGGAAACGCTCTGATTTTGGCTTGCTCATTTCTTTATATTACTGCCACTCGACCTGAGCACTTCCTCGTCGCATCAAGCCTTGTACAACGATATTCAAAGAGTCAGCACAATCGTCGTGAGGTGCATGCCCAAAATTCACTACTTCGTCAATCATGTAATTAAAATCTCTGTATTTATTAAAAATAATTTTACGCCTTTCAAAAAGACCAATGATGCCTCTAAGCCTTGCGAGCTTGTCACCACGGAAACCTTTTACAGGGCTAATACTTAAATTGTAGAGCTGCCATTCATTAAATAGGAATCGTTTTAAATCTCCTTCAAAACTTTTTTGATAAGCAACTACTTCTGGCCAAATAATAACAGGCGAATCAGTCTTGAAAAATTGATTTTGATCGTTAGATTCCAAGAGATTCCACTCAACCAATAACTCACATAAAGCCTCAATTTTTTCTACATTCCCCATCGAACGCATCCTTTTGTAATCGATAACATAAACCTTGTCATCAACTCTTCCAGCCAAAGTAAATACAGTCCAATCATTTCTTTCGCTCATCCCCGCAGATAAATCAATACCGACACCGACACTGTCATAAACATCAGGCACTTCTCCTTTGACGAATAATTCAGGAGAAATTCCTAATTCACTGGTTTTAACGGGTTGATTTAAATATTGATAAGAGAAAGCAATACGATCTTCACTCTGTAATTTCAATAAATACTTAGCTGACCACATCTCAGGCCAATAAGAACGTGGCCTACCATCTTCTTCATACCTTAAAGCTGCTTGTGTTATTACCTTCCATCCTCGTTTTTCGCAAAAAGTAGTTGTAAATAAGTCATCAAAATGAAATCGCGTACCTAAGGCAATCGCTCGAGCACCTTGGAACATGGTAGGAACAATAACATTATTCCAATTAGTCTCCATTTCTCTTCTAATTTCTGGATTAGAAATAGCAGCCGCACTTTTTATAGCGTCATCCACAATAATCAAAGAACTACGTTTTGAAGTGATAGTTCCTTTTAATCCTGCACAAGCGACAGTAAAAGCATCTTCTCCTCTTATATCTACTTCTGCAAAATCGAAATCAATCGACCATAATTCATCGCTCGTGCGAGTCTTCGATAATCTAACTGTCGGAAAAATTTCCTGATATTCCTTGTTCATTATCAGGTTTTTTATCGCAGCACTCTTATTTCGAGCAACATCGACGTTATAAGAAACATACAAAGTTCTCAATAGCTTGTGAGCAGTGGCGTGACGGCCTATAAGCCAAGCTATAAGCAAACCTATCTCTGTTGATTTAGCACTACCTCTAGGGCTTAATAGGCACGTATTAGGACCTGCTATATCAAGTAAATGTTCGTTGCTTTGTTTTGTTAAAAATGCCTCATGCCAAACTTTCATATGACGAGCAGGGGGTTTACCCATTAACTCGCAAAAGAAAGCAAAATTATCTCTAGCTTTAATTACATGCTTAGGTACTTCAATAACCTTTGGCTCTTTTGTTATAGACCTCGCCGCCAGCTGAGCACTACGCCTACGAGCAAGAGCAATAGAAGCATTTGACATGCTTTATTCTAATGTTTTTCACTATTTTTAGTTGATTCTAGTAATTTTTATTGTAAAATTATTCTATTGAATAAAAAAAATTATGGTCGCCCCCCAAGAAAATACATTTCTACCTGAGTATATGAGAGAGCCTTTAACTTTTACAGAGAAAGAGAAAGAGACTAGCACTTATCATCCTTTATTCGAAGTTCCTCTCTGGACTGGCGAAATACAAGACAAAAAAGAGATACCTTCATTGTTATCACATTTTAAAAAGTCTCACTCCCCTGCTGACATGACAGTCGGATGTGGCACAAAAGAGGATCAACATTCGCATCCTGGAGGGAGACGATGGAATATTGTAGACTCTAGAACTCGTGTACCAACATCACAATCTAATGGAATCAATCTATTAGATGATGGAATATGCAAATCATTTGTCCAAACAATCCAAGAAGAATGTAGTCGAATATTGAAGCAGTCTCCTGAAGGGCATACGATACATTACGATCAGATAGCAATATCAGGAGCATACGTTGGTCACTTGCCTCCTGGGGGCTGTTTAGAGCAGACTATTGCTCCTAATAACGAATTGGTTGGTTTATTAATATTAGAAACTCCTCCGATGACTGGTGAATTATATTTCCAAGATCCAGCATGGATAGCAAAGTCAATGACTAGTCACAGTACATCTGCTCATACTTTTCCTTCCCCCGAAGTTACTCAACAATTCTCTTTTGATGAAGGCCAATTTTTCCTCTACCCCTCATGGCTGCCTATCTCTATGACTAATAACAGAAAGGTAGATGATCCAGATAACACAGGAATATGGTTTGTAAACTTAAGGATAAGTTTTAGAACCAGAACCTTAGATCCTGTAGTTATTATCAGTGATGTTCAAAAGGAAGCAGAACAAATATATGAGCAAGTCGCAAAAGATAACTACGAATGTCAACAAAAATTAGAAGAACTTGGTGAATTCAATTAAATTCTAGGAATATAACCTTTTGCTTGATCAATCAAAGGCAGAACTTCTGTCTCCACCTTGTCTGCAATTTTGTCAACAATACTAATATCTATATCCAAGAAAGGAGGGATGATTCCTAATAGCCTCAATGTTCCATCTAAAAATAAAGCCAAACAAGTAAAACCAAGAATCATGCTAATGATAGTTGCATTACGATTATGCAACCTCATAGATTCTTCATCTATAGCTCTTGCTTCCGCTACTGCTGCTGCAATTAATTTATCAACTTCTTCTTTTGTGTAACACAAATGAGGAAGAATCTCTTTAATTTTATCTTCCGTCATAAGACGTGTAACAATTTAACTTAGATTACTTCTCGTCAATCAGCATTGCCCATACAGATTCATAGGCTAATTCCAAGGCGTTAGTCACATCCTCGTTCTCTTTAAATATTGAGCGTAATTCCCTCATAACCTTATCAGCACCTGCTAACACTAAACCTCTTCTATCCGTGCCTTTTGTGATTTTATCAACCTCAACAACATGACCACGCAATTCCTTAGATAAATGAGCGATTCTAGTAGCAGCCGCATCAGGTTTAACTAAATCAGCATGAACCTGTTGACGAAGAAAATCAATATCAGACTCTAACTTGACAATTTCAGCTAGTAATAGCTGTCGTCTATTTAATTTAGGGTAATTAGTTTGAATCCATTGTTCTAATACATTGAAACCACCCTCGTAACCGAGTACAGAAGCATATAACCATATCTCATATACAGAGTAAGTATTCTCTGCATACATTAAAAAACTTTCACGATAACCATGATCCAAAGCCGTTAAAAACGACTGAACCACGTCATCTTTCTTTTTATCCATTATCAACCGTAAAAGTTAGCACCTGCTCTACTAATAGCACCTCTTGCGTCAGCGCGCATGGCTCTCTCTTCTCTATACCTATCTCTTTGTGTTTTTCTTTCCTGTGCTCCTCTTTCTTGTAAGCTCAACCTTTCTTGCTGGCCGGTTTCCTTCATTCCTAGACGATCTTGTTCGCCTTTCGTTACCGTGCCGAGCCTGTCTTGAATTCCTTGAGAGCCTATATTCATTCTTGTTTGAGAACCTGTCTCTTGGATGCCTAAGCGATCTTGTACACCAGCAGCTCCAATAGCTCTAACATCAGCATCTGACTGGGCTCCTATATTTTTCCGTTCTTGGATACCTGTCGCCCCAATCTTCTTAATATCTACTCCACCTTGTTCTAAAATGTTTTTCCTTTTTTCAACTCCAGCAGCTCCAATAGTTCTAACGTCTTGATCTCCTTGAGCACCTATTGTTCTAACATCGGCATCTGCTTGAGCTCCAACAGTTAAGCGAGTTTGTTCTCCAGCTGTGACCAATTGTTTCCTATTTTCGGCTCCTGTTGTAGTAATTCGATTTGTGTCTATAGCTTGAGTAAGATCGGATTCTGTAGCCATTAAATCCTTGGTATTCGTAAGCCTATAATTTTCTAAGTTTTTAGTATGCTTTAAATTTTGTGCCTGAACTAAATCATCGAAAGTCAACATCATCCCTTGTTTTGCTTGAGAGGTATATAAATCACCTAGTTGACCTACAACAGCAGTTGCTATATCTGTTCCTGCATATTTATTTGCAAGACCCGTAAGATTATTAAGCCCTTGGCTAACAGCTAATCCTGGGTCAGTTAACTCCTTATACCAAGCATTATTAATCGTGCCTTGGGTATTACCTGTACCCGTACCTCCCGTAGCGGTAGAGCCAGCCGAGCCTGTAGTTAACTGGCCAGATGTTCCACCCGTCGTACCACCACTAGTCGATTGAGCAGTTCCCCCTGTCTGATTACCCGTGGTGTTGGTATTAGTAGTGGTTAATGTTGTGGAGTTGGTATTAGTGTTATTTGTATTAGTGTTGGTGTTAGCATTAGAAGTCTGATTCCAAGTTCCTTCTGCTTTAGCTGTTCCTTCAATAATATTTTTAACCTTGTCAGCACCAAGCGTATCTGCTTTACCCATCCAGTAACCTTTGGCTTCGTCATCTAAGAATCCGCCTGTTCCACCGATGTTGTTGTTTTTGTAAAAATCTTCTAACCAAGTAGCCATGATAAGTTCCTCCTATATAAGTGCCTGAAGGACTTTACCTACAGTATTAGTCGCTCCTCTTCTGTTTGACCATTTACGAGCAGCACCTAAATCATCCATTCTTCTTCTGTCTTTCCTGTCCTCTTTTTCTCTCCACCATTCTTTATATTCCTCAAAACCTGGTTCGCCAGGCTTAGGAGGAATACCAGATCTAATCACATCTTGAAGCAAGTCCTCGATACTACCTCTTTTCTTAGATGATTCAGCTTTCTGTCTTAGCGATTTTTCTCCTGGTGACTCATATGTATCATCACTTCTATTGGCGTATGTCATTTTACCTTTAGAAATATCTTCGATTGCTTTAGTTCTTAATTCATTAAAACGCCTCGCTGATCTTTCGTTCCCAAAGATAGGAGTGATATTACCGTCAGCATCCTCTTCTATACGAATAATGTTATGCTTATCGGCATACTTCCTTAGCTTCTTGTCGTTTTCTAAATCAAAGACCATACCTTTACCTTCTCCTTCGTGGTAACCTCCAAACCAACCTCTACCAGGAATGTTTGATAAGACCTTTTCAGGATCAAGATACTCATCAATAACCCTACCCTTAACGCCTTCTTTATCGTTATTGATTAGATCGTTAAATTGATTCCAGTTGTATCCCATTGGCTAATGTTAGGAACTCTTTTCAGTTTAGCTAAGGTTTACTGCAAACCAGGCCACTGCACTGCGTTAGATCTGATTATGCGATTAGCTTCGTCTTGAGAAAAGCCTGCATTGACTAATTGCTTAGTTAATACCTGATTAACCAATGTTTGTTTGTCCTGTCCAGTTGTAATATCCAAAGCATCACGTCTTTTTTTAATATTCTCTAATTCTGCTGTAATATTTGTATTCCTGTTACCGATCCAATCTACTCCAGCAGAAATAACATCTCTCCATCTTTGCTTTTTCTCTTGTTTTAATTGCTCGTCCCACATCCACTTTTTATGTTTAAGTGCCTGCTCGTATTGTTCTTTGATATATTCTCTATTGCCAATACTATCTAAAGTTTCTTTTCCTAATACTGTTTGTGCAGTTTTCCTCGCAAGCTCTTGATCGTTTAAATTATTGGAAAAATTTGGAGCCCAAGCGTAATCAAAATCCAAAGCTTGCTTTGGAGTATGAAAACTACTTGTATATGCAGATGAAACGTTGAATGCCATTAGAGATAAGAGCTAATGAGGGCTTCTAAAGTTCTTTGTTGATTACTTTCACCTTGCAAACTACTCATAGCTAAGCTAGCAAGCATCTGTCTTTCGGTTGCAGCATCCATAATAGCTCTTTGCTGTTGCATAGCTAATTCTTGTTGACGTCTTTGCTGATCAAGTCTTTGAGCAAACACCATTTCATCTAATTCAAGATTCTTTTCCATCGTCCTATCAGCAGGAGTCTTTCCAGTTACTTGATCGTAAATCCCTGCCATACCAGCTTTACCAATATTGCTACCAAACATTCCTCCTAATATCATTCCCGCAGGTACGGCTAAAGGTGCTAAAGGACCTGCCATCGTTCCAGCTAAAGCCCCTGCCGCCATACCTCCTAAGGCTGCTCCTCCAAGTCCTCCCGCTATTCCTCCTCCTGCTACGCCTGTTCCCTCTGCTAAGTTTCTTCCGAAAGGATCGTTAGGATCTAAAAGCTCTGCTCCACCTGCTATTAAAGATGTGAAAACAGGATATGCTTTCAATGCTGGAGATAATGATCTTATTCCTCCCTGCATTTGTGGCACACCATAAGGACCTAATCCTTTCATTGCTTCTGGCGTATATATAAGGTTACGCATTCCCTGCTGAAATGGCTCGCCCGTAAATGCCATCCTCATTCCTTCAAGGCCGCTAGTTAACCGTTGTCCAAGTCTAAAATCATTAGTAGGATTGCTAGTTTGGTTTAAACCCCTGCCATATTGGTCGTAAAGTGCCACAATCTCTAATTAGACATATATTTATGATTCTAATAGGTATTAAGAGACAAGATCAGCACCACCACTAATAGCTAGACCATAATTACCAGTACCCAATCCAACAGCAATCTTTGCACCACCTATTAACTTGCTTAGGAATCCACCACCAGAAGATTTAGGTTGTAACGATTCTCTGTAAGCTTTATCAGTTTCAAACTGTTTCTTCATCGCTGCTATTTCATTTTCATTCAAGAACTTAGTCATAGCTAAACCATCCTCGAATTCCTGTCTATCAAGACTTGATCCTAATGTTGAAGCCAATAGATCGTTACCCCATATATTTGCATCGCCAGAGGTTAGAGGTCCTGTAGATCCGTAACTACCTTTCGGTATTACTTTCCCAGCGTTGAAGCTAGAAGAAGCAGCAGGTATTCTTTGGTTCTGCTGCCTAGCATATTCAGCAATTAGTTGGTTAATATCTGCTTTTTTATCTCCGGGAGCATATCGAGTAGCAGAATCACGACCGTATACAGATTTCATTTAATTACCTCCAGAGAACCAATTTTTAATACCTTGCCACCAACCATTATCTTGTCCTAGACCTGCTGCGACTTCAGCATTAGCCCCGAAATCGAAACTATTAGTTGGGATAGTAATATCACTGTCTGAATCCCAGTAAGTCATGCCACCTCTATCAAAGAAAGGAGAATCTAAACCACTACTGTAATTATTTTTAAATCCTGCAGCTCCTAAATCCCACGGTTGTCCAGAAGAATAATTACGTGAATCTTGCCATGTGTTATATAATCCAAGACCTTGCTTTATAGCATCACCCCATCCCATTTGTTGCTGTGGCTGTGCTCGAAGCCCTGCCATGCTACCTCCTGGTATTCCAGCTTTTTCCATATTGTGATCTGCTTGCGTCTGAGCCCATATAACCTGCCGAAGTTTTTCCTCGTCCGAAGGTATATACCCGAGAGCAGTACTAAATGAAGAGTCAATCATAAGTTATTGATTTTGTTGTTGTCCTTTATCAGACCTTCTCATTGATTCTAAGAGAGATCCAACAGCCATTCCCCCAGCTACACCTACTCCTGAATTAGCTAGTACTGACTTTAAAGTTTGCAGTTCAATGGATTCAGATCTTCTTTGATAGGCATCGGATAATTTCTCGAACTTACGCTTAGCAGTCTTAGTTCCTTCAGCATCCATAGCTTCTCTTGCCTCTGCTAGCTGAGTTTGATATTTCTGTTGTTTTACCTTTTGAGGCCTTAATCTAGTAGCTGCCGCACGACTACCTCTAAAAGCTCCTGCTACACCTAGACCTAATGGCAATATTCCAGTTGATAACGGTATGGATTTACCTAGGAATGTTACTTCAGGTCCCTCTACACCTTTCATTGTCGCTTTTATAGGAGACTTATTATCAAACAGATAACGTTTGTAGTCCATATATTCTTTTTTACTAACGTCAGGTCTTTCTTTTATAAATTCGCTATAAGGAAGAAGTCTGCCAGTACGTCCTAGGAAGTAACGGCTCAATAGTTCAAAGCCCTGGTTATCAGATTGAGTAGGATCAGCCTTGCTTGGTACGACAGCTTTATAGCCTTCTTTTCGGTGAGTATTACCAATAGCAATAGACATACCCGCTACAGCAGGTAAGCTTGCAGCTAGTCTGAAACCTTTACGTCTTAATGCACTGGTTTTCAAGTTGAAAGGTAATTTATCTAACTCTTTAACACCGTCTTTTTTTCTCTGTGCATTGATCTGCTCCAAGTTCGCTTGGTTATTACCCATCGAAATAGCTTGCAATATAGCAATCTGAGTTAAAGCTTGAGGAGCATTTAAAAACCACCAAATATTCCTTGCACCATCTTGAGCTATATCTGCAGTCAAAGTACCTGTAGCACTTCCTAATTTACGTCCGAACGTTGCATCTGATGTTTCCTGAACACCTCGAATATATTTATTGTCTACTGGATATTTATTAGGCTCAACTGTATACCTCCTAAGAGCAGGATCATTCTTTCTAGCTTCAGAAATAAAGTCTTTAAATTCTTGACTATAACCACCAGCCCATTCAGGGAGATAATTCCTTATAGCATTAGTTGCGGGAGAACTATTAATCATCGCCTCTACAGGCGTGTTCTCATAAAGATTGGATAAATATTTTAATTGACGGTCAAAATTAGCAGGAGTAGCACCCAAACGCTGTTGAAACGTAGGTATATCAAAGAATCCTGTCTCAGCCATTAGCGACCTCCCATCATTGCCACATAATTAGGGATTCCGTAGTTACCATAAGGAGCCGTTGCCATAGAAGGACCTGTTTGCATCTGAGCTAAGAACATTGCAAGATCATCAGTCGGTCCTGCGTTTGGGTCTTGTCTTAACGCCGCCTGTTCGTAAGCTTCGTTGAGCTTTTTCCTAGGCAATGTAATATTCCCGACCATGCTTCCGATTATGTCACCACCTGTTATATAAGGATCCAACATCATTTTCTTTGCATCTAAGCCTGAAACCTTCTCTGTAAAGCCTTCTACAGGGAAACGCCCTGTATCTGGCCTGTATTGCTCTAAAGTTTGACCTTTTTTCATTATTCCAAGCTTTCTTAACCTATTAACTTCTCTTGTTCTACCTCCCGCACCACCTAATATTTGTCCACCAATCGAACTTCCAAGACCAATAGCTAAATCTTCTGCTCCGATACCCAGTCTCTGCCCGAAGGAAGTGCCTTCTGGGGCCAACGCCATCGCATATCCACTGTATCCAAGCTCAGGTCCGTAACGTAAAAGCAGGTTTAATGAGCGATGCCTTCCCGAAGGGATTAAATATTTAAAAAGTGACTGTACAGCAGGGAGAATCGTACCAGCGTATCGAGGAGCCATTATGAATACATCCCCATAGAGCCGAAATCGCTATTGTTTTTGCGTTGTTCGTTTTGCAAGATAGCTGGCGCTATCGTCGGGTCCTGTAACAATCGAGCAAATTCACCTTGAGCACCTAAATTATTGATATTTGATAAAGCTTCTCCTGCAAAAGGAGTTACAGCACCTCCACCAGTTAAACCATGAACAGGTTTTTCGCCTAATTGCTCCTTCGTCAACAAAGCCATCCGAATTGCTGTGGCCGTGTCGACCTTGCTGTTATTAAAAGCCACTCGAATATCAGTGTTTTACCTATCTTAATCGTTTTTATTAGTTGCTTTCTGGGCTTTATAAGCCATTGCCCTTTCTCTCGCTTCTTCCTTACCTTTGCAAGGGTCGCAACCGCAACTTGATCCGCAAGCCATGACTATATACCCCTCTTAGCTCTGAATTTAGCAATAGCTTGTAGAGCATTGAGTTGATCTGTAGGATTTTTAGAAGCTAACTGTCGTTCAACGCCTTGAGCGAAGAACTCATTAGTTGCTCTCATTGCAGCTGCAACTTCAGGAGTGTATCCCTTCACAAAACCTGACATTCCTGCAAGTTCTTTCCTTACTGCAGCATCAGAGGCGAGCATTGACTGATCAAGGAAGGATAGATTTTCTGACTGAGCAGGCATAGCAGCAACTGCTTGTACTGTTCTTGGATCTGGGTATAAGCCTGGGTTAGTTGGATCATCTCCTATTCTTCCAGCGTCATGGAATAATTTCATTAAACCAGCAACTG
>PAZU01000043.1 GCA_002715725.1 Methanobacteriota archaeon | reverse complement strand
TGGTTCTCTTGATAGATCAGCATTCGTCAGAAATGTCGAAACTGGTGGTGATATTGTCATTGCTAGGAATAAAATTTCCGCAGCAATTTTCCAGTTCAATAGTCGCAGAGATGGTCAAGCATATAAGATTCAGACACATGTTGTAGGTGCTGTACCTTCTAACATTACTCCTGATCAGACTGGTGCATTTGGTGCATCACAAATTGTTCAGTATGGTAATGCTGGTGCTCCTACCTCTGGTGACTTCTTACTTAAGGGTGAGAGCATTGGTAAGACTGGATCACTTGGTTGGATCTACTCTAACTACTACACATTAATTGGTAACGCTGTTCCTGAATCATTTGCATTCAATAACACCAACGTTATTACAATCAAGTGGGTTTCACTAACTAACACACAACTTGGTATCACATCATCCTCTGAGATTAAGATCACAGGATTCTCTGATGGTGATTTCAATGGTACATGGCAGGTTATATCAAATGGATTTAATCCTGCTTCTGATACATTACAAATTGCTATCGGTGCAACCAAGAATAGTGTTAACAATCAGAACCCAAGAATGTGGTCTGATGAGGTTGTTAACAATCCTAATATTAGACTTGAGTACTCTAACTCCAACTGGAAAGAGTGGGGTGTTATTGGTGCTGAAGCACTTAGAACAGAGTCTGATAGTATTGGTGATTACAAACTTGGTATTAACACAGTTGGTAGATCTGATAAGTTATCCTTCGAGAAGAACTTCGTTGATGCTAAGACAACTCCACGTGCTAACTTAGATGTTGTTGGTACTGCATTCATCAGTGGTAAGAAGATCACTGATTATGCATCACATCAAACTGATGCTACCAGAACATATCAGGATCGTACTGATGCGTTCATGGTTGGTGGTGACAGTTCTACACCAGAAAATGAGTCAACCTTTAGAGTTTCTACTGCTAACGGTGGACGTGTTGGTATCAATGTAACTAACACTGAATTAGATAGAGCATTAGTTGTTGATGGTGAGTCTAGATTCACTGGTGATGCTAAGTTTGAAGAAGACATCGAGATCAATGGTGGTGGTGGAACTAATACTGCACAGGTTAGAACTACTATTACTACAGGAACGATTGAGTTCTTCCCAAGTCTATTCGAAGGAACATTAGATTTTGCACCTCTTGCAACTACAGTTCATGTTGCTAACGATAGCACTGCTGATCAATTCATTCGTGTAGGTAATGCTTCACTCCATAGTAATATATGGGTTGGTGCTACTCCTGATACTTCTACCAATATTTCTAAGATAGAGATAGGTGGTGCTTATAATAATAACGAATCATTATCATTCACACTTATAGGTACTAAGTCATTCAAGACTAAGGGAGACTTCCAGTTAGGAACATCTAGAGGACTACTTGATACTGTTAAGTTAACCTCTACTGCTGGAACTGTTGAGTTCTTCTCTGGTAACTCTGCTACATCTAAACTTGATTTTGCTACCAACGCTGCTGAAATCACAATCGCTGGTAAAGGTGGTACTACAACAATTAGAAACAACCTAGTTGTTGATTCATCTGCTAGATTTAACTCTGATATCACACTCTGTGGTGGATTTGCTTCTTACTCATTCACAGCATACAGAGCACAGATTGGATCTACTGCATTCGCTCATGCTAGTGGAGATCTTGGTAACAATATCTTCAACAGTAATGTTGACTTGATTGATGTACTAAGAGTTGCAAGTACGTCTGATGTATACAACGCAGTTGATACAGCAGGTACTGGTGATTGGGGTGGAACAATATTCCAGAATGAAATCACACAGATTTCTGGAACTGTTGAACCTCTAACTCTACCAGCTCTAACTGGTGAACAGTTCTACTTACCACTTAAGAATCGTCCGTTCGATAACAATGGCGATCAATATATTAGTGAGCAAGATATACTTCTCATTGATACTGATGACTCAGGTAACAGACATCCAGAATTTGTTAAAGTTATTTCTCTTCCAAGAATTAACGTTGCACCTTACTGGATTGTAGTTGAGAGACTACCGTTTGGTACATACACTGCTAAGAGATCTGATCATCCAGATACTACAGCAATCTACAAGTGTGTTGTTCAGTATAATGCTACTTGGACAACTACAAATATAGATGACACAGGTGCTGAAGAAAATGTATACTTAGCACAGTTTGGTGGTTCTATTGAACTTGGAGATTATGTAATCATTGATCGTGAAGATACTACAAGTAATGGTATCTTTGATCAAGGTGAGATGTTCAAGGTCAAGGTTCTCTTATCTCAGGTTGCTAAGAAACTAACCATTAAGAATGGTTGTGATACTGCTAATGAGGTAACAGTCTTTGAAGTTGATTCAACAACTGGTAACACTCAGTTAGGTACAGGTGGAACCACTGTTATCAATGGTCAACTAAGTCTTAATGGTACATGTGCTTCACCATATACTAATGATCCTACCAATAAGAAGTTAACTATAACAAATGGTTCTGAGATAACAACCTTCGAAGTTGACACTTGTACAGGTGACACAACTATCGGTAACCATCATGGTACAGTGTTCATGCTTGCAGAACAGTATGGTACTGCTCCTGCTGCATACACTAAAGGTGTTGATGAAGTCCACGTTTACAGACATAATCCAATGTCTGTTATCTCTGGTGGTCCTGCAACAACTACTGCTGATAACGTTGTAACTGCAACATCTAATATTGAGATTCAAGGTAACTTGACATCCTTCACTAAGGGTGATTTGGTTGCAATCTACACTGCTGATGCTATTGAAATTATTCAGATTACTGATGATCCTTACACAGGTTCAGGTGGTGAGTTGTTACTACCAACATCATCTAATGCTCAGTATACTAACGGTGGTCGTGGAATGGAAGGCACTAGTGCCAGAGCATTCTCTATCGGTGCTAACGTTGTTAAGTTAGACAAGTATGATAGAACTACAACACTTCTACATGATGTTCCTGCATTGCAGGCTGATAGAGCAACTGAACTTAAAGCTAGAACACCTAACCAAAGTGATATTAGATTAGAGATTTCACTTCAGGATGCTGATCTAATTGCTCCTAAACTTGATTATGTAACTCTTGTAAGAATCGGAACTGAATTCTTCTTACCTGACTCTGTTGATGGAACACTTGATGCATTCTATGCAATCAAGATGCCTAAGCAGATTAGAGAACCTAACGTTGTTGGTACTACACCAGTTTATCTATTTGGTGGTGGATCCACAACGATCAATCAGGATCTTGAGATTATGAGTGGTGTCCTTAGAATGTATGGTTCTGATGGCAAGACTCTGGTCATGTCTATCGCTAACGATGATGGTCACTCAGGTGATGGATCACTTGAAGATCCTAAGACAGATACTGCTGGTCTTACACTTAAGGGTGCTGCTGCATTCTATGGTGATCTTAAGATCTACTATGATAACTGTCAGATGCATGGGGTTTGCTCAACCGAGACCTCATTCAGAGTTACCAACAGAGAAGGTAACATCTTGATGGGTGAAACCTTCTATCAGAAAGGTAAGGTATTGTCAGTTGAATCAGCAATTGATCCAATATTCCATATAGATAACTTAGGTGCTGCTGGTACTGGTGGAACTGAAGGTCCTAAGGACTTCAAGATCTATCAGAACAACGCTATCGATTCATTCGGTATCGAGAAATACTGGACAGCAGGTGGTGGTAGAAGACATACTTATGTTGCTTTCGATCCTACAACAGGTCTTGGACAACAGATTGATAACCCACTACAAGTTAACCAAAACTATCTTGTTAATGCATCTTCTGGAAGTAACATGGTTGTTTACCTACCAGACAATGCACAAACAGGTGACATGATTAGATTTGTTGAATTGAGTGGTAACCTCACATACAACACAAGTCTGATTATCAGAGCGAAGAAGATCAATAACATTGCCACGAATGTTCAAGGTGATGGTAGTGGATCTCGTATCGCTGCTGGTGCTGGTCAGACATTGAATACAGCATGGGATTCAGGTGAGTTAATTATTCAGACACGCAACGCATCATTCGGTCTAGTTTATGCTGGTACTGTTGACGTTGAAGGGTCTCCTTCTGCTCAAACCATTCCTCCTGGATTAAGAGGATGGTGGTTAATCGAACTCTAAAGATATGACTGCATTCTACGATTCTATTAAAAGCATGAGAACTGCAAAGGTAGGAACTATCCTACCTTGGAGCGGTGATGGTGGTACAGGTTTCCTTGTTTCCAATATACCTAGAGGATGGATAGTATGTACAGGTCAGACTTTAAAAGCTGCTGACTATCCATTACTTGCATCAAATTTAGGTGACACCTACGGTGGTAGTATGGTTGATCTTAATGGAGATCATTATCCATTCCCTTATATTGGTTATGAGAATGCTGAGTTTAGATTACCTCAGTTATCTAATAGAGTAATGACTGACCTAGAGAATACAGATCTTAATGATCCAACGTATCAACATGGTCAGAATGATGCTCAGTCTGTAGTAGGTTCTCTAGTTCAAGACTATGGTGAAACTGTCTCAGTTACTACAACCTATGAAGCAACATCTGATATTGATTTCACACTTAATATAGCTGGTAACTTATATTTTAAGTTCACTAACATAACTTTGTTTGCTCCTGATTTTATTGAGACAATATACACACTGAATCGTAAGTTGGGTATTAATCATACTCCTGCTCATGGTCACTCAGATAATATATTATCTACCAATGCCAACCCTACTGGTGCAATGACGTTTAGGACAGACCAAGGTATAGAGATGACTGGTTCTGCTAGTGTATATTGTGCTACTGATGGTCCTAATACTTGTTCTCTTAAAGCTGCTGAACCAACATCATGGCAGAATGGTGCAACTAACATAACATTCTATGGTGATGAAACTCATGAGCATACTCTACCACGTATGGATAGTTTCATGGAGTTTATAACAGACAGTTCTAATAAAGACTACTGGGGTACTACTCCTGCTGGTGAAGCAAACTGGCGTACTAATGCTAATGACAGAGGATCTGGACATGGTAGTACAACATACACACAAACAGTTTTCAGTAGAGGAAACACAGATCAGTTGTTAGATACTATTCCTGTAGATACACATAAGACTCCAAACCATACTGGTATGTTCCCAAGACCTATGGAATATAGGTCTAGACCAAACTACTTTGGATATGATACAGGATCACCAGTAAGATCGGATGGTTTGGTAGACGATCCTGAAACTGCTGCTGTGTTTACAGTAAGTGGTTGCATACTTGATGCTACCAATAAAATTACATTACCTAGTGGTACTGATCTTAGAAGAACTTATGGTACTGCACCAGATACATGGCAACAGTGGGATAAGATAACTCCATTGATGTATGTGACACCTGTTAATGTTGATGATAAGTATGATATTTTAAGAGAAGGTACTTATGTACAGACAATGGAAGCTGCTGAAGAAGTTGATGTTAATCCTACACCACAGTGGGAAGTTACTCTTAGTGCATCAACATTAGTTTCTGGTACATATGATCTTAAATTTAGACATGGTGCATGGCCAACTTCAATGAACTTAGGTGCAGAGAATAAGGATCCAGTTCAGTCTGCATTCAGAGCACATAATCATGGTAGTTTTGAAATTCAACAGGGTATAGGATCAATGTCTGGTCCTCCATCACATACTGCTGATAATGCAGATGGTTCTGCATTACAGGCACAAAGTTTAGAAAATGCTCTAAATATTTCATGTGATACTACACAACCTTCGTTAACTATGACATTCATTATCAAGGCATTCTAATGGCAACATTTTACGCTAAAGAAAGAGCTAAGTATGGTAATCTGACAGGTCAAGTTATTATTTGGCCAATGGAATATGAGGGATTACCTGATGGTACTCTTAATATAAAGAATTTACCTGCTGGTTATTTAAAATGTGATGGTACAAAATACTATGCTGAAGATTACCCACAACTAGCAGCTATATGTGGTGTGGGTGAGAACTGTAAGTTTATTAGAAAGAATAATGATCTAACAAACTTTGATACATTAACTGATTCACAGTTTATGGTTCCTGATCTTGGTTCTAAGTATCCTGAACCAACTTCAGGTGCTAACTCAGGATTATATAATAATATAAGATTAGATAATGTATTAGGTACAGAGGTTAGTAGATCTGGTATTGGTATTGAAGCAGTCTCTGCTATTGGTGATAATGTTAGAATAGATTATAGTGGATCTATCTCAGTACCAAGTCAAGAGATTGATATTAGAGGTAAACCCTCTTGGTCATATGCTGGTGCAACACACCGTACAGATAGTGAAGGTGCTGAAGAGAATACTATTCATCCACACTCACACTTCCACTCTGCTGTAAGAGCGAGAAACTTAGCAGTAACAGAGACTGGTACTAATGCTCCACAGGTTCAGGGTCAACTTGGTAGAAGAAATGCTTCTACTATTCCTATTCAGGATTGGTTGGATGGAACTACAAATAGTAGTGGAATAGCAGGATCAGGTCAACAACCTTGTTTTGCTATAGATAAATGGTCTCCAGGTTCAGGTGGTGGTGCAACATCAACACAATTTGCACAGGGTACTATCTATTGGGGTCACTGCATATATGGTGCTGGTGATCAATACACATATAATTGTATATTAAACTCAACAATGGGTCCTATTAATAGAGGAACACTTGCTGGTTCTGCTGATGGATCTAATATAGCACGTTATAGAAACGTCGTACAGTTATTATTTGTTTGTGTTCCAGGTGGAGGTGCTGTTTCTAATGATACTTTAACAGTTCAACCAACATATATTCAGGGTGCTCAAGGTGTACCTGAAGATTTTCTTGGTAACAGTTTATATGATGTGTTACCACTACAAGCAAACGATTCAGTAGTTACTGGTCGTGCTACAACAGACCTAGAGAATACTATAACAGATACAGCAGAATTACCACGTGAGGGAGGTCTCGATCCTACTATACATAATCATCGTATTGATTTAGAGAAAGGAGATCATAACTATCAGGTTAAGACAAATGCTATTGTCATTCCACCTGAGAATTTACAAACTACTATGACAGTTGGTGCAGACAAATCAGTTTCAATAGATAGTGCATGTGCTCCTTTTGTTGTAATGGAATACCTAATTAAGATCTAATGACATCAACACAATTATACAGAAATGCTAGGCAAGGTTTCTATACAGATCTTACCGTAGATACAACACCAGTGGGTGCTATTGTACCCAATTTAAAGACTGGCACAAATTCGTATGATCATAATTTTGTTAAGTTTGGTGCTACCACATTTCCTGGTTTAACAGAGACTACTGGTAATGCATATTCAGTAAAAGATGATCCTGCATATACTCATCAGGGTTATTTGTATTGTGATGGAGCAGAGTATAATATTGGTGATTTTCCAGGATTATTTGAATTAATTGGTAACAAGTATGGTGGTAGAGCTAGTAGTGGTATTGATATAACAAATGGTGGATCTGGTTATACATCTAATCCTAACGTAGCAATTGCTGCTGCTCCTGCTGGTGGGATAGATGCCACAGCAAGTGCAACAGTTGAAAATGGAAAGGTTGTACGTGTTGATGTTATTAATCCTGGTCAAGGATATGTAACTGCACCCGCAATAACATTCACAGGTGGTGGTGGATCTGGTGTTGTTGCTGAAGCAAGAATTACTAGTGATGATGGTTCTATTGAAGGTATCAATAATAGTAATGTAATGGAATGGTGGGGTGATCCAAACTTAGGAACATTTAAAGTACCTGATTTAAGAACAAGAAAGATTGTTGGTAATGGTCCTGTATTTGGTAACAACTCTCCTAACGTAGGTAACTCAACTCTTGGTGTTGGTACTACAGGTGGTGCATGGTATCTTGATAAGGATCAACAAGATGAATATTTTTCACTTGGTAGAATAGTTACTACTGGATATGAGAATGTTGTTGAGACTGTTGAGTGTACTATTATTGGTCAACAGCAGATTGATATAACAATGAGAGAGACTAAACTCTCTGGTGCTCCTCAACATAGTCACACAGTATATCATACTGTACCAGGATTTAATTCATATCAAGCAGAAGCAGGTGGTGATAGGTATCTACAAGACTATCGTGAAGGTAGAGGTAGACTTGCTAGATGGTATCCTACTGGTGGTATTGTATTCACACACAAGCATGGACTATTAAGAAGTCCTATTACAGATAATACTGTTGCTACCTATGATGTATTTGATGCATTTGGTGGTGCTGGTGGTATTGGTTCACTTAAAGATCCAACTGCTGCTGCAAATGAACAGTTCTATATGGCATCAGGTGCTCAAGGTGCTGGTTCTTATGTGTTCCAGACATACATACCTGACCCAGTAATGAAACAATTTACTGGTTCATCTAATATTGGTGGTAGAACAGTTAACACTGGTGGTACTCCTGTATATGATTATTCAGATGAGTGGACATATTCATCACCAGGATCATATAGCATTAACTTAGGAAATATATCAGGCACACCAGACAGATTAATATACACAGTTACTGGTGGTGGTGGATCAGGTGCTGCTGGTAATGTTGCTGGTAATGATGGTGGCAATAGTAGTATAGTTGTTGGTAGTGATCTCAACATGGTTGCTGCTGGTGGAGGCGGTGGCGGTGCATCCAACGGACAGCAAGGAGGAGACGGTGGTGATGGTGGTAGTGCCACACAATCTGGTAGTGTTTCAGCCACTGGTAATACAGATGGTCAGGATGGTGGTGCTGGTGCTAATGGTCAGACATCAGATGGTTGGCCAGTCGCAGACTATCCAAATGATCCTAACGGTGGTGGAACTGCTGGAGTATGGGGTGAGAACCAACCAGGAAATGGAACTGTTGGTATAAATCTACTTGTCGGTGGACAAAGTGGTACATATACTGAGACACTTAATAGTGATGGTACATTTAATACTCAGGGTATTACTAATCCAAGTGCAGTACAGTTCACAGTAAGAGGTGGAGACGGTGGAGATGCTGGTCGTGGTGGATATACAGGATATCCTGGTGCGACTATGGTCATTGACATGATCAGTTCACAGTTGAGTAGTTTCTCAACTGGTGGGTGGAATGTTAAATTTGGTGGTGCTGCTAGTGGTAGAAATGGTGGATCCAATAGCATGGGTGCTAATGGTGGATACGGTGGTGAAGGACACCAAGAAGCAGACGGCGGTGGCGGTGGTGCTGCTGGCATGATCATGCGTGGTACACAAATTCTTGGAGGTGCTGGTGGCGGTGGAGGTGCTGGTGCATCTGGTTATGACGGTGGTGCTGGCGTTAATGGTGGAGGACCACCATCAGGATATTCTCAACCAGATGGAACAACTCAAGCTCTAGGTCCAGGTGCTGGTGGTGTCGGTGGACACTACGGATGTATCGGTGGTGGAGGTGGAGCTGGCGGTGCTGGCGTTGCTAGAAATGGTGTGTCATTTGGTGGACAAGGAAATGGTGGTGCATCAGGAGGTCCAGGCGGTGCTCCTGGAGGAGATGGAGGTCACCAAGGTGGTGGTGCAGGACTATCAGGTGTTAGTTCTTATCGTACTGACTGGTTTAGTCTTAATTCATTCAGTCATTCAAATACTGGTGGTGGCGGTGTTAGTTTAAGCGTCACATATAATAATGATTACTGGACTGCTGGTGGCGGTGGTGGTGGATCAGGTGGTATCTGGGGTGGATCAATACAATGGTCTAGCTTAAATAATCCTGGTTCAGTATCAGTTACAGTTGGTGGTGGTGGAGCAGGTGTTAGTCCAGGCGGACAAACTACTGGTTCTACAAGTAATGGTAGTGATGGATATGTTAAGATTGGATTGGGTAAGATTGTTGGATATACTGGTGGATCAACAGGTACATCAACAGGTGACATTGTTGCATCAGGATCACAAGACAACACAGTATGGGATGTAAATATTGTTGGTAATGGTACTGGTACTGGTAGTGCTGGCAACTTTAAACTACCAACCACACAAGTACCAGACGTTTATATTACTGGTGGTGGTGCTACTACTGCTGCTCAAGCATCAGTAACTGTAGCATCTAATAAAGTAACAGCAATCAATTTAGATTCTGCTGGTGGTGGATACACAGAGATACCATACGTTTATGTTATGAATGGAGCTGGTGGTGGTACTAAGGTTACATCCACAGTTGATGATGCTGCTGGTGTTGTTGATCAATTATTCCTTGCTGCTAATAGTTCACAACAATATACCAACTATGTCAAGTTCGGTGGTCTCAGTGGTACAACTGGCACACGATTCATTACATTGAATCCAGTTGACACAACCAATTGTAATTATTTCTCCATCAAGGCATGTAGAGGTAATGGTGTCAATGGTGGTAACATACCAGAAGAAGTGCTACGTGTATACTATCAAGCTGCTGATTCAACTGATTGGACATTAATTGATACTATTATTACACCAAACTCAGTTAGAACTGATCCTATTATTGGTGATGTTCCTGTACTCAGTCAATCATGGGATGGTGCGAGTGGTGATACTAAATGGTATACTTATTCAGTAGCAATGCCAACAGATGCTAAAGCAGTTGGTACTAAGATAAAGATTGAACAACCACGTGCAACACCTAGTGCTGCTAATGATAATGATGCAGACAGTGATCACTATGGTATATGTGAATTCATTTATTGGAATGAAAAGGTGAGTGGTCTTGTATTTGTTCCTACTGCTGGTAAGATCAGTAAACCAGGTGTTGACTCACTAAGTTATACTGTTCAAGGTGAGACAGGTCCAGGTATTACATATAGTTCTGGTCTTGGTGCTTCTGAAGCAACGTTGACATTAAAATCAACTACTAAGATAGAACCACAAGCAACTATTGATCCTGATATTGATGTACCACTCTTGCATCCTTACATATTATGCAAGTACTTAATCAAAGCTTTCTAAATATAACGGAGATACTAATAATACAATGGCAGATGCACCAGTACTGCAAGTACAGTTAGATGTTATCAATCAAGAGATTGAATACAACGGTACACCAAAGACTATTCCTGAAACATATTGGAAGGACACACTCACTCCATTGTTATACCCTTTATGGGATAGTGACAAGGATAAACTCATCACGTTTCAGTATTTTACCAATGATTCATACACTGCAAAGCGTAGGAAGTATGTAAAAGACTTTAAGACTAATACATTTAAGTGGGTTGACTATGAGATGGAGGCAGTTGGTGCTGCCGAAGCAACTGCATTTAAAGATAAACTAATTGAAGGATTCTATTTAATTGATTCACTTGAGAATCAAGATTTCCAAGATGAATTAGCTAGAATGTATTCTAAGCAGAAAGCAGTCTCACCATTTAGTATAAGACTAGCAAGAAATTTCTTGTTGGATGAAACAGATTGGACACAGTTACCTGATGCACCAATTGATGCTGATCTTAAAGCACAGTATACATTGTATAGAACTAAACTAAGAGAACTAACTGATTCTACCGAGTTTACTAATGACACAGAGAATACTAAGTTCCCTATATCTCCAGAGTTTTATAATAAAGTATACAAGGTAGACTTCCCAACTGAAGATTATCTTGCAACTGCTGACCAGTTCATTGAAATGGGTAAGCATAGACTTAAGAAGTTCAGAGATAAGATAGCATACTTCTTGACACTCAAGTCAGAGACTGATAAGACATACTTCAATGATATGTTGGTTGAGTATGATAAGATTAAAACAGATAGAATAGAAACTCCTAGAGAGGATCTAGATACTGAGAAGAATAGAACCTTCTTAGAAAGAATTATCAAAGATGCTAGTGATGAATTAGGTAATATGTCATGATCATAGAGGGTAACGAACTATCAGTATTTCAGTTGATGGAATATTATGCTAATCGTAACCAATGTTATTTGGTATACATGGATCTTAGCACATATAATAATCTTGATGCAAGTAAGAAGACAACAGTGAATTCATGGTATGAAGGATTCATTGATGAGTATGCACTTGACATCATCAAACAAGGGGTGTATACTACTATCAGGTTTGAAACAGAGGACACTGCTACAGTGAATGCTAGTGCTTGGTTTCCCAAGCAAGCAGACTGCCCTGACTCAGATCATTTCATAAATGCGTATGTCTTAGACACATACGGTGATATAGTATGGCAAAACGTGCCCGACCCAACCTAGAGAAATTAGACAATCCGTATCTATTAGACGATAAGTTTATGATGCCAGGATTTGTTACTAAAAATCCTTATGGTGAATGGGCTGCTGTTCCTTGTGCTGGTAGGCACAACAGGTACATGGTCATACACAATGGTGAAATACTCAAAGCTTGTAACTATCAAGTTGCTTACAACTTAATGATGAAACATTATAGTAAATGAATAACATAGGATTAGAAGTAGTATTCTGGACAGTACTATCACTTTACTTATTAACTAAATTTGGTGTCTTTAAAAAATGAGAAACACAGTATTATTTGGTGATTGTCGTAATACACTCAAGACATTACATGGACAGATTACAACTGGTATCTCTGAGAGACCACGTATGTGTGTAACATCTCCACCTTATTATGGTTTACGTGACTATGGTGGTGAGGAAGACCAGATTGGACAAGAACAAACACCAGAAAAGTTTATTGATAGTCTGGTAGAAGTATTCAGAGGTGTACGTGATGTACTTACTGATGATGGTACATTATGGGTTAACATGGGTGATACCTATTACAATTATAGAAGTGATGGGAACTATCCTAAACAAACAGTAAGTAAAACTAAACAAGATTTGCCTAGTTTTTCACCTGCTAGAGGAAATAAACTAGAAGGATTGAAAAGCAAGGATCTTATTGGTATACCTTGGATGTTAGCATTTGCACTACGTGCTGATGGTTGGTATCTGAGGCAGGATATTATTTGGAACAAACCAAATCCTATGCCAGAGTCAGTAAGAGATAGATGTACTAAGGCACATGAATACTTATTCCTATTAAGTAAGAGTAAGAATTATTACTATGACCATGAAAGTATCAAAGAGAAGGCAGTAGGTGAAAGATGGGGTGGTAATACTCCTATTAATATGGATAATACTAAGGATGGTGACAATCAGTTTAGTGGTTTAACTAGACCTCGTAAAATGGTATATGATAAGAGAAACAGGAGATCTGTATGGAAGGTAGCAACCAAACCATATAAGGGTGCACATTTTGCAACATTCCCTAGAGATCTCATAGTACCATGTATTAAAGCAGGTAGTCAGAGGGGTGACATAATATTAGATCCTTTTATGGGTAGTGGTACAACTGCTATGACTGCTAAAGAGTTAGGAAGGGATTTCATAGGATGTGAATTGCATGATGATTACGGAGCATTGATACGAAAGAGATTAGGATTGTATGCCAGTTTACAAACTGGTGGTACTGCTGATACAGATGACTCAGATTGAGTTATAATAGTACTATAGAATTCCAAATGCAATGAAATTAAGAGAAAAATCATTGACAGAGTGCATCTCAATCATTGACAGAGAATTGCCAAAGATGATTGATGAGTGCATCCAACACTTCATCACAGCACCATATTGTGAGCATACAACATGGGAGCAGTTAGTAGGTGATAGTGAGAATGACAGTAAGCAGCAGACACAGGCAGCGACTAAGATCATTCAAAATGCTATCAATAATTGCATCACACATATTATTAAGGATCTACCCATTACTAAGCAAGGTATTGGTAAGGGTATGGATTACAGATATAATGGTAACGGTCAGGACGTACCTCTTGAAGTTAAATGCTCAGGTGGTAAGGATGGATCAACAGCATGTATCGGTAACTTGAAAGTACTTGATAGTAAATGTGAGGTAACATTAGTATTCAGATATACTATCGTTAAGGATAGAATCACAGAGTGGCAGACAGTTACTATTGATGGTAGTGCAAGGAAGTGGACAGAGTATAATGACCAGTCAGGTTCCTCTAACTTTAGTGCATTGAAATGTAAGACAGACATTGACTTTCAAGACATAAAGGTGTATAGTGGTAGTATTAAACCTAATAAAACTTGGGTGAAGTTTGTTAAAGAAGCAGTATGCTAGAGGTTAATAAAACATATCATCTAAATTGCATTGCAGGTATGCAGCAATTAGATGATGAGTGTGTTGATCTGGTGGTGACATCACCACCTTATGATGACTTGCGTACTTATAATGATACTACTAAGTGGGATATGAATGTATTCTATGGAGTAGCAGCACAACTAGCACGAGTATTAAAACCTGGTGGTGTCATCATGTGGAATGTGAATGATGCTACTATTAAAGGGAGTGAGTCTGGATCATCATTTCGACAGGCATTACATTTCATGGACATAGGTTTAAGATTACATGACACCATGATATATGAGAAGACTGGCACAGCATTTGCTAGTGGACCAAAGAGTGTGAGATATACTCAACAGTTTGAGTATTGTTTTATATTATCTAAGGGTAAACCAAAGACAGTTAATCTATTATGTGATAAGAAGAATAAGTGGGCAGGACATCAGTCATGGGGTAATGCACAGACTAGAGCGAAGGATGGATCAATCAAGGATCCTGGTAAAAAGAGTAAAGAGATTAAAGAGTGGGGTGTAAGGACTAACATTTGGAGGATAAAGAATAGTGGAGGATTTGGACAGTCAAGTAAGAGTGCGTACAAACATCCTGCTACCATGCCTGAAGCGTTAGCACGAGGACACATACATACATGGAGTAACGAGGGTGACCTAGTATTAGATCCCTTT
>PAZU01000042.1 GCA_002715725.1 Methanobacteriota archaeon | reverse complement strand
GATGAGAGGGAGGAAGGAATAGATACTACAATTCCTAATTCATTACTCGTTGTTCGAGGCAACAAAGACATCGGTATGCAAGTGCACCTTCACAGAGGAACCGAGTTATCACTAATCGCCGGCTTGCGCTCTACTACAGAAGCAATAGTCGTGCCAATAGTTATGCTGATTTTCAGCGCAATACCGTTTATCTGGTGATCAGTCTTCGTCTTCATCGACTACTTCGAAGTCAGCATCCACGACGCCATCATCAGACGGTTCAGCCCCAGATTCTTCTTGCTCAGCCATTTCAGCAGCAGCAGCCTCGTACAACTTAGCGGAGATTGCGTGCATTCCTTCCTCGATTTCCTTGACCTTGGCTTGCACTGCGGCCTCATCGATTTCATCAAGTTCCTTAGCAACGCCTTCTTCGTTTTGTAGTAATGCTTCAAGTTCGTCAACCTTGGAAAGAACTGGCTCCTTGTCTTCGTCACTGAGTTTCTCGCCAGCCTCGTCGATTGTTCTGCGTGTTTGGTAGACGATTTGGTCAGCCATGTTTCTCATTTCGACTTGTGCCTTCAGGCGCTTATCAGCCTCAGCAAACTCTTCAGCCTCAGCAATCTTTGCCTGTATATCATCTTCGGAGAGAGAGGTATCAGATTCAATCTTGATAGATTGCTCCTTGCCTGTTCCCTTATCTTTGGCAGATACGTTTACGATTCCGTTAGCATCGATATCGAATGTTACTTCGATTTGTGGCATACCACGAGGTGCAGGTGGGATTCCCATAAGGTGGAATTGGCCAAGACTTACATTGTCCTTAGCGAATTCTCTCTCACCCTGTAGTACGTGGATTTCTACCGCAGGTTGGTTATCACTTGCAGTTGAGAATACTTCGGAGCGACGACTTGGAATAGTCGTGTTTCGCTCGATCATTGTAGTAGTCACTCCTCCCAGAGTTTCGATTCCGAGGGTTAGTGGAGTAACATCCAGCAATAGAATGTCAGATACACCTTCGTCTCCGGCGATAATTCCAGCTTGTAATGCAGCACCCATAGCCACTGCTTCATCAGGGTTGATTCCCTTGAATGGCGACTTACCAGTTTCTTTCTCGATAGCGGTTTGAACTGCAGGAACGCGGGTTGAACCACCGACTAGGATTACCTTGTCGACTTCACCTTTTGATAGTCCAGCATCCTTCATCGCTTGCCTGGTAGGCTTCATTGTCTTCTCAACAAGTGGAGCGATAAGTTCCTCGAATTTAGCACGAGAAACAGTGATGTCAAGGTGTTCTGGTTGACCATCTTTCATAGTGATGAATGGTAGGTTTACCTGAGATTGGCCAGTTCCGGATAACTCGATTTTTGCTTTTTCAGCAGCCTCTTTGAGACGGCTCATTGCTTGAACATCTTTTGCAAGGTCAATACCTGAGGATTTCTTGTACTCTGTAACTAGGTAGTCGATTAGAACCTCGTCGAAGTCATCTCCACCAAGTTTGTTGTTACCAGCAGTAGCCTTTACTTCGATTTGAGGTTGACCATCTACATCGTAAATCTCGAGAACTGATACATCGAAAGTACCCCCTCCAAGGTCGTAAACAAGGATGGTTTGGTCTTCTTCCTTGTCAACTCCGTATGCTAGAGCAGCGGCAGTTGGCTCGTTGATGATTCTCAAAACTTCAAGTCCAGCGATACGCCCGGCATCCTTGGTTGCCTTCCTCTGAGCATCTGTGAAATATGCAGGACAGGTGATTACAGCCTGTTTTACAGTTGTACCTAGATATGCTTCTGCATCGGTCTTTAGTTTCTGTAGAATGAATGCAGAGACCTCCTGAGGAGTATATTCTGAGTCGTCTACTTTGGTTTTCCAATCAGTACCCATCTGTCTCTTTACAGAGATCATGGTTCTCTCGTGATTGGTAACTGCTTGACGCTTAGCGGTGACTCCCACCATTCTTTCTCCACCATCTTTGGAGAATGCTACTACAGAAGGAGTTGTTCTTGCTCCTTCTGCGTTCGCAATAACTACAGCTTCACCATTCTCAATCGTTGCAACACAGGAGTTGGTTGTTCCCAGGTCTATTCCAATTACACTACTTTTAGCCATTATTACACATCCGTAAAATTTCCGATTTCAAAAAATCGGGATTCCTCCATCTTCTTCGTCATCATCGTCATCTGCAAGGTCTATGCTTACATCGGATGATACAGGAGCAAGATCATCTTCGACATCATCATCGATGTCTTCTGAATCGGATTCCACAGCAGAACCTTGTGGTGTTAATTTCAAGGTGATGTCAAGGATTCCGTTATTTATCGACCAGTCAACAACATCGTCACACTGGTGCGGCAGTTCGATTTGAGCCAGCGGTGGCTCGGTTGGATCGGAAAGGACCTGTAACAATTCACCACCGTTTGAAAGTGCAACTTCGATTTCTTCGAAGTCTGTTCGTGTAGAGAAATCGACCGTAATCGACATATTCCATCCTGAGAGATAGATGTTCTCTGAAGGAAGTCTGAGAATATCATTATCCTGTTCGGTTTCTTCAATATCAACCTCGACAGGTGCTGCATCAACTTTGACATCGACTCCTAGGTTGGATAGCATATCATCTAGGGGCATTCCAGATTGGAACAATTTCGAAATATCTGACATGTCGAAATTGAAATTGACATCTCCCTTTGCAAGCCTCTCGGGGTCTATTCCCATAGCTTCAAACTTGGATTGGAACTGCTTCATCATGGCTTTCAATTGCTTGATATCGACGGTCATACCCATCTTTTGAAACATTTCAGCCATCTGTTCTAGCATCTTTTCTTCCCAGTCTTCAGCCATCATTCTCACCCACTAGGTAACCATCGGTTGTATAGTCGGAGCAGTAGCCCATATATGAACTCGACGCTTACAACCTCACAACATGTTCAAGGTAGGTTATCGGGTCGCAAGGTCGATGGCGGAGGAAACTATTCTCGAATCTACTGAGAGAACAAGTGGCCGCGAGGCGTTACGCAAAAACGTCCAAGCTGCAATCGCTCTAGCCGGAGCAATCCGCTCTACTCTTGGTCCAAAGGGTCTTGACAAATTGTTGGTAGATGACCAAGGTGAAACTCTGGTAACCAACGACGGAGTTACAGTACTTGAGACAGCAAGAGTTGAACATCCAGTCGCTAAAATGATTATCAGCGCTTCATCAACACAAGATAGAGTTGCAAGAGATGGCACAACCACTACCGTAGTGATCTGCGCTGAAATGTTGAGAAATGCTTGGCAATTAGTTAGACAAGGTGTGCACCCTGCCATCATTGCAAGAGGATACGCGTTAGCTGAAAACTTCGCTTTGTCTGCATTAGATGAATTAGCCATTAATGCGAGTACTGTACAGATTGAATCCGCGATAGAAACTTCACTAGCGGGGAAATTGGACAAAGGGATGGAAAGCCATCTCGCAAAAATCTCCCTACAAGCAGGTAAGACAATATTATCTGAGGGAAGAGCAGATCCTACCAGAGTCAAAATCATCAAACAAACCGGAGGCAGTATGCAAGAATCCACACTAATTACTGGATTAGCACTCGCAAAGAGCCGTATTCATCCAGAGATGAAAGAGAGAGGTGGCCCAGGTTCAATCCTAATTTTGGATGGCGGAATAGAGCGCAGAAAACCTCAATTTGAAACAAAATTGAACATAACATCTGCTGGAATGGTAGATGCATTCCGAAATGCTGAATCGAAGTCTATTCTAAAGCAAGTTGAAAATCTCGTAGAAATCGGTTGCGATTTGTTAGTATGCAAAGAAGGCGTGGATGATGAAGCAAGACAAGCACTCTCTAAGCATGGAATTCTAACTTACCGTAGAGTTGAGAAGAAAGATCTCGACCTTCTTTCACGCGCATGCGGAGCAAATCTTGTTCCAGATGCAGGTAGAGCGTCCAAGGAAGATTTGGGAGCGTTTATCAAGACTAGAGAGGAATTGAGAGGCGGCGTAAATCACTGGATTTTGGATGCTGAAGACAGTGGGGCAACTCTGATTGCTAGAGGGAGCACTCAAAGTGTGTTAGATGAAGTTGAGCGCTGTTTTGCTGATGGCCTAGGAGTAGCCTGTCAATTGTTGGAAGAACCAGTTCTTCTTCCCGGGGCTGGTGCAACTCAGGTCGCCCTTGGTCGCCGACTTCGAAGGTATGCTGAAACTGTACCTGGTCGTGAACAACTTGCAATTGAAGCATGGGCTGATGCTCTGGAGTCGATACCTAGGGCTTTAGCGGCAAATGCTGGTTATGATGGAATAGACTCTTTGCTTAAACTAACAGCTGCTCACAATGATTCAGGGGATTACATGGGATTAGACTTGAATGATGGTGAAGCCAAGGACACAATTTCTCGAGGTATCTTAGAGCCGAAGAGCATTACTCAACAAGCGATTTCAGGAGCCACGGAAGCAGCGATTAGTATACTTAGAATCGATGATGTACTCTGGGCACAAATGGCTGCCCAAGTCCCCGATGAGGTACAAGAGCAACTCCAAGGCTTTGGCGCAGAATGAGTAATTCTACCCAGATATCACCTCAAGATAATTTTTCTAAGCACCTTTAGGTTCAAGTATCGACTCTACTGTAGGTGTCTTATGGGCGACTCGGAAGATAGACGAATCTTGGTCACCGGAGCCCTAGGCCAAATCGGAATGGAGTTGCTAGATGCACTACTTCACAAGTTTGGCTCAAAGAATGTCATTGCAACAGATATTAGAGAACCTGACAATTCACAAGGTCAGAATTTCCAATTCCAAAAATTAGACATTCTTGATCATAGCGAACTAGAGAAGATAATCCAAGAGCATAACATCAACGAAGTGTATCACCTAGCTGCAATACTTTCTGCAACGGGGGAGAAAAATCCAGAACTATGTTGGAAGATAAACATGGATGGATTAATGAATGTATTAGAATTATCTCGTAAGTATAAATTCAGAATTTTCGCACCTTCTTCAATAGCGGTTTTCGGTTCTGATGTTGGTACAATTGCTCATCAAAATTCACCTAAGAACCCTTCAACAATATATGGAGTTACGAAGGTTGCTGGAGAGTTAATGGCTGAGTATTATCACGCTGTTCACGGAGTTGATATCAGAGGGCTACGTTATCCCGGACTAATCTCATGGAAAGTAATGCCTGGTGGAGGAACCACTGATTACGCCGTGGAAATTTTCCATAAAGCAGTAGCATCAGAGAGTTATACTTGCTTCGTAAATCGTCAGACTCGATTGCCAATGATGTACATGGATGATGCAATCAAAGCAACTTTGCAATTAATGGACGCTCCAAGTGAGGACTTATCGGTACGAGGAGGTTACAATCTTCCAAGTCTGAATTTTACCGCCGAAGACCTGTACAACAAGATTCGAGAAAAAATACCCGGCTTCGAATGTGAGTTTTCTCCCGACCACCGCCAAGAATATGCAAACTCATGGCCCGATGAAACAGACGGGAAATTAGCACAACAGGAGTGGGGGTTCCAGTTGGAATACGACCTCGATTCAATGTGCGACATAATGATTGAATCTCTCAAGCAATGATTTTGTGCTCGGCAACGAAAATTTCGAAATCTATCAATTATGAAATTTTTAGTGTGTAAAAGCGCAAACTATCTCGCAGTATCCTTTGTAGAATTAGATTAATTGTGTTTTAATTCACTCATTTTGTTTCTAGACGCGACCCAATGTTGAAAGGGGAGGCGCGACCGCCTCAAAGCCCGTTGAAGGACATGAAATATGTCGTTGTCTCAGGAGGCGTCCTCAGCGGACTTGGCAAAGGTGTTACCGCATCTAGCATCGGAGTTCTTCTAAAAAGCGCTGGACTGAGAGTCACTGCAGTCAAAATAGACCCTTATCTAAACAGCGATGCAGGAACAATGTCACCATTTGAGCATGGTGAAGTATTCGTTCTCGATGATGGTGGCGAAGCCGACCTCGACCTTGGAAACTATGAGCGCTTCTGTGGGCTTGACTTATACAAAGACAACAATATCACTACAGGCAAGATCTACTCGCAGGTAATCGAGGCCGAACGTCGTGGAGATTACCTTGGAAAGACAGTCCAGGTTATTCCTCACATTACCGATGCAATTCAAGATTGGATTGAGCGCATCTCCGCAGTATCAGCAGATGGTAGTGGTGAAACACCTGAAGCCTGTGTTATCGAACTCGGAGGAACTGTCGGAGATATTGAATCATCTCCTTTCATTGAAGCGTTGCGTCAGTTCCAGTTCAGAGTAGGACGAGAAAACATCTGTTTCGTGCACGTTTCACTAGTTCCAGTAATGGGTCCTGTTGGGGAACAGAAAACCAAGCCAACCCAACATACAGTCAAGGAATTACGAGGTCTTGGAATTACTCCAGATGTGATAGTCTGCCGTGCTGAAGCACCATTGGCAAAAGAGACCAGAGAGAAACTTGCAGCGTTCTGTCATGTATCACCAAATGCGGTAATGAGTGCTCATGACGTATCCAATATCTACCGTGTTCCACTTCTACTACGTGACCAAGGAATATGTGATGCCCTAGACATTGACTGCAATGCTACCGATCTGATGAGCCGCTGGGAAGATATGGCTGACCGTGTAGACAACCTTGGCGATGATGTCCACATTGCAATGGTTGGAAAGTACACTGGATTATCAGATTCCTACCTTTCAGTGATTAAAGGTCTAGAACACGCGTCATATGCTGTAAACCGTACGCTGGTAATCGATTGGATCGAGGCTGAAAATCTAGTAGACACAACCCATTCAGACTGGGATGTGCTGAGAAATGCACATGGAATCCTAGTTCCAGGAGGGTTCGGTGTTCGAGGCATTGAAGGAAAGATTCTCGCCGCCGAGTACGCTAGAACCAATCAAGTTCCCTACCTCGGAATTTGTCTTGGACTACAGGTTGCAACCATAGAATTCTGCCGAAACGTTCTCGACCTAGAAGGAGCTAATTCCACAGAATTTGATGAGAACACTCCTAATCCTGCTGTAGTCTTCATGCCAGAAATTTCCAAGACACACCTAGGTGGAACAATGCGATTGGGAAGCAGGCCGACAATTTTCCAAGTTGACGATTGTATGACTAAGCGCCTGTATGGGGGGGTCTCTCAGGTAGATGAGCGCCACCGTCATCGCTACGAAGTAAATCCAGACCTCATTGAGAAAATTGAGAGCGCAGGACTTGTCTATGTTGGAAAGGATGAGACAGGCCAACGCTGTGAGATTTTCGAACTCAGGGGGCATCCATACTACGTTGGTGTTCAATACCATCCAGAATTCAAGAGTAGGCCAGAGAAGCCAAGTCCCCCATTCTTGGGACTGTTAAAGGCAGCTTCTGGGGAAACTGTTTGATCCAATCAGAGGGTACCCTTTGTGTAGGCCGAACACCCTTTCCATTCGCCTTCGTCTAATCCTCTGCCACTCTGATGACTCGGGTAGTTCTGTAACCTTGTAGCACCTTGAGATATTTCTTGGCACGAATTTCAGAATCTAGGTTTTCGTCACCGGTATCGATTCTCAATTCATTAAGCCCCAGAAGTTTAGCAGGAGTGGCAATGCCGAGAATATTGTCAGTTCCAATCGCACGCAGAACATCTGGTGAAAGTTGCAAGTTACCTCTGCCGATTAGGAATCCTTGGCCGCCCATAGGAGAAAGTAGTAACAGGATTTTACCATCATGGGTGGCTATATGTTCAAGCAAACCTTCCTCATTTAGGTCAGGATACATTTGACCTCTATGCTGTATGTCGATGCCGAGTAGTGTTGAATCAAATCCGTTTTCTAGACAAATTTGCCTCAGTGTTCCACCACTACCCCAGACAATCATCAAATCTGGATCATCTTCGATTAGGCTAGCAACATGCATTGCCATTGCCTCAAGGGTCTCTTCTTCGGATTCTCTCTGAACTTGCTCTTTAGCTCCCTGCATCCATCTAGGACTTGCTGGGGTGAATGCTTCACCATACATCCGAACTTTCCACTCGCCTTTCCTGTAGACCTCTTCGTCTAAATCCATGACTTCAGTTCTAGCAACCATCAAGTCCCCAGTTACGAATGACCAAACCACTTCAGCAGCGGCCTTAGGAGTGGTAGCAAAGCAACCGCTGTGCATCTTCACTCCACCAGGAACTCCTACCAGTGGGATGTTCCTATCATCCAATGCCTCGACAATATCTCGTGTAGTACCGTCACCACCTGCATAAAGGAATAAATCAGGAGAATGTGCTTTGATGAAATCAGAGGTTGAGCTAGCGTCAGTAAATTCTGGAGTAACTCCTGTGGAGGTATATTCGCCAGGGATCCAATCTCCACCCATTCTACCATCCCATGCAACGATTTCAATAGGTTCTCTTGCCAATTCTGAAAGTTTCTCCAAGCACTGTCGCATTCTAGGACCCGCCCTGTCTTGGGCTCCTGCTGCACGTGCTTCGGCTGCTCTACCATCACTTCCTTTGAAACCGAGCCTTCCTCCAAGGCCGGCATCTGGATTGACGATGACCGCTAGGCGCATATTGAGGTCCAGATGTTCACGATACATCAAACCGATTATGTATTGTTAGTTTCAAGGATTTAACATGCAGAGGCGCAAGGACGACTTGACTTTCGAAGGTGCTTGGAAAAACCAAATCGAAGAAGAGAAGAAAGAATCACCTCCTGAAGAGAAGAAAGAGGTCAAAGTGCACGAGGCTCCAGCCTTCCGTGGACAAAGAGATGTGGTCGAGAAACGAAGCGAGATTCGTATGTCCAAGAAACAACAACCTGCTCCAGAAAAGAAGCACGTGGAAGTCGTCTCACAGCCATCATCCAAAGAAGGCGACGATTTTGATGTAGAGTGGTAATCCACTCGAATGGCAGATAACTCAATTTTTGGCGATTGTTAATCGCCAAGGTGAAAGGCAGGAGCGCCCCCGTAGGGGGCGGAGGCAAGACCATGTCGATGATTTCAGTCACCCTGCCGGACGGTTCAGTTAACGAATACGCGTCCGGTATTACGGCAGGAGAAATCGTAATTGATATCGAAGGCAGAAAGCATGACTGCGTCGCTGCTTTAGTAGACGGAGAACAGAAAGATTTCTCAGCACCTCTAGATTCTGATTGTTCAGTTGAGGGGATATCAGTATTCACGGATGAGGGCATTTACATCCTTCGTCACAGTGCGGCTCACTTACTAGCACAAGCGGTAACTTCGATTTATCCTAATGCGAAGCCAACAATCGGTCCAGCCATCGATAGAGGATTTTACTACGATTTCGCAGACCTCGAAGATTTCGGAGAGTCTGAATTGAAAGCAGTTCAAAAGAAAATGCACGAATTTTCTCGTCGGAATCTCGCCGTTGAGAGAGTAGAATGTAGCGAGTCTGAATTGAATGAATTATTCTCTTCCAATCCATACAAGATTGAAATCATAAACGACAAATTAGAGGCCGGAGAGGGCTCAACCATCTATCGTCAAGGAGAATGGTATGATTTGTGTTTAGGCCCTCACGTTCACTCAACTGCTAAGTTAATGCATGTAAGACTGACATCGGTATCTTCCGCATTTTGGAGAGGCGACCAAAGCCGCGAACAATTAACTCGAATTTATGGGATAGTCGAGCCAAACAAGGATACTCTAAAGGCAACAATGTCTGCTATCGAGGAAGCTAAGAAAAGAGATCACAGGAAACTGGGTAAGGATTTGCAATTATTCCATGTTGACGAAGATGTAGGTCAAGGCCTCATACTTTGGACCCCGCGTGGTGCAATTATTCGCTCTTGCTTACAGGACTTCATTTCCGAGCACCTAACTAGACAAGGATACCATCAGGTATACACGCCTCACATCGGAAAATTAGACTTGTACCGTAAAAGTGGTCACTTCCCATACTATCAGGATTCACAATATCCTCCATTGGTTGAAAAAGACATGATGGCCCGTCTTGCCAACGAAGGATGTAGTTGTGGCGAGTTGTCGAATATGATGGCTGAAGGCGATATTGAAGGATATATGCTGAAACCAATGAATTGTCCTCACCACATCAAGATTTACTCCTCCCAGGCACGCTCATACCGTGATTTACCATTGAGATTAGCAGAGTTCGGTACGGTCTATCGCTGGGAGCAATCCGGAGAGATTTCTGGTTTAACTAGGGTTAGAGGATTCACACAAGATGATGCTCATTTATTCGTTACAGAAGACCAAATTGCAAATGAGGTGTTGGGCTGTATCGAATTAGTTCAGGTAATCTTCGAAGCATTGGGAATGAACGATTATCGAGTCAGAGTCGGACTTAGAGACCCGGATTCTACCAAGTATGTCGGGGACAGCGGAAAGTGGGATTTAGCTGAAGAAGCATGTCGTGCAGCTGCGAGTAGTCTAGGCGTCAATTGGTCCGAAGAGCCCGGAGAAGCGGCATTCTATGGCCCGAAAATCGATTTCGTAGTCAAGGATGTTATCGGTCGCGAATGGCAGTTGGGAACAGTCCAAGTTGATTACAATCTACCAGAACGTTTCGAACTTCAATACAAGGGCAGTGATGGGGAAATGCATAGGCCTGTGATGATTCACAGAGCACCATTCGGTTCGATGGAAAGGTTCTGTGGAGTATTGATTGAGCACTTCGCAGGGCGCTTCCCAACATGGCTTGCACCAACCCAGGTGCATGTTTTGACAATCTCTGAAAAGCAAGTCGAATACGGCCAAGAAATCACTTCTAAACTCAAGGCTGCGGGAATTAGAGCAGATTTGGATGATGGCGATGATACAATCGGAAAGAAGATTCGAATGCATAGGAAATTCCAACCAGCATATATGCTGATTCTTGGCGATGATGAAACCGACAACAACACCGTTTCTATTCGGGCTAGAAACGGCGATCAAAGAGCAGGTGTTCCCTACGATGCATTCATCGATGAGTTGTTGGAAGAAATCAATTCTAAGAGAGCAACTCCAACACTTGTTCCACCGAAGGAAGAATGAGGCTAAACAATGGGAATCGAACTCGTAAGTGAATTCGATATTATGGCCATTTTTGCCATTTCTTTATCCGCTTTCATTGCATATCTATTCCAAGAGTATGTTATTCCAAGAGGCCTTTCTGGATTGCAAGTAGCATTTCCTACAGGTCCGAGGAGATACGAAGTTCATACAGTTACAGATAACAAAAATGAGGCAAAAGAACTGTTGAAGACGCCCGGTATGCGTAATGGGCTGACAGTATATGTCATGGCATTAACTGGCGCAATTTTACTAGGAATGGAATGGCTACTCTATCAGATGGAACTCTCAGAAGGACTTCATCAGATTTCCTTAGCCGTTGCACTAATTTTGATTATCGTACCAGCAATGATCTCAACCGGCGTCTCCATGAGCACCCAAATCATTACTAGAACAGGGGGCAAGCGAGCTACTCTCCAAGGTGCTAGTACATTTAGAAATGGAGTCGGAGTAACAATTACGATTTTGTGGTTTACTTCACTAATCATGCTCTGGTTCATTATGGGTTTTGTAGAAGTGGATTTTGATAGGAAATTGGCTTTGATAGGTTGTTTAGCATTCGCCCCTGGATTCATCGCTTATGGAAGAGTCATGGGTTCATCATGGACCGCTCTGAAAGAATCTAGCAGACAGTTATCCAAAGGTGAGCCATCGGCTTTCTATCCATACAAACCCCCTGCTCGAAAACAATTCATCTCCACTCTTGTTTGGTTAAATACAGCAGCGATGCCATTCATCGCGTTCAACACATTTGTTTCGCTCATTTTACTGGCGATTGATCCAACGATGTTTGAGCATACTCAGAGAGTGCTTGATTTACCTGAATACCGCCCTCAGTCAACGATTATGGAAGAAGGAGGAGTACTTGGATTCTATGCAATCGAATTATTTGCAAACATTTCAGAACCGGGAATTAGGGTTCCATTAGTCACAATTGTTCTCCTATTCCTCCTGCTTAACGTTGCAATCGTAGGTTTCCTTTTCGTATACGAAGTTGCAAGAATTTTATTCCTAGATATCGCTGATGTGTCTGGAAAAGGCGGAATCAGACTTGCAGACTCACGATTATTGCGAAGTGAGAAATCTCAACAAGCCAATGTCTTGAATTTCTGTTTCACAGGATTCGCAGGCCAATCTATGTTGTTACTAGCTTTGGCTATGTTGACGTTTTGGGATTCACAGTATCTCCCTCAAGGCCAACAATGCGGTTCTTGGCAAGATTCCATTTGTCAAGTTATCAGGAAAGATGCCTTAGAAGAAATGACATGGATGTTAGCATCGGGTGGGCAAGTTGTTTTCTTAGGAATCTGGGCTCTATCTAGGAGAACAGGGCAGCATTTAGACGACATTTCCTTTGATGCAATGGCTAACCAAAATAGAATCCAGTTAGAAGCAATTGAAAAGATGATTTACCGTAAAGGTGAAGATTTCCGTCAGATGATTTCATCGGACAATTGGTCTAAAGCAATGGAACAAATGGAATTGTTGTATGAGGATCATGGCGAAGAGAGTATCGAAGGCTTGTCCCTAGTCAGGCGAACCGAAGCCAGTATGGAGATGCTGATGGGCTTAGGGAGATGGGACCAAGCCGAACAGGTGGCACTCTCCTTCCTAGCACTGAGAGCAGGGCGTACAGCAGAAATTGCTAGAGTTGTTTTAGCAGCTGCCTCCCTCGCACAAAGAGACATATCTGAAGCGATTCCTCGACTAGATTTACTAGCAGACGAAGATATTGAATCCGCTCGACTAAAGTGGATTACATCCGTTTTAGATCCTTCTGTAAAGTTACCAGATACGGTTAGGCCATTATTGCGATTGGATTCGCTTACAAAGAGAAATATCGACTTATTGAAGAGATTCAAAGAAGGTATACCCGGTAGCAATATTGCTTGGAAATACAAACCTGCTTCAAAATTATTTGTTCTTGGAGATATAGCAAGATTCAGACTATGGTCTCAATCCGATATTGCATTGGATAAGTTGGAAGCTTGGGCCAAAAAGAATGAAATCGACATGGAAGAATGGCCGCATGGCCAAACTGCTAGGGCTCTTCTCTATCTTGATAGAGGAATGAATGCAAGTGCAATAAACATCGTAAAGAAAACCATGAAGAAACATCCTCGTCATCCCCACCTAAGAAGATTGGCAATACATCTCGCAACACTTGGTGAGATGGATATTCCTGTCCAAGAAAAGACCGGATTAATTTGGGCTGATACCATGGATGGGGATTGGGAGAAAAATTGGCAAGAATCACATAATGTAGTGGCTGCGCCAAGTATCTCTACTAATGCAATGAAAATACATGCATGGAATGCGAATGCATGGACTTCACGCCGTGAAACCACAATCGAGAATCTTGGGAAGAAGGGTTGGAAGAAAGTTGATTGGACCAATCCACCACTTGCAAATCACCTGATTATGACTGGATTAATCACTACAGTTGGTGGAGTGCCAATCGACTTAGGATTACCTGGATGGATCAATTTCCGCGCTTGTGAAAAGGCCGATTTGTTTGACCTGTAATCAAATTAGATTGTCCACTAGTGCCTCAATGTCTTGTGTTTTACCACAATATCTGCAACGAAGTTCAAGTGGGTCTCTTTTTGTTACGATTAGCCTATGTGGCAAAGGCTCACGGGGATTTTCAGTGATACAATTGGAGAAAGTACATCTTGCTACATTGACCACTTCATCGGTCAAGTTGATGTCTAATTTCTCAGCAACAGAATATGCGCGAATAATCGCAACGGATGCATCAGGAGCAACAAGGGCCAAACGGTCTAACTCATGCTGAGTTAATTCACGATCTTCAACCTTGATGATATCCTTCCCACCCATTTTTTTGGAGGGGACATTCATTACAAGAGATACTGGGTTTGACATATCGCCACCGATACCTAGCATCTTCAGAACAGATAGAGCTTTACCAGCAGGAACATGGTCAATAACAGTACCATTTTTGATTGCAGTAACTCTTCTCATGTTTGCTTCTTGGCTCATTGAATCCCTCCTTCTGTACCGATTGCTGCAGGTACATCGACGCCCAATAACCTACACATTAGTGCCATTCTAGCAACGACTCCATTGAAAGCCTGTTCGAAATATCTGGCATGCCTGGTGGAATCTACTGATGGATGAATTTCATTTACTCTCGGTAGAGGATGCATGATAATCATCTCAGCCTTCGCTCCATCCAAGTCACTAGCTTGTAATTTGTATGCTCCTGCAACTTTTGCATATTCGTCTTCGTCAGGGAATCTCTCTTTCTGGATTCTAGTCATGTAAATTACATCAGCGCTGTTAATTTGGCCTAGCAAGTCATCGGTTTCGACAACTTCAGCACCATGTACTTTCAAATCAGCAACAATTTCTTCCGGCATTCGTAAACTTTCAGGAGATGCAAATGTGACATTGCATCCGAACCTAACTAGAGCATGCGATAGCGAGTGAACAGTACGGCCATATCTTAGGTCTCCTGCTAGGACTACATTTAATCCCTCAAGCGTGCCGTGGGATTGTCTAATGGTGAACAGGTCAAGCATTGTTTGAGTCGGATGATGGCCAGCGCCATCGCCGCCATTCAAAATTGGGACCTTCGCACTATCACAAGCATATTGCGCGGCTCCTTGTCTAGGGTGCCTCATAGCGATAATATCGGTATATCCATCGACCATTTGGATGGTGTCAAATAGGGTTTCACCCTTGACAACAGAGGAGGTTTTCACATCTCCAAGATTGACAACATCTCCTCCTAATCGCTTCATTGCGGTCTCAAAAGACATCCGAGTTCTAGTTGATGGTTCAAAGAAAAGGTTGCCTAGGATTCTACCCTGTAGCAGTGGTAAGTATATCTCGCCACGAGCCACAGGAAGCAGCCTTTCAGCATCATCTAGAATAGAAATAATCTCATCATTCGTTAGGTCATCCATGGTGATTAATCCGGGCATGTCACTCCCCCTTCCGTGGGTCTTGTGCCAAACCCGACCATGAACATATGGGCGCGAAAATCCGCTTTCTTGATGAGGTATGAATTTCTGCTAAGTGGTATGCGCAGGGTTTTGTTGCTCGTATTTCTACTTCTCATGCCTGCGGTTTGGGCAGAAGAATCAGAGTCTTGGACAGTAGAAGTAGAAGACCCATTGGGCAACCCAATTGCAGATTGCGACATTGTTTTGACAGAACCCTGGACTGGAAGCATAGTCGACAGCCCTAGTGGTGGCATGTATCAAGCGAGTGCTACCTGTGAAGGATATGTTGTAATGTGGCATCCTCCAATCTCCTCCTCTCAGACAACGGTCGTTTTGCAAGCTCATCCTATCATTGAAGATCTCTTCACAGTTCAAGGCGCACATACAATGCAGGCATTAGGCAGCACTTGGGAAGTTTCGATAGATGATGGATTCGTAGACGCTCCAAACGGAATCCCAATTGTATTGATTGGTGAAGGTGGCTCAGACATAAGGTATGGGGAATCATCGATTATTATTCCAAATGCGACTACAGCATATGATTTGCATGGAAATTATAGCGATGATGTGCTTGTAAAAGCCATACATACTGGTTCTGGTAATATTGTTGAGTGGGAGAATCAAAATTTGACCGTAGGCGAATTTGGCGGTGGCTGGAGCGCTCGTGTATATCAACAAGGAATGCCACTTGGAAACTCCATTTGGCCTCCAACCAGCCAATGGATTACAGAACAATTGAATTCCTCTTTAATCAATGGACAAGCTAGTCTCGAATTTACTTCTAATCTGACTCCGAATGAAGATATTGTGGGAGTTTGGAATGCATCGCATAGTTTCAACAACGGGATAGGGTTGCCGTTTATTCCTGGTGTTGCGGCAGGAATTGAAAGCCAAGTTGATCGATTTTTGGGCGGCGATATATCACAATTAGAATCTCTGCTTGAGAGCATAGAATATCTCAATGGAAAGGAAGCACTGTGTTGCATTATTGATGACTCAACGGTATTGTTTTCCGGACTTAGTGTTCAGGCACAAATAGACTTTGCCAATGGTTACTGGGGGTGGAACGAAACGGCAACCATAAGTGCGGATCGTTCACATATCAGTTTGATGAGGTTAGAAGTTCCATTCTACAATGATTTGAGGCAAATAACGCCACTAAATTTTGTAACTAATGGAGAATGGCAGTATCTTTCTAGCCCACTAGGGGAATGGATTGACGGCACTCCAGCAGACTTCACGTTAACAAGAGATGCAACCTCTGTCTCCGGTTTCTATACGATATCTCTAGGTCCCAATACTGCTCCTATTCTTTCTATGTCTGAAGATTATGCTTTACCTTGGGACAATGAATCCTATAATTTCGACATAATCATAGATGATGCACCGCTCTCGGTTCACGAGTGTGAATGGAATATTTCAGGCCTAACCAACAATTTAAGCGTCAATCTTTCAGCATTTGAGCAAGATTCATTCTTGCCTGTCATGGTCTCCTGTGTAGATGAAGGCGGCTTATCTGAGACATTCTCTACCAGTTTCATCTTAGACGGTGGAAGCCCATGGATTAACGCCAGTAATGATGTTCAAGAAATAACTCCGGGCTTCTTCAACTGGGACTTGATGGTTGGAGACGATCATGATGACAATTTGAGAGTGTATTGGACTAGTAACAAATCCGATGATTGGTGGTACACCGGGGATGTTCTGCAAACCAGCTTTAGTGTTAATTCAGAGGTTAATTCAATCAATGACAACATCAGTGAGAGGCACAAAGCACGTAATCAAATCGAGTATTGGTTGTCTGCAGAAGTAAGCGATGATGTTGGCCATTCCTCTACAGGTAATTGGACGATTCGCTTGCTCGATAACTCTGGTCCAGTTGTTATTGCTACAGTAGAATCTTTGGAAGAGGACGGCCGGTGGAAAGCCGTGACTTCAGTTTCTCGTCCCGGCGATAAGTTGAGGCTGAATTTAACCCAGACATTTGACGACCATTCTTCAATTGACAAAATTAAATTTTCAATTAATAATTTAAACGATGAATATACGGATTTATCATGGCCTGAAATACAGTATTGGGAGTTGCCTGAATTGGGAATCGGCTATCATGAAATCAATATCGCTGGAATGGATGAAGCAGGTAATTTGGCAGGTAGCACAATCGGTGTTGCAATCGCTCCGCCAATAGCTAGAGATCTCGAGGTAATCGAAATCAAATCCTCTGCAACTGAGGTAGAGCCAGGGATGAATCAATTTTGGATTACAATACAAAATAATGGAGCAAGCAGTACAGAATTCATCCTTTGTAGCGATGACACTTGTGTAGATTCTATTGTCGCCCCTTCCACTTATTCTCAAACCTCGACTTCGATAGTCTCGATGAAAGTTGATTTAGATTGGTTTGAAACATTCTCAGTAGAGTTGTCATATCTAGATGATTCAAATCAGACAGTGGTGAAACACTCTACAAGTGAATATAATTCAGGAATTGGATTTGGTGCCTTAGAATTAGTCATCGTTGTTGGTTTAGGAATTTTGGCCGTAGTGTGGGCAAGGTCACGCAACGAACCGCGATTCTGATATGTTCGATAAAGGTGGGTAGTTCATGGATGGCTTTGTTAATTTGGATGAAGCGATTAAGGCGGAGGCCAAAAGCCGTTTGGATAGAGTGGAAAAATTAGCCGGAGTATCAGCAATGGCAATGCTCGGAGCGGCTGTTTGGTTAGCATGGCCGTCTCTGAAATCAGGAATGAGTGGTGACTCGATTACTTCAGATTTGAAGTACGCTTTAATCATCATCGCCTGGGGCGTTTTTGTTCAAGACCTCGGTTTGATGGATAAGAAATCTAGGTCAAGAATTGGGATTATATCCACAATAGCATGGCTTCCATTAGCCGTTGTAGCATTATCACAACTGGAAGGTAATATTTCACAGATGCTAGGAATGGTAATCTTGTTATCGACATCAGCCGTCTTGTTTTTGACTAGTCGGGCAATATTGGAAGGAGATATTGCTGTTATGAAATTCCGTGCATTGATGGGTTTACTCGGTCTTGTACTTGCAGCATCTTTGCTCACCACAATCAAATTTGAAGACAACTCTTCGTTTATCCAGATTGGATTTTGCGTGGTTGGATTAATATTGATCGTAACGGATTGGTTTGGTAAGGATGACCAACGCGGATTGAGAAAAGAATTCAATTCACGATTAAATTCAATGGAAGAAAGAATCCTGCATCTTCGGAGCAATGGTTCTGCTGTAGATCAAGCAGCAAGCCTGATTATGACCGCTAGAGAAGAAGGTCATCGAGAGCCAGATTGGGGTATGAGGCTTCTAGATGAAGCTGAAGAGGACATCGAGAGGTCGCTATCTTTGGCTGGCGATGTTGAAGAAATTAAAGCAGATTCTCTCAAGGCTGTAGAATCGGCAGAAGAAATCGCTCCAATCGCAAAACGCCCTCGGAAAGCATGGGACATGGGTAAAAGAGAAGTCGAATTGGGTAGTTTGCGAGAAGGGGAGGCTTTGTTCAGACAAGCTAAGCAAAGAGCTAGCGAAATAATCGAATGGTGGCAGAAAGCCGAAGAAGCGATTAGAGAAGCATCTTCCTTGTTATCTTCATCAAAGCATAAGGAAGAAGCATTGGAAGAAATTTTGGCTGACGCAAAGAAAAAACTCAACTCCGAAAAGCCGCAAAAAGCATACGAATTTGCAATGGTTATTCCTGATCAATTAGAGGCATCTGGCGATGCGATGATTGTTGCTGAAAAATCTGTCAAAGATGCTGCAAGACAATTGAAATCTGCCGATGGAATCAACAAAGATTTACTGGAGGAAAGACTCGATAATGCTGAAGCCGAATTGGAGCAAGGTAACCATGCACAAGCTAAAGGCCTCGCCGATGGAATTGTTAGAGAAATCAACGCGGAAAGAGAGGCGATGGATGATGTACGTAGAGCACTCAGGCAGAAAGTACACTTGATTTCTCGATGGTCAGAAAGAGAAGATTCTGCAGATTGGGATACGCGATTATTAGAAATCGAAGAATCTGCTGATTCACTTGAATGGTCTCATGCAGCAACACTTCTAGAGCGGTTGACGAAGGACTTGGATGTAGAAGGTAAGGCGAGCGGCGAAGCCAATGAATTGTTGGAATATGTCCTAGAAGAATGGAAAATTTTGAGGAATCAATGTGACGCTAGTGGAATCAAGGCCGATGATGAAGATAGAAGATCTGTTGAAGAAGCAATTGCTTTAGCAGGTGATGCACACAAGGCTGGTAGAGTAGATGAAACATTGGAATCTCTCGGTCTCGCAGATGGTTTCATGGAAAGACTAAGGCGCAGGGTTTGATTACTGCATTCGTTTTTTCATTTCGCAAGCCTTGCAAATTTTACCGCTACACACTTGTCCACATTCTGGGCAATTAATTGGGCTAATGGTGTTGAATTTTCCACCCGCAGAAGCATGCAATCTCTTCAGGTCATCCGCCATTCGTAGTAAACCATGCCGAGTCCCTGGTACGTCAGATTCCATCATTGCGATAGTTTCTCGATGTCTGAATCGTAAAGCCCCTTCTCCGTGAGGGCACTCCTCGTGATGAATGGGCAAATTTTTATGAATAGCATATAGGTGAATTTCTTGCTCAGGAATCCAGCGTAATGGCACGATCCGGGGAGCCATTCCTTTCAGCGGAGTACTGGTATGGGGCGCTAGTCTTAGCGTTCTTTCCAAGTCGCCGTTTTGCATGTTCATCATGATGGTTTGAGCCATGTCGTCTAAATTGTGACCCAAGGCAATTACATCGGCATTGACTCTGTCCGCAAGATGATTGATTCCTTGCCGTCTAAAAACGCCACAATATGAGCACGGTGCCTTTTTTTCTTCAAGTTCAACTATCTTGTCTACAACATCGTCCATTTCTTTGAATCCAAGTTCGGGGTAAGATACGGTTTCGAACCTTATTCCTAAATCTTCACAAAGTTGTCTTGCGCATTCTAAAGATGGTGGCCTATATCCTTCAATCCCTTCATCCACACATCCTCCAACAAGTGTCACATCACGACGCTTCCCCAAATTCTCGTGAAGCCTTTCTAGTAGCACTGCCGAATCTTTACCTCCAGAGATCGCTACGAGGATTGTAGTATGTTCTCCTTTTGGCAGGATTAATTGTTCTCTTAATGCCTTGGAAGCTTTCTTCCTGACGCTTTCAGCAAGGTGTGCTCCGCACATCATTCTGCCAGAGTAAACTTGGTGATGAATAGCCGGATTGCGACACTTATCGCAACTCGGGACATCAAAAAGGCCGGCCATGATTATTCGACGAGGTTCTAGGCTTGATGTCAACGGTAGAATTTTTCAATTCAAAAATCAAATTTCCAATAGGAATTTACAAATAGGAATTTACGATTACCAAAAAACTAGTTGGCAAAATCAAACAACCCTACAAACCGCCCTACGGGCGTTTTGAAAAGCCAAACTTCTTGAAGCCGTTTTCAACCTGCACCCATTTGAGCGCGCATGATGCAACGCATTTTGGCCGAATTTTCAGCCCTACCAGGGGCAGACCAAGCATACATCGTTTCTAGACGAGATGGTTTGGTTGCTGCAGTGGGGAAGAGAGGTCGTGCACCGATGGTTGAACATGCCACCCAGTTGGTCCAAGCAATGGATAAACTCGAACAAACAGTTAGTGTTGGGAGAGGTTTGGAACTCTGGTCTGAAGGAACAGGATTGTTTCTCTTGACTCGCTTGAGTGAAGATGCAAGCCTCGTAATTTCCGGGAAGAAGGGTGGCAGGATTGCTAGGTGGCGACACGCCGTCGAGTGTGATGTTGATATGCTGAACTCAGTGATGAGGTGATGGACATGTTCGATCTGCCATATGGAATGCCAGTTGAAAATGAAATCGATGTTAGTGATGGTGTAATTTTACCATTTGAAAACGGTTCGATTACGACTTATTTGGGCCGCAGGTCCACCGCTAGCGGTCATCGTATCGTTCGCGCAGGTAGAGTCGTCGGATGGATCGCTGAACCTGCTAAGGGCAAGGTTTTGCTGTGTGGTAAAGCGGCAAAGGATCGCCTTGAGTCATTAGAAATCGACCAGCACCGATTAGTTGCTAGAGCTTGGACACAGTCTGCTCTAGGTTCTGTAGCTGAGATTGTTCCTGAGGCATTTGAGCACAGCGCTGACATGAGAGGGCTACTTGGTGCAGGTGATTCACTTGAACGCTTACTATCCAGAGACCTTTCTGCAGTTCTCGCTAATCTAGTTCAACGTCCTGAGGTACGTGGAGGAATCGCAGTAGATTCTGGAATGTTAATCGATGATGCAGGAGACCTTCCTTCCAGTGCTGACAAACTTGCAGCCCAAGTAGGAGAAACATTGGCTGGAAGAAAAGCAATGGCTAGCGATTTAGGCTTAGATGGCGCAGGCCACTGGACTTTGCATACCGGAGATGGCTCCCTACTATTGGCTGAAGCCGGAGATGTTGCTCTTGCAATTTGGACTGAAGCTGATGTCGATCACGGCCGTTTAATTAGTCAAATAGCTGCATTGATGGATGGTCAAATAGATGCTATGGGCTCACATGGCGAGGCTCTAACTGATGGACATGTGGTTAGAGAAGGACGTGGCGGAACAGATGCAGTACTCTCTATGCTAACTAGTGCAGTCGATGAAGGACTCACCGGACATCTAACCGCTGGAAAATCCTCGAAAGCAATCCGTGTTGCTTTAGTCAAGGGTGTACCTGTGGCTATGCAAGCACCAGGCAAGACCAAACTTGCCGAAGCAGCGAATTCACTTTGTGAATCTCGAAGGGTTTTGGCTCTACACAGACTACCAGTCGGAACTATTCTAGGGCCCGAATCAGGAAATGTAATCGATTTCAATCTAGCACAATTCTGTGACGAATTAGCAACTACACGTACTCGCTCGGAATCTCGTCAAACTTTGATTAAGCAGATGATGATGCAATTATATGGATTTGAAATCGGCCTTCAAAAGTTGCGTAAAGAGCGAACTAGATTCGAATTTGCAATCACAGTTGCCACCCCATCTGAAGGTTTAGCAACAATCGAAACCTCAGCCGGAATCGATGATGGATTGAGAAGAAAACTCGAAAAGTCTGAACTGAAGTTGTCAGAGTCAATTGGCGAGGTTGCTTCGCTTAAAGTCGCACTTGAATCGGCACAAAAATCCGAGAGTGCAGCTAAGGTTAATGCGAATGAAGCGAACCGTCAAGCCTCTGATGTGCAAGATAAAATCGCCTCATATAATCGTACAATCGATCAATTGCAACTCGATTTATCCGCGGCTCAGGCCACTGCTGAAAACTCTGAATCTAGAAGCGATAGGTTATCGAAGAGAGTTAACGAACTTGAACACCAATTAAGTGAGAGAGCAGTAGAATTAGCAAGAATTCTTGGTGATAACAAAGCGAGTTCTGAATTATCTTCACAGATTGAAGAGATGGCTACTAAGGAAGCAGCATTGTCGAGTGATATAGATTCGCATTCTGCAACTTTAGCAAGTATTCGTTCTCGTATCGAAGATGACCAACGCCGTCAAAGAATGATCGAAGAGCAAGTTGAAGCAACTCGTGACCGTCATCGTAGGGCTCAAGGCGAGTTATCAGAATTGGAAGCAAAAATCAGTGACGCCCAATTGAATCTAAAGCAGATACAATCGGAGTCCAAGGTTGCCAGCGAAAGAACTCAAGATGATAGAATAAGGCTCACCGAGCAAGAAAACCGCGCATCAATGATTCAATCTGAAATGAGAGAATTGATGGATGAACGCCGCCAAGTGCTCAAAGAACTAGGCGATTTAGGAGCTAGAAGAGGTCAAGCAGAAGCCGAGTTGTCTAACCTGTTAGACCAAGCAGAAGCGTTAGCAATCGCACACGAGGAAGCCTTGTCTGACATCAAGGAAGCCGAGTTGCTGCGCGCTAAACTATCCGAAGAACCTCTAGCACAAGCTTTGCTTGAAGATGGTGCTCAATTTGATGGTCTAGGCCCAGTATTGGAAAGGTTAGAGCACGCTAGAACACTTGGTTACTCGGTATCTCTACTTGACCGTGCAGTAGAACGCGCTCTACAGGTTATCCAAGGGTGCGTAGACCATGTTGCAACGACTCCTCGTCACTTACTCTCTAATGAAGTAATGTCACTCTTAGAGAGACAAGTCCCACAGACAGCGGGCGCTGTGAGAGGCCTAGCAAGATGGTCTGTCCAGCAAAGATTAGAACACCAACTTGGTGAAACGGTGACAAATCTTGTTCTAGATTTGGAGAACTTGCTTGAAGATTATGACCGTTCAGTAACCATGTTGCGAAGAATCAGAAATGTACTGGAGCAACTTGAGAAACTAGGGGCACCATCTGAGCAGGTTCAAGCATTGATGAGCAATACCCGCAGGCCTGAGTCCTTACCAGTGCTAGCAAGAGAAACACGTGCATTGATTCAGAAAGCACTGGATGACATTCATCTTGAAGCAGATATGAGAGACGCAGGCTCTTCAGTCAAACTTGAAGGCACTACTAGTGCACTAGAAGAACTCCTGACACAACTAGATGCAAGTGGCTTCGTCAAGGGCGAAGTTCGTGGAGCATTGTGGGATTTCAAGAGAGATGGCATCCTTCCGTTTGAGAGAGATTCTGTTCCTGCAGGTGAAAGAGCACCAGTCGATGAAATTGTTCTAGAGCAAATGAAAGGCGAATTAATTGATGAAGAAGTAGCGGTTGCTGTTGAAGTTAGTGATATCGCTGAAGAATGGGAGGAGTTGTCCACTCCAGTCGATGAAAAGCCTACTGAATTAGTTGAGGAATCAGCCGCAGCGTCACAAGACGATGAACGAGCAACTCTGGAAGAAGAATTGGCACGATTAGATGCGAGATGGGCTCGAAGAACCGACCCGGTTGAATCTGGTGAAGTTTCTGATTCAACTTTGGATGAACTCGAAGATTCTCTTGACGGTATAGATCTCTGAGGCGATTAAATGAGTTCTTCTTACTATCCATTATGGATTGAAAAACTTGTATTCTTGGCCTTGGTTTCTTTAGGAATCTATGCTGGATTTTTCATGCAAGACCACTTAGATGGTGCGAGCCTCATTCTATCTTGGGTATGTGGAATACCCCTGGTTGTCTTGGTATTGACAGAAGGAATAGGACGAGCGTTCCAATTCAACTATTCGAAGTGATTACTCTCTAGGAGTAAATGAAGACTCGATTAGACCCCATACTCTTTGCCAAGGTACTACGAAGCGTAGTAATGCCATAATTCCAAGGAATAGAAGCGCAGAGATTACCAATCCATAAGTTAGGGTTAATTCGATTGATTCACCTACTTGCGAAGCCCACTGGGAACCCGTAATTCCACTTACCCAGTCGAGTAGTATAGAGTGGAAGCCCAATGCGATGGTCGTTGCAACGACTGTGAGCGAAAGGAAAATCGCAGTGTGTTTAATGTGTCCATTCAGAAGGTTATCCATTTGAGCTACGTACTCAGGGTCTCTCTTGCAAGACTCAGGTAAGCGATATGCGTATTCCAACTGGCGGATTACTCCAAACGCTGACTCTTGGAAAACCATCATCAAACATGCAATTAGGATTAGTGAGAATTGTTCTGCAGTTACCAGGCCAAATACAGTCGGCTCTGAAACAATAATTTCTAGCGTAGTTAATTGAGAACCGTAACTACCAAGTTGCCCTCTAATTAGAGGGAATGTAAGGATTGCATGAACCCCGAGGAATAGCAGAGTGAATCCGATCGACCAAGCAACTCCTCTTCTCGATAGCCCCCAAATCCCCTTAGTTCCAGTGATTATCGGTAGTAGATAGAATGTCAGAATAATGAATGACAGCATCATCAATAATGGCCATTCGAGTAGTTGCAATACATCTGTATCGGGGGCACTCCATCCGTCACCGACAAGTTGCCAAACGTATCCTAGAGTGAATCGTCCAGCTAGTAAAACGATCATTGTGATAATGAATCCAAGTTTGACTCTCTGTTGGAACTTAGGAGTTTGGAATGCCATAATTGCCATTCCGCCTCCCAATCCTAGGCCAAGACCCATTGGAACATAGAACCGGGCTAAGCCATCACTTCCACTGCCGGTTAGCCAGTCGGCCAAAGGTAGTTCAGTACCCAGTCCTGTTTCTAGAGTTTCGAATAATTGGGTGTGATCAATGCTGCCTACAACATAGGTGGATACGACTTCAAGATACATCCACACCAGAGCAAGGGTCGCTAATACCTGCAGAGTCACAATTTGCCATTGCATCCTCAATTGACGAAGATGTAGCGACCTTGCGCCTTCTCCTTGAGGTGTTACTTCTCCTGCCATAATCTCACCTCAGTATCCTCTCACCTGCAATAGAGCCTGTGATAGGTCCATGTCCGGCATCCAATCAATCACCTGGCTGCCAAATCCAGCCAATGATGTGAGCCTGTTCTGTCTTTCGAGTTTGAGAACTTCATATGACATTCTAGGGATGCGGCTAACAAGCCGCTCGAAATCGATTGATGATGGAGAAAGAACAGTCACTTCGTGACCCCTTCCTACCAGGTCTCTAATTGCAGACGGTACAGTTCCATCACCTTCGCATGATGATATCACGAAGACTGGACTTCCACGACTGAACCTTGCTGCTAGGCTGTTTGTAACCGCTTGTAGAGGCATAGTTCCTCGCGGTGCAACCCCGGCAAGTGATGATAGGATCTTGAAGTACTGCTTGTCGCCCGTATCTGGAGGCAAGAAGGATAACTTCTCATCATAAATTGTCAATGACACAGAATCGCGCCGCTGGATGAAGAAGGATGCTAAACTAGCTGCTGCCACTGTTCCCATCTCAAGTGGATTTTTCAAAACGGTTCCAATTCTTGCGATATCTCTACTGTCTAGTATAATGTACAAATCGGTTACAGCGTCTCTACACTTTTCATTAATCATCAAATCTCCAGTTCTTGCGAACGCCTTCCAATTGATGTTCTTGAACGGATCACCGGGGACATATTCTCTCAAGGAATAGAATTCCGTTCCCGGCCCTGGTGTTCTCAGTGTAGTTGCACCTGTGTACATCTTTGCAGTTCTAGAACGGATAAATGCCTCCTCGACATCTCTGATTTGAGGGAAGATGATAATGTCTGAGTGGTGGTCAACATACATCTCATCTACTGAGAGGTTGAATGTATTACGGTAGCGTAATGAAACCGGACCAAGCGAATAATGGCCACGCAGTGGACAGCGTAGAACATAGCGAATACGTGCACTCTCTCCAGGCTTTAGGTTGAGCCTCATTTGGTTCAGACCACTACGTAATTTCATCTCGTGCGGAACGTTGTCATACACTTCCAATTGCTGTGTTTTGCGTCTACTTCTGTTGGTTACTAGAAGTTCAACATACAAATCGTCTCCTTTGTACAAGTTGTCTGCAGAAAGGGTTCTCTGAACTTCGACATCACCGTGTCCACTAACCCAAGAATTGACTACAATGAATGCGATGAATGCAACACCAAGAATCATCATTTGGTGATTAGAAATCATCATTCCAATCAGAATCAATGCGATTCCTCCGGTGAATGTAAATGCTGCTTTACGTGTCCACATCTAACTCACCTCATGTTCTTCCCCAGACCTTTATTCGCTTAACAATAGCCACGGTCTGTTCCAATGAATAGTTCCTATTTTCGAATACGAATTTTACTAGTACGGGGTCGTCGATCATGCTCTGCAATTCTCTTGCAGGTAATGAGTCAAACTCTTCTCGAGTCAATCCATTCTGATTTCGAACCTTTGAAAGGAACACCTGTTTGATTTTATTCGATTTTGCGTAGTAAGTGTACCTATTCGCATCTCCAAATCCATAGTAGATGATACTGAATACGTGTCGCCATGGTTCAGGATCTTTCTTCTTCAGAAGTACTCCTTCGAATGCGATGAACAGAATAAGGAATAACAGGAGCATAGCTAGTCCTTCACCGGTGAAGTAGACTAGCAAGAAGTAAACAGTGTTGTATGATTCAGAAGCGATGCTTGGCTGAATGTGTCGGCTTTCGTCAAAGATGACCATTGCATTCGGTGCTGGTTCAGGAACATCATCGGACACTCCTGGTTCGTCGGTATCGACCAGTGAGTCAGCAATATAATCCAAGGCCCACTTCCTGTTATCATTCCTAGGAATTGGCTTGTCTGCTTTACCGTAATCGCCATTGTTGTATCCTTCATAGTCGTATAGAGCATTGGTCAATGCAGAACCATCGGCGATGAATGTAATCCTGCCTCCTTGCACGAAATTGCAGTCTTGAGAGATACAAACCTCGATTGATAGGTTGAATTGTCCCCAAAGGTCAGGTGTTTCTGAGGTCTGCTCAGAACCTACCCAAATTTCACCATCGCCGTTTACGTCAATAGTCGCTTCTGGCGAGGTTAGTGCTCTAATTTCAGTTGCTCCCATTCCGGTTTTTGCATTTGGAATAATGTCGATTCCAGTGATGTTGTTGAGTAATACTTGGTAAGAAGAATTGAACTGTATTTGTCCGTCCTTCCAATGCTGTTCGCAAACTCCTGCATCGGATTTTGCCATAAATCTCCCATCATACAACTTACAGATATGAGCACCATTGTCTTGAATTGACCATCTGCTATGGTTTTCAACAGTCTCTGGGTCAAGTGATGTACCGTCCATTCCACAAGGGGATTCTTGTACGCACATCCAAACGAAGTTGTAATCCAATTCAGTAACATAGACTGTATCATACAATTGTACCCCTTTGAAGCGAACACCAAACGCTTCTGCAATCGAAGATGAATAACCAAAGTCATCCATCACAAGGACATCGCCTCCAGCGAATACGAATTCTTTGATCGCTTCTACTTCTGCCGGCGTGTATCCATCTTCAGCTGCGAAAGTAAGGAAACCATCAGATGAGAATTGAGGCAGTGAAAGAGTATCTCTTTCTACTCCTGCGATAATGAATGTTGTATTTGCAGGATCTTCAATATCTGCCAATAATAGTGGGGAAGAAACTAGTGATTTTGTATCAATTCCCATGTCCTTGACGTCTTGTCGGAATGCTGACATGTCATTCCAATCATCTCCATATGCGGATTGACCCTCATTGTTCCCGATGTTAATGACTTGAGAAACTACGGTAGATAGCAACATTACAAGGACAAACCAGAACGCAATTTGAAGAACAAGTCTTCTTTTGTTAAAGCGCGGCTTTTCGTCCAAACTATCACCTCTAGTACAAGATACAGACAACCGACTCCAACATTGGGTTTAGAAGGTTGTGGGCTGATGATAGTCTATTGCTCATCGTCTTAAGACGATACGTGCACCGATTTGAGAGATTTCTTGGGCTGGAACTTGACAAAAACCACCGTCGCTCGGCCAAGGTAGTTTAGTTACATCAATTTCTGAGATCACTTCGACTAAAATTTCGGTGATTTCGCCACTTCTGGGGTCGATTACAATATCAGCAAGATGTCCAAACAATTCGCCGTTTATGTCAACAACAGAACGTTTGAGGAATTCTCCGCTGAAACTTGACATGGTTTGCCTCCCCTCCTCTCAGTCCATGCAATTCGTTTTGTCACTTCAATCATACGGCGACCAATAAATCACATTGATTCCATTCCGTAACCAGTATCTCTGGTACGCTTAATGTTAGAAAGACCAGATGTTAATCTCTCTTCCATCTTTGAATAATATTCGAGCATTTCCGGAGTGACGGTTGGGCGGACTCTTGAAATTGCATCTTCAAAGTGCCCTTTGTTCACCTTTTTCTTACCAGCTCGCATTGCAATTAATGCGGCTTCTCGGCAAACTGCTTCAATGTCAGCTCCAGTAAATCCTTCCATTCCACCAAGGACATCCTTCATTGAGAATGATGATAGTGGCATATCAGCAGAGTGTATCGCCATGATAACTTCTCTTGCAGGTTTGTCTGGCGGTGGCACGTGCAGGACTCGCTCAAATCTTCCACTTCGAAGTAATGCAGGGTCAATCATTTCCGGTCTGTTAGTTGCTGCTACAATGATAACTTCATCCAAGCTTTCAACACCGTCCATACTGGCAAGCAATTGATTGACAACACGATTTGCAACATCAGAACCTCCTGATTGTGAATTTGATGAACGCATGCCTGCAATCGATTCGAATTCATCGAGGAAAATAATTGAAGGAGAAGACTGCTTCGCTTTCTTGAAAATTTCACGGATAGCCTTCTCAGATTCACCAACCCACTTCGAGATTAACTCCGGACCTTTGATCGAAATGAAATTCGCTTTTGCTTCATTTGCAATTGCCTTCGCAAGTAGTGTTTTTCCAGTACCAGGGGCGCCAAATAATACAATCCCCCGAGGTGGTTTGATTCCGAAGTGCTCGAATAACTCTGGTTTGGTTAGAGGCCACTCAACACTTTCCTTTAGACGGTCTTTGATTTCAGTAAGACCACCGACACTCTCCCATGAGACATCAGGAATTTCAACATAAATTTCACGAAGAGCACTCGGTTCAATTTCACGGATAGCAACGCGGAAGTCATCCATTCTTACCTCCATCTTTTCGAGTACCTCTGGAGGAATAGTTTCCTCATCCAAATCAATCTCTGGTAGGTATCTTCGTAGGGCCTTCATTGCTGATTCTCTTACCAATGCTGCTAGGTCTGCACCTACGAAACCATAGGAGTTTTCCAATACCCAGTCTACATCAAAATCATCTGCAATAGGCATTTGTCTGGTATGAACATCAAGGATTTCTTTTCTCCCTTCTCTGTCTGGAACACCAATTTCGATTTCTCTATCGAACCTACCTGGTCTTCTGAGCGCAGGATCCATTGCATCTCTACGGTTGGTAGCACCGATGACAATGACATTGTCACGGCCCTGCATGCCATCCATAAGAGTCAACATTTGCGCAACAACTCTGCGCTCAACTTCTCCACTTACATCTTCACGCTTAGGACAGATAGAATCTATCTCATCAACGAATACTATTGCAGGTGCGTTATTTGCTGCTTCATCGAAAATCTCACGTAATTGTTTTTCAGATTCACCGTAGTACTTAGAAATAATTTCCGGGCCGTTAATTGAAGTGAAATGTGCATTAGTTTCCGTTGCGACAGCTTTTGCAATCATTGTTTTTCCAGTTCCTGGTGGACCGTGTAACAGTACTCCTTTAGGTGGATCAATACCTAATCTACGGAACAGTTCAGGGTGTTTCAATGGAAGTTCAATCATTTCCCGAACTTTCAGTAACTGGGTTCCGATTCCTCCGATGTCTTCGTATGTAATTCCTTGAGACTGTCCGACATCATCGTCATCAATCGCTTCATCTTTGATTACTATATCAGTATCAGAATTAACTTGTACTATTCCTTTAGGAGTGGTTTGAAGAACTGCGAAAGGTAGAGCTTCTGCGAATAGAGTCATACCTGGAATGAATATCCTATCACCTGCAACAACAGGTCGCTTGTTCAATCCCCTTCTGGCAAATCCTTCGATGCCTGGGCCGAATTTGACCTTCTGCTTGTTCGCCATAACAGGAGATAGGACAAGTTTAGTGCAAATCTTAGCATCGACTTTGGAAACAGTAACTCTGTCGCCGAGGCTTACACCAGCATTCTTTCGAATGATTCCATCAACTCTGATAATGTCCATTTTTGCATCTTCTGGGCGGCTTCGCCAGTAAATAGCAGCGGTTGAACGATTATCACCCTTAATTTCAATGATATCTCCGGGTTTCAGATCTAAATCATTCTCGCCACTAATGCGCGCTCTACCGTGACCTACATCACTTGGTATAGCCTTTGAAACCTTCAAGGAAATAGAATCAGTATCTTCACCAGCCATAGGTAAACCCCTCCGAGTGTTCTATCTTCACAGTCGGTATCACTTTAATCCATGGATTTAACTTCAATGCAAGACTTATGTTCTAATTACATGACGCAGGGCCATGACGCACATTCTGGAAGCCGGACTAGAATTCATGGAAAACAACAACCCAGACAACCTGCCTAAGGTTAAAGGATACAATATCATCAATGGGCAACTTACTTTGTCTTCAGATGGTTCTACATTCATCAGCAAGAATCCAGCAGTTCTCATAGACGAGTTAGGCGAGTTCCCACTCTCCACTAGAGCAGATGTACACGCTGCAATTGCAGCAGCACGAACTGCATTGACAGGATGGGCGGCAACTCCTGCACCAACCCGTGGTCAAATTATCGGAAACATGGGTCGCTTGTTGATTGAATACAAGGACGACCTGGTTCGCCTACAAGCACGTGAAATCGGCAAGACGCTGAAAGAATGTGGTGGCGAAATCCAAGAAGCTATTGACACCTGTTTATTCTTCCAATCCGAAGGTCGCCGACTTTATGGCCAAACAGTCAATTCTGAATTACCTGACAAGGAATTATTCACTTATCGACGTCCACTTGGAGTTTGTGGAATAATTAACGCATGCAATTTCCCATCTGCAGTTCCATTCTGGAAAATGATCCCTGCAATTATTTGTGGTAACACATGTGTATGGAAATCCCCACAAGATTCTCCTCTGCTCTCATTCGCACTAGCACGTGTAATGCACCAAGCAGGATTACCGGATGGAGTCATCAACTTGGTTCACGGTAAAGGAAGCGGCGCAGGTCAGTACATAGTTGACGCCGTCGATGAAGGCCTTATCAACAAAATTTCATTCACTGGAAGTACTGAGGTTGGCAAAGCAATAGGCGAAGTTTGTGGAAGAAATTTAGTGTCTTGCAGCCTTGAATTAGGTGGCAAGAATCCATTGGTAGTTATGCCCTCTGCAGACATTGATAATGCAGTGGCTGGCGCTTATTGGGGTGGCTTTGGAACAGCAGGTCAGCGTTGTACTAGTTTAGGCAACTTGATTCTTCACAAGGACATCTATGATGAGTTCATGGAGAAATTCATGGCTAAGGTTAAGACTACAAGAATTGGTGACTCTTTGAAGCACGATGATGTGTTGTATGGTTCAATGTTATCGGAGAAGTATGCTGTCGATTTCTTGAAAGGAATCGATATGGTTGAGGCAGATGGCGCAACTAAAATTTGGGGACAAGGCAGAATCTCGTCAGGTAATACGCCTGAGAATTTCCAAGGAACTCCAGAAGATGGAGTGTACATGTGGCCGCATGTTTACGCAAATGTTACCGAGGACATGAAGTGCTTCCACGAGGAAGTATTCGGCCCTGCAGTTACTGTGGTTAAGGCGGATGATTTTGATCATGCTTTGCATCTTGCAAATGCATCTCCTTACGGTTTATCTAGTGCAATTTACACCAACGACCGCCTCGAAGCATACCGTTTCAAGACAGGAATCAAGGCTGGAATGACAGGAATAAATAATTCGACAACAGGTGCTGAAGCTCATCTTCCATTCGGTGGTGTAAAGGGCAGCGGTAACGGTACTCGAGAATCAGGAATTTGGGTAATCGAAGCGTACTCTTACTGGCATGCAGTAAACGATGAGTTATCAGGGAAGTTGCAACTCGCTCAGATGGATGTTGATGAAATCGAGATGGTTGAAGCTGAAGTTGACTACTCCTCTCTAGCGTGAACATAAAGCGAACAGGTCAAAGACCTAATCATGACTCGCACGCAATATCCGCCCCCTTTAGGGGGCGCGGTTGGTGTACTCAATGGGAAATGGTCTCAAGTTACCAATGCTCAATGGTTTGGGTCGCACAAACCGAATTGACAAGTGGTGGGCCCAGCCTGCGGTAATGGGAATTGGACTTACATTAGCCGTTTTGTGGACACTTTGGCGAGTCGTATTCTTCTCCGAACACATCGATTACAATGTCAATGGCGCTCACGTTATTTCACCGATGTTTTCTCCAAACGTTTTGGAATGGGACATGTTTGCAGGGTGGGATCATCCGTCTTGGGTGAATGCCGCAGTTCTAATTTTGTGGATTCCATTCTCATTCAGAGGAACCTGTTACTACATGCGCCGTGTTTACTACAGGACATTTTTCGCTAGCCCTACAGCATGTTGGGTCGATGAGCCAGAAATCAACAAGAAGATTGGATACAAAGGCGAGAAGCGACTATTTATAGTCAATAATCTACACCGATATTTCTTGTATATGGTAATACCAATTTTACTGATTAAGTGGTGGGATATCACTCATACCATGTCTTTCTCCAATGAGGGATACGGTATTTCCGGCGGGACAATCATTCTAACTCTTGAAGCGGTATGTTTGACTTTCTATGTTACTTCATGTCATGCTTTGCGACATTTAGCTGGTGGAATGCTAGACCGCTGGGCTAGCGGCATTTCCAAGATGAGAGGGGCATTATTCTCCAAGATTAGTGTAATCAACAGAAGCCATGGTTTTTGGTTTTGGATTTCATTGATCTTAGTATTCGTAGGCGATGCCTGGACTATTGCTTGCTCAAAGGGAATCATTACTGATTTCAGTCTTGTACTAATCGGAGGTGTATGATTTGTCAGAAGAATTCACCTCCCACGAGTACGATGTAATTGTCATTGGAGCTGGAGGTGCAGGATTACGTGCTGCAATCCAATCAGCAAGGACTGGTGCAAAGACGGCAATCATCACCAAGTCTTTGCTTGGTAAGGCCCACACTGTTATGGCAGAAGGAGGCTGTGCAGCAGCACTACAAAATGCGGACCCTCGTGATGGATGGAAAGTTCACTTCCATGACACAATGAAGGGAAGCAAGTGGCTTGCAAACTGGCGCATGGCAGAATTCCACGCTAAGGAAGCACCAGACCGTGTTCGTGAACTTGAGCAATGGGGAGCAGTTTTCGACAGGACTACTAAGAATTTAATCAACCAGAGAAACTTCGGAGGACACACTTTCCCTAGACTAGCACACGTCGGTGACGCAACCGGTCTTGAGATAATCAGAACCCTACAAGAAAGAGGAATCCACGAAGGAATTGACATTTTCACAGAATATACAGTTCGCCATCTCCTAAAGGAAGGAGACAGAGTAACAGGATGTGTAGCATACACTAGAGTGGATGGCGATTTCCACGCATTCTCAGCGAAATCTGTAGTTCTAGCAACAGGTGGAATTACTAGGTGCTGGTCGGTTTGTTCAGGTTCTTGGGAATATACAGGGGACGGACATGCTTTGGCGTTATGGGCCGGAGCTGAACTTCGCGATATGGAGTTCGTACAATTCCACCCGACTGGAATGGTCTGGCCGCCTTCCGTTAGAGGAATTCTAGTTACTGAGGGTGTTCGTGGAGAAGGCGGCAGACTGCACAATAGCAACGAAAGTGGCGAACTTGGGGATCGATTCATGTTCAATTATGTTCCAGAAATGTTCCAAGGAGACCACGCTGAAACGATAGAAGAATCCGACCAATGGGTCGAGGAAGTTGTTTCAGGTAAACTAGCCACAGTACGCCGTCCTCCTGAATTATTGACTCGTGACGTTGTTGCTAAGGCGATTAACAGTGAAGTCAAAGCGGGTAGAGGAAGTCCACATGGTGGAGCATTCTTGGATATCTCACACCGTGGCGAAGAAGCCATCTTAGCGAAGTTACCTTCGATGCACCACCAGTTCAAAGAATTGGCTGGTGTTGATATTTCCAAGGAACCGATGGAAGTTGGACCTACAGCGCATTATGTGATGGGAGGCGTTGTAGTAAATGCTGAAACCCAAGAAACCACAGTTTCGGGATTGTATGCTTGTGGCGAAGTTGCTAGCGGCCTACACGGAGCAAACCGTCTTGGTGGAAATTCCCTATCAGATCTAATCGTATTTGGTAAGAGAGCAGGCGAGCATGCTGCTAAGCAAGCATCTGATTTGGCACAGCCAAGTATTGATGAATCTCAAGTCCAATCCGCAATCGAGGAAATGGTCGCTCCACTAAATAGAGGTGAAGGCGAAAATCCGGGACTGATTTATGATGCAATGCGAGACATGATGCAAGAAAAAGTCGGAATCATTCGCGTAAAAGACGAATTAGAATCAGCTTTGGAAGATTTGGATGAGTTCTCTAAGAGAGAACAGACTTGTTTCCCAGGAACTAGCAGGAAATACAACTCAGGCTGGCATCAAGCACTCGACTTGAAGAATATGGTAGATATTTCTAGAGTTGCAACTATGGCTGCACTTGCTAGAGAAGAAAGCCGTGGTGGGCACACACGCGATGATTTCCCAGGTCACGAAGATGAATTCTGGGGTAAGAATCTCAACATCTGTAGTATGGAGAATGGAGAAATTAAGATTCGCCAAGAACCAATTGAGGAGATGCGTGATGACCTCAAGGATGCAATAAAGGAAGTCAAGACAATGATTGCTGAAAGAGCAGCAGAACAAGGAGGTGACAACTGATGTCACTGAAGGGCAAGAGTCAGAAATTCAAGGTTCTCCGCGGTGAAGGCGAAGAGGCAAAAATGGAAGACTATGAACTCGATTTAGATGAGGGAATGGTTGTCTTGGATTGCATGCACAGGATTCAATATGAACAAGAACCAGACCTTGCAGTTAGATGGAATTGCAAGGCAGGTAAGTGCGGTTCTTGTAGTGCAGAAATCAATGGGCGTCCACGCTTAATGTGTATGACAAGAATGTCAGATGTAGTGTCTGACACCCCGGAAGGACAACCAATTGAAGTCCGCCCAATGAAGACTTTCCCGCACATCAAAGACTTGGTTACTGATGTTTCTTGGAACTATGACGTTGCTCAGAAAATCAAACCAATCAAGGGTCCTGATGAGCCAAATTGGGAGTTCAACCAGCACGAAGCACATCGTGTTCAACAGTTCAGAGAGTGCATAGAATGTTTCCTTTGCGTAAACACTTGCCACATACTGAGAGATCACGAATTATTCGATGAGTTCGGAGGTCCACGCAATCTAGTAAGGCTAGCTCAATACGAGATGCATCCGCTAGATGAAGAAGACAGGCTTCCCGAAATCAAGAAAGAATTCGGTGTAGAATACTGTAACATCACAAGATGCTGTACCGAAGTTTGCCCAGCAGGAATCCAAATCACAGACGATGCTATTATCCAACTGAAGGAGAGAGTTGTAGACAGATACTATGACCCTCTACAGCGTATCTGGAGAGTCATCACTGGAAATAAAGTCAGAATGTGATCGCTCTCCATTCACATGGGTAGCGTCTGTATCGGCCCACTGAATCTCCTTTGTATCGGAAAATAAAATGCAAAGGGGTTTCGGATAAACCCACTCTAATGGTCCGATTTGTTATTCCTTTAAGCAATCAATTCGATATCCAGCTCCGACCTTTCGGAAACCTCCACGTCTTTTTCAATAGCGATTAGAATAGGCTCTCCGTTCTCTATGTTTACAAAAATGGTTGTGGAGTTTGAACCGCCTTTGTTATAATCTATTTCTTGCGCGTTAACCGAAATCCAATCTTTACCGTCGATATCTCTATCTGTTTCACAACCGAAAATACCTTTCTGTGAATGTTTGCATTCGAAGTAGGTGTAATAATGGCCATTCATCGAGCTGCTGTCGGTTCTAAAATCCAATCTAGCATATGCCGCTGTGCTTGTGTACTCATGATCCCAGCCTCCAACAATATACCATTGATAAATCCGGTAATCTTTCCCATCTATGCTTTGATTTCCAACTTCCCCACCGAATGATCCAGATAGCCGCAGTTGGCAACTGTTATGTTCTACGGAAAGCTCTCCGGTCCCATTCCCTGGACAGTAGCCATCATCTTCCATTGCAAGTAAATCTGAGAGAAAAAATGCAAAGGGTAAAGCAATGATAAAGCAAATTAGTTGCATTTTTACATAGGCCCCCCACTTCTCTGTCATGTGAGGAAAAAAAATATTCGAACTATTAAATTAAATCCCGGCACAAGCGCTTCAAAGGGCTCACGTTACAAACACGGACATTGTATAGGGTAGCGTCTAGAATGGCCCACGCAAAGCCCATTCAAACAGGAAAACCATTCGCATGGGTATTCGGATAGACCCTTGCGAATACCATCATTCGAGAGGGTACCCTATACAATGTCCGTGT
>PAZU01000041.1 GCA_002715725.1 Methanobacteriota archaeon | reverse complement strand
TTGTTGTGATTCATGGCTTCCTTCTTTAGGAATAGGAGTTGCTTTCTCTCTAGCCATTTTGGTGAGATTAAGATAATGATTCAATCTCTCTTGAGTAACCGTGTCGCTCATTCAATCACCTCTTTGCCTAGCAAGCAATCGATTTACATCAGAAGTTCTTCCGAGAGATTCATACAAATCGATAGCAAGGGAAATTCTACCCTCATCTTCAGCATCACATGCTCTTTTGAAGATCCTACGTCTTTCTTCCCAATCACTTGCAACCTTCGCTTCTGCAACCATTTTCTGCATCTCTACTCTTCTTAATTGAGACAACTCTGGAGATTGCCACAACCTGACCAAGCCATCTCGCTTCACAGTAGCCATTGTATCTGCTGCCAATCCAATTAGGAAATCGCCAAGTTCAGCATTTGTGGATTCAATTGCGACATTCTCAGTCATACAATGAATCCCGCCCTCGATAGATAGTACCCACCACCCATCGCCTGCTCTGTGAGCAGATAATGGCTCAAGAGATCGTGTATCTATTGTTTCCAAACTATCCCAGCCATAGGGGTGAGGCGTCCCCTCCCATAGCATGCCATCAGCTGATTGGAGCAAAATTTTGCCCCCGGACATCCTACTTACCCACGACCAAACTCTGTCTTCTAGCAAGCGTTGTGAATCGTCATTTGCAAGCCTTGCACATCGCAATTTTCCATCCTCATCCTGCCACATCAAGTGTTCCCGGTCAAACCATCCTATCAATCTACGAACTCCGCCAACATCGAGACGCTTCAAACCGCGCCCTTCTTGGTTGAAAACATGCAGTTGTCCCTTTCTACAAGATAAAACCCAACCGCCTCCTGGTCTAGCAAGAATATCACTAAAACCACCAGTTGTAGAACGGCCTTCTCCTATTTGTGTTCCATCGCTAACTCGCAATAAATGGAATCCGTGACCGCACAGTGCCCCGATTTTACCGGCATCATGGGCTGCTGAATGTACGCGGAATGGCAAAGAACGTTTCCATCTTTGATTAGTCTCTTCATCTAGAAGAATTAATTCAAGTCCACATGATACCAGCAGTTCATTGCCGACATTGCATGCTGTGGATATCAAATCAGGCGCTTGCCAAGACCTCGAAACTGACCAACTCATACTACCGCCTCCATCATTCCCCATGCAATTAATTGTGCTCTTGCATCATTGGTTAGTTTGAACATTCTTGTTCTTCCTTTTTGTTGAACCGATAAAATTCCTGCTCTATAGAGACGGTTACACATCTGCGACATTCTTGGCCTTCTTACGTTAAACTTGTCCTGCAATCTATTATCAGATGGTGAGAATTCTCTATTCGAACCTACTTCAACTAACACAGCTTCATTTTTTGATAGGTTTCTCAGAGTGTGTATATCCAGAGCATTACTTTCTTTCTGGCCTATAGTAGGCCTTCTCATCGCAGACAACAGTTCAGCCAGTCCCAAACCTTCTGGGACATTTAGTGCATCAAGCAGTTGGCCAAATAAGCCCTCTACGTCACCAGAAGGTTGAGCAGTAGGATCCGCAAAAGTACCGGTTTCATTGCTATCTTGGAAGTCCTCCAATGGGAATTCGTCTAAATCTTCATTCATAATTTGATGATTTTCTTGGACTAACATCCCCCCAGGTTCATCTGATAGCCAGAGTTTATTGGCATCAACGCCGATAGGCTCTCTAGATTGCTTCTTAGTAGAACTCTTGTCAAAGGGAGGGGCTTCCTGCTTGTTTACACGGTTTCTAGCAGCTAATGCTCTGAAGGGCCCCCTGGGCATCGAAAATGAGGATGGTGGGGTTTCAGCAACCATAACTTCGGGTTCTTTAGCCAATTCATCCAAATCTAAATCAAATGCAGGACCTGAATCTTCTTCTATTTCTTCTTCAGAAATGTAATCTTCTTCCACTGGGTTTGCGACAATCTCTGGAGTGGGGTCGTCATACTTGATTTCCCTAGGGTTGGCTCTTTCTTCGTCGACAAGGTCACGCATCAAGCGCATTACCTTAGACGGAGTCCCCGATGTTTTCTCAAAAATAGACTCTAGAGCAGTCTCTGGCATTTCCCATGAGACTTTGGAGGCGCTAGCGATTCTTGATTGACATAACTCTTTGACCTGCTCTTTGTCTAATGGCTGGATTACGTCAGCATGATCAAAACGATTGACTAGAGCGTTTGGCCATTGAGCCCTCTGCTCAGTTGACAGAACTACCACCACTAATGCATTCAGCCTTTCAAGGGGTGCTGTTAATGTCGAAAGAACTTCTGAAAGATGCTTTCCATCCACATTAGAAAAGTCCAGAGAAATTAGAGGCAGGGGGCCTTCAAAATTCTCGGTTTCGTTAACTAATCTGGATACCATTTCTTGAGTACTTGATGGAACATCAAAACCGATTAATGATGCGAATATTTCGTGGAGAATTTTGTGAGCATGTTCAGAAGTAGGAAACATATCCAGATGAACGCTTTTGCTAGTCTCCTCTGACACACACCTCATCAGTGATGAGCGCCCAGAACCGCTCTCTCCAATCAGTAATACCATTCTTGCTGTTCTAGCTTTGAGGAATCGGGTCCATCTAGCGCTGATCTCATCACGCCCAATCAACATATTAGATTGGCCTCTTTCCAAAGGTCTTGCTTTGAACGGATTCTCTCTTAGCGCAGGGATGCCTAAAATGGGGACATCTTCACTCATGATAGCACTGGTATTTTCCGGGTATATGATGTTTCACTCTGTTGTGCGCCATTACAAGCCCGTTAGTACGCGTTAAATGAAACACGAAAATGTCTAAATCTTCTAAAATAACGCAAGGTTAACGCTTAGTTAACGCGTTAGTGGAAGCGTTAATCGTCGGTTTCTTCATCAAGTAGACCCTAGTGGCATTGAATGGAGACAAGCCATATGCCAGTAGACGACAGCAGGCTTTCTGGCTTCTACAAACTTTCAGTTGCAGAGAGACGCGACAAGGTTGCAGAGTTGTCAGGACTAACTACTGATGATGTGGATGCATTAGCTGAAAACGGAGAGTTGAGTGAAGTTGCAGCAGATCGTATGATTGAGAATGTCATTGGGACAATGTCTCTACCAGTTGGAGTTGCAACAAACTTCGTTATCGATGGTAAATCATACCTAATTCCCTTCTGCGTTGAAGAATCAAGTATTGTCGCTGCTGCTAGCAATATGGCCAAAAGATGCCTATCTAAAGGCGGGTTTCGGACCAATAATGACGACCCTGTGATGATTGCTCAAATCCAAGTAATGGATTTGCCTGACGTGGATGAAGCAGGAGAATCAATTCTAACTGCAAAATATGAACTAATGGCGATGTGTAATTCACTGCCATCTACAATGATAAAACTGGGAGGGGGATGCAAGGACATAATTGTTCGAAGTCTTGATTCAATGTCTGGAAGAATCTTAGTTGTGCACCTACTAATCGATACAAGAGATGCAATGGGCGCTAATGCAGTGAATACAATGGCGGAACTAGTTAGTGGGAAAATTGAGGACATTACCGGTGGAAGAGTCCATTTGAGAATCCTATCAAACCTGGCAACTCAGAGACTCGCAAAGGTCGAGGCGACTTTTACTCCAGAAGAACTCTCTGATGACGGTTCAAGGGAAAGCGGTAGTAAGATAATCACTGGAATTCTTGAAGCGCATCACTTTGCAATGGCAGACCCATATCGAGCAACTACTCACAACAAGGGTATAATGAATGCAATAAGTGCAATCGCATTAGCTTGTGGTCAAGATTGGAGAGCGATTGAGGCTGGCTGTCATGCGTGGGCTGCAGTCAATACTGGAACTTACACTTCTATGACTCGTTGGAATAGAGATGATGAAGGGAATCTAGTTGGTAGTATCGAGACTCCAATGGCAGTAGGCATAGTAGGAGGGGCATCAAAGGTGCACCCTGCAGCCAGAGCAAACCTTTCCATACTCGGAGTTGAATCCGCACAAGAATTAGCGGGAATAATGGCTGCAGCAGGAATTGCCCAGAATCTTGGAGCAATGCGAGCATTGGCTACAAGCGGAATCCAAGCAGGCCATATGAAATTGCATGCAAGGAACATGGCCGTTAGCGCCGGAGCGGTGGGAGAAGAGGTCGAGAAGGTTGCAAGTATTGTTAATTCTCAAAGTGGACCAGTTACCCAACAATTAGTGAAAGATACTTTAGAAAGCATTCGCAATAGATAATCACTCATCTTCTGAGACATCTAAAGTCGTTTGAACACTACCTTCTTCATCTGTTTCATCTCTTAGTGCAAGTTTGCTTTCCATGCCATCAAGCATACCGGATGATGTGACCATTTCTCTGAACCATGCTTTGACTTTCTTTCGGTCAGTATGCGGACAACCAAACATCTCAGAGAATCTACGAGTTGTCGTTAATCTGCGCGTGTTTCCATCCCTTCTTCGTCCGATTAGGCCCGCTTGTGCTAATTCCCTAATGTGATCATAAGCTCGTTGACCTAGAAGTTCTACCAATCTAGATTGAGGCACTGGTTGGTGATATGCAATCAATGCAGCTGCTTTGAGTAATTTAGGTGGTAACTCGGACTTTGTCTCTTTTGGGAGATGGTCTGCAATCCCTGGCTTGACTTCCATTGCCCACTTTCCTCCTATCTCAACAACTTGTAGACCGCCCCCTCTTCGACGTTTTATTGTAGACTGAAGGTTGGTCATTGATTCAAGAATTTCATCTTCTTCATATCCTAAATTCTCAGAAAATTCTGCTATGCTGAGTGAACGTCCAGCGCTAAACAGAGTGGCTTCGAGTAAAGTTTCCAATGGTATTTCCGTCATGTTACTAACTCCTTACTCCACTAACCAATCGCCTGGGTTTTCAGATTCTGATTCCGCTGCCAGTTTGGCCATCTCTTCCTGTTTCAACCTTTCTTTTTCTTCCTCTATCGCTTGCTGAGCCCTTTGTGCAAGACGCGCAGCATGTCTCATCGATTCTGTCTCATCGCCCTTAATTGATTGGGAATCTTCTTCCATCAATTTTTCAGCCAACACTGTTACTTCATCAAAAGTTTCAGCGTTTGGCCACCTATCTTCTAACATAATTGGATCTTCAGGGCCTTCTTGGCTTATCCAAGCATAGCCTCTGTGAGTTAGGAACAATCCTGCAACAAACGAAGTAATCTTTGATTCTACGTCATAGCCTTCTGGAATTTCACCAAATGTCTCCAAGAGTATTTCCTTCAATTGGTTGGTGACTTTGACTACAGGGACCTTAGATTGCCCAAGTTCTTGTGTTACTTTACGCATGGAAATCCAACATCTTCGGATATCACCTTCCATGTCTTCATTATGCATTCTTGAACCAACATTGTCAAGCATGTTCTTGAGTTCTTCAGCGTGAACCTTACGGTACTCTTCTTTGGCCTTTAAGATCTCAGCTTCATCACATGCATCTTTCAATGCAGATAACAATTCACCCAACGTAGAGGGTCTGCCCTCGTCACGTCGCATTCTCTCACCAAAGAATGCGGGAAGGTGCTGGTCTGCACTGCCTTCAAGCACTGAAGAAGTAAAAATGAACTCTTCATCATCATATTCTGCTTCCCAGCCAAAATCAAAGAATTCATCTTCATCTTCCATATCCATTGCTATAACTCTGTCAAATAGGGTCGATGCTTGTTGGTTTAGAACCTCCCAGGACATTCTGATCAAACGACCGCATGCAGGGAGATCGAGTCCCGATGATTCTTTTCTTACCCGTTGGGTGAACAATTTCAAGAAGGCTGAAAGATCTATGTTCCAAGGGTCCATACCTTCTTCTTTAACCAGAGAAAGTACGAGAGCAACCGACCTGTCAAATGGATCGGTCAATACTTGATGCTCTGCACTATCTTCTTGTGCGATTCTCATGATACGGTCGGCGTAACGTTCTGCTTCACTCGCCTCTTCCTCTTGGTTCATCAATTGGTCGAGAATGTCTTGGCGAAGGAACCAATCGTCAAGAACGGCTTGTTGCATCTTCAAACCTCCTGTTCTGCCTCTGGTTCTTCTTCAACTTCTTCTTCCTGAGCGAGCAACTCCGATACAATTTGTTGCCTCTCCTCGATCTCTTCGCTCAATTCTTCTGCTCTCTCACTCAATGCTGCAAAGCCAGTTTCCTCTACTTTTTCTTCATCAGCCATGTGATCCAGCAAGCCTCCGAGGCTCTTTGGAGCAGGTAGTGCGTCAGGAACTTCGGGCATCTCTTCTGCGATTACCCTGGCTTCCTCGATGCGTGAATGATTCTTGTCAGAAGCATTGCTAGCCTCCTTTTCAGCCTGAGCACCTAATTCGATTGCTCGGTCACGGTCAAAGTCGACGATTCTTCTAGAGCAGCCATCGCCACCATGAGTAATGCCAATATGGTGGTCAGCAAGTTCAAGCGATACTTTGCGCAATGTAACCATGATGAATTGAGCAGCTTCGCTTCTGTTTCGGCATTCTGTTGCAATCAATTTTGAATTTGGTACATCCAGATTTTGGTCGACTTCATCGAAGTAGTAGAATGGACTCGGGTCGTGGTCTTGAATTGCGAAAATCAAAGATAAAGATGCCATGGATTTCTCTCCACCAGATAGACCTTGCAATCTAGACTTATTCGACTTGCCACGAGGCTGCGCCCACATGTCAAGACCTCCTTTGAATGGTTCTTCAGGATTCTCGAGGAATAGTTCTCCTCGTCCGCCATTAGAGAGACGCTTGTAAACAACCTTGAAGTTCTCATTGACATCTTTCAGTGTTGCTAGAAGACGCTTCTTCCTCTGGCTCTCTAATTTGTCAGTAATGTCAATCAAACGCTTTCTTCTTTGCTGTAAAGTCTTGAAATCATCTTTCATTTCATCTAAACGAGCCTTACAAGCATCATATTGTTCGATTGCTAGCATATTGAAGTCGCCAAATCTATCGAGTTTTCTTCGAAGATCATTGACCGCCTTCTGTGCATCACCAACATTTGGTAGATCTGAATCTTCTTCGGCTACAGGAATCGATTCCGCTGCCATTTCGACTAACAAATCCGCAAGGTTTTGTTCTCTAACTGCGAGGCTGTTTGCAATATCTTCTGCCATCGAACGGCTGTTAATTGCTGAATTTGCTTTCTGGTTAGCATTAGCTTTGACTTCTGCTCGCTCTTCTACCAATTCTTTCCTTTCGTTTTCCAATTCCTCATGCTCTTCAAGTAAAGATGAACGCTCATCCATCTTAGCATTTAGAAGAACAGTTTCCTCTTCTATAGCAGAATTCCAAGTCTTAATTGACTTTTCTCTTCCCGCCATCTCGGCTTGGATTTCGTCAGCCCTTGAGGTCAATGAATCTAGCCTCTCGGATAGTAAATCCCCTTTCTCCTTGCCGCTATCAAGAGTTACCTGAGCTTTGTTAGCAGCACCTTCTGCTTCCACTCTCAATGATTGGGCTTCTAGAAGGCGCTGGCGGATTCCATCAGGACTAGCATTTTGCAAATCTTCAGACGCTTTATCTCTTGCAGCCTCTGCTTGAATCAACCGAGATTCAGCACTCTGAATCATTTCCACCTTACCAACATGTTCTGATTCCAAATTTGCCAATCTTCTCTGCAATTCACTAGCGGCTCCCTTGGCTTTATTCAATGCCTTTGAAGCAAGTTCCATTTCAGCCTTCAGAGTTCCAACCTTAATCGAATGGTCGTCTTCTACAAGAGAATTAATCTTACCACGAATCTCGTTTTGCCGAGTTCTAGCCTCGCTTAATGCAGAAGAAACAGTTTGAGCCATTACAGATAATCGGTCTACCTCGCCAACTAGTTTGTCGACTTCGCTAGCCCCGTGGATTTTTCCTCCGAAACCTGTTTTCATCTTCTGCTTGCTACCGCCCACCATGGCTCCACCAGGTTCTGTGATTTCTCCTCCGAGAGTCACTAGGCGCACTCCTCCCATCAATCTTCTAGCAGTGCCGATATTATCTACGACAAGCGTGTTTCTTAATGCATAAGCAACAGCTGTAGCAATTCTAGGATCATAATCTAATAATTCATGTGCAAATCCTAGCACACCAGGTTTATTCACAGACATTGCAGCCTTTCCAGATGCCCTGTTTGCCTGCATTTTGTTGAGCGGGAGGAACGTCGCCCTACCCAGATTTCTACTCTTCAACAAAGCCATGGCTTCGGCTGCAAACTGGTCGTTTTCAACCACAACAGAATTCATTCCGCCACCTACTGCGGTCGCAAGAGCGTCTGCGTGTCCAGAATCTTTCGGAGCACACAATTCGGAGATTGTACCAATTATTCCTTTCAATTCACCACGGTCTCTTGCAGCCATTACTGCAGCAGCACCAGGCGCCATTCCATTACTTCCAGAGCGCCTGTCTAATTCAGTACGGGCTGCTGCCAATTTTCTTTCTGCATCCTGTAAGCGAGTGTTCACCGCTGTAGATTCCTCGATTAGTTTCTTCTCAGCAGATTGTGCTTTGCGTAAATCTTCTGCAAGTGCTGAACGGTCATTATCAGGATTTGTGTCTCCTAAATCTTCAACTTGTAATTGCAAGTCATCATATGCAAGCCTTGCATCATCGACTTCCTCTTCTGCGGCCGACAACTGCTCAGCAACTAAATCCGCTTGGTTAGCGGCTTTCTCGGCCTCTATTTTTGCTTCATTAACCGATTCTCGGCATGCATCTAGGGACTCATTTGCTTTGGAAAGTGCACGAGAAAGTGCTGCATTTGCAGTCCCAGAGTTTTCTAATGTTTGTCGAATTTCTAACTCGATTGCTTCGGTTTCAGCAAATGCAATTTTACTGGCTTCTAAAGCCTCTTTTGCTGCAAGAAGACTGTTTTCATGTGACTCTAGATCACTCTTTGCTGCAGTGATTTGTTCCTCTAATTCAACAAGTAATTCTTGGTCTTCAATATCTGCAGATTCTGCTTCTTCGACATGGTCTCTCTTCAATGCAAGAGACACTTGTAATTCTCCGATTTGAGTATTGAGGCCGCCTTTGTCGCCACCCATCGCTTCAGAGATTTGTTTTTCTAATTCTCCAATTCTGTCATCCAAGGACAACAAAATTATCTCTGCTTCTTTGACTTTAGATTCTAAATCAGCCGCCTCAGCCAGATATCTTGTTCGTTCATCAGAATGATGTTTGATTTCTGCCTTTGCTGTAAGATGTCGAGATTGTTGAAGGGTCACGTGAGCTGCATCGAACTCCTCTTTGGTTTCTTTTGCTCTTTCCGCTACCGCTTTTTCTTTTTCGAGTTTCTTCAACTGATCTTTTTGCTCGCCTTCGACCAAGGCGATTCTCTCGATGAAATCTTCGACCTGCCCTTTCTGCCTCTCGGCTTTACGGATTTCGTCATCATATGATGTAACTCCGGCAACCGAATCGAGAACCTTTCTTCTCTCCATTGCAGTCATGCTAGATAGCCTAGTAACATCGCCCTGTAGGACGATATTGTAACCATCTGGGCGTGCGTTTGCTTGGCCAAGAATTCGATGGAACGATTTCTGATTACTTTCCTCTCCATTCAACAAGTAAGTTGAAACGGTGTTATCCGATTTGGTTAACCGGACTTCCCTGGTCATTCTAACTTCATCGGAATCTAATGGTAGACGCCTGCGCCCGTTAGACAAAACAGGGTTTGCAAAAACCAGTGTTACTTTCGCATTTCTTGCTGGGCGGTTGGATTTTCCACCATTGAAAATCAAATCCTTGGAATTTTGAGCACGCAATACTTTTGCAGAACGGGCACCTAATACAAACTGAACTGCATCTCCACAATTTGATTTTCCAGAACCATTGGGGCCTGTGATTGCAGTAAATCCACGGTCAAATGGAATTACAGCTTCGCCCTTGAACGATTTGAAATTCTCTACTTCGAGTGATTTTAGAAACATCCCTTTCCCTCATAATCAAGGAACTGAATCCTTGACCTCAAAGAGCAAAGGACACGAGGGGGGTTTTGAAGGTTACTAGTCTCGCGCTCGCGAGAGGCCTATTCCCACACACCCTGAAAATAGCCGCCGTACCCCTTTCAAGACAAGAAACCAGTATTTCCACAGCCATTACAACCCTCTCCATTACACAAATGGCATGTGCGACCTACATTAGCATGGAAATTATCACGCATTCCTCCTTCGAATGCATCTTCATAACTTGAAAGCCCTTGATGGCCCCAAAGATCTCTCACTGTCTTGTATTTAGCCATCCCCTTGGGTTTCCTAGATTTTGACAAGGACCCCAAGTTTCCACCTCTTTTGTACGCAAGGTCGAGTTCTTGAGTCGAATAATCTCTTTTGTTTTCTTTGTCTTTCTTCTTGTCGAAATGAATTCTGTACTTGGGGCCACGAATCAAGAATATTCCTAGTCCAAACAATCCGATTTGTACGGCGATTCCAGGGGCTGGGAATGGAAGTAATGCTGCCAAATCATCTGACGATGTGCCCGGCAGTCGGTCGAATCTATCCGCTAAAGCTATACCACACAGAATTACACCTGCTACAATAGCAATTTTACGTATGCGTAAAGCCCATCTTCCTTTTCTAGGCCAGCGCAAAAATGAGGCAAAGAACATGAGGCAGCCTTCTGCTAACAATAGTAAATCAGGAGCCTCCCAAACCCCCGGTGTTGTCACACAGGCATTCATGTCTCCAGAATCTAGGTCCTTCTGGATTTCATCAGCATTGCAACCAGGGTCGGCTATACGTGATAATATCACTTTTTGCGGAGGGTCTAACCCCATAAGTGCACCAAATTCAACATTTGCAATGGATAAGCCGACTAGAGCAAGGCCGATGATTGCAGCCAACTTCTTCATCAGGCCCATGCATGTCGGTGAATGTCAAGCACCTTATTGATGTCGCACATATTCATGAGTCACATTTGAATGTGGGACACTACAGGGTCGGGCGAAGACAATGTCTCGAGTGGTCATTATTGGTAGCGGAATAGCTGGTCTATTCGCTGCATTAAAGCTCGAAAAGGCAGGACACGAAGTCATCATTATCACTAAACAGCGCCCCGAAGATTCTTCGACAAATTGGGCACAAGGAGGGATTGCTGGAATTTTAGATAAAACCGACGGCAAAGGTATGGAAGAACACATTGCTGACACATTATCCAGTGGCGACGGATTGTGCAACGAAGAGATTGTTCGTTGCGTAGTAGAGGAAGCAGGCGATAGAATCAGAGATTTACTTGCGGCAGGAGTTGAGTTTGAAAAAGAAGGTGAAGATTTCCATTATGTGCAAGAAGGGGGACATACATCTAGAAGAATTCTTCACGCTAAAGATGCCACGGGCGCTGAGATTGAAAGAGCGCTCAATCAAGCTGTTTCAGACAGAGTCAATATATCGATGCGCCCACACACACTCGGAGTAGATTTGATACAAAGATCGCATGGAAATCCCGAACAGGGAGTCAAAGGAATCTGGTGTTTGAGTCTTGACAATGGTGAGATGGAAGCAGTTGCAGCCGATGCAATACTGATTGCAACAGGAGGTTGTGGCCAATTATGGGAGAGAACAACTAATCCATCAGTTGCAACAGGAGATGGTTTGGCAATGGCTGTTAGAGCAGGAGCTGCGAGTAAAGATATGGCATTTTTCCAGTTCCATCCAACGGCATTAATGGCTGACAACAAGAAGCCGTTTTTGATAACAGAAGCCCTCAGAGGCGAAGGAGGAATTCTACTTGACAATTCAGGACTTGAAAAATATAGAAACGGTGATGAAAGACCTGAAAAATATTCTTTTACTCTAGATTTTTCCGCCCAAGGTAGTCTTGCAACCAGAGATGTTGTAGCACGGGGTTGTGACCAAAAAATGAAGATTTCAGGCGCCGACAATGTTTGGTTGGTTACCGACCACCTAGACAGCGCAAAATTGCATGACCACTTTCCTACTATCGAGTCAAGATTGAATGAACTGGGACTCTCTTTGGGTAGAGATGCCCTACCAGTCGCCCCTGCAGCCCATTACATGGTAGGTGGTTTGGAAGTTGATATCGAAGGAAGAGTGCTGATGCCAAATGGTAAGGCTATGCCTGGGCTTTACGCCATAGGTGAAGTTGCTTGCACTGGAATGCATGGAGCAAACAGATTAGCATCAAACAGTCTTCTTGAAGCTGTTGTTTTTGCAAATAAGGCTTCAGAACATTTCATCGCAAACTCAATTCAAAATCTAGAACAGGTCCCTGGTTGGCGTGCTGAAGGAATGCAGACATTAGTAGAACATGCACCCCTTGTACGCGACTTGGAGACATTGAGGAAAACCATGACAGATGATGTTGGAATTGTTCGAAGTTTCGACAGGCTCGAGAGAGCGAGACGAATGTTAAATTTACTTTATTCTGAAGTTGATTTGATTTGGAGAAAGAGCATACCTACCCGCGAATTAGTAGAATTAAGAAATTTGGTCTTAGTAGCCACTCATATTACAGAAGATGCACTGGCACGTACAGAAAATAGAGGACTGCATTGGAATAAGGACCTCATCTAAGTGCTTTAATCTGTGACAAAAGCATTGAGTTTAGAGGCGTTGGAACTCCTAATTTCTCACCGCGAGACACAACTTGTCCGCATAGAACATCGATTTCGGTTTCCCTGCCCGCTTTGACATCTGCTAACATCGAGCATTCATTTTCTGCAGTGGAATCTAACACAGAATGTAAATTATGAATCAAAATGTGATCTTCAGCAACCTCAACACCAAGCAGTCTTGCTACATTTGCTGCCTCAAGCATAGTTGATTCTGCTTGTGACAGAAGAGGCTCTGAGAGTAATTCACCATTCATTACCCCACATATTGCCGCTAGAGGATTAATTGCGACATTAATTAGCAATTTATTCCATATTATGGAAGATACATCGTGGTTGTATTCTGCATCAAGCATCGATAGAGTTTCAATGAACTGCTCTCCTTTTGGCCCCCCAACTGCAATACTTCCTCGCCCGACCCATTCGATTTGTCCGGGTGAAATCCTTTTCACAGCATTAGTCGTAACACCTACAGCAGAATTCTCGAAAACATATCGGCTCAGAACCTCATGATTTCCAAGACCGTTCTGAAGAGAGAGGACTGGGCCATCTGTAATCTGTGCAGCAATTTGGGCTAATTTTTCGGTGTCTTTAGCTTTACAAGTAATAATTGATTGATCGAATGACTTCTCTAAGGAGGGATGTATTCCTGCTTCATCAAGGCTTACAGTCCACTGATTTGGCTGAATTTGAAAATCCCAAATTCCAGAGACATTCAAACCAGATAAGGCTAGTACTGCCCCGTGTTCCCCTCTAGCGTGCACTAGAACATCATGACCTGCTTCTACCAATTTTGCAGCGATAAGGCAGCCGATTGAGCCAGCCCCCAATACTGCAATACGCATGCTTAGACCTCGTGATTAACCAAATGCAAAATGACTTCATTATCATTCAATTCTAACCAGGCAAAGGAAACACCTGTTTCGGGAGGGATTGCTGAAACATTTGTTATCTGCCCGGAAACAAGGGTAATGTCATTCGAAATGTCCCACTGAGGTCCATTTCCATCAAATTCAATATTCAAAGGAACATCATTTATTCCAAGATTTTCAATAACAATTTGATCTTCTATCACTTCAACGGTTCCAACCCACTTCTGAGTTCTATCTTCACCTACTCCAACAGTAAGCAATGGTCCGGTTTTTACAGTGTACAAAATCGGAACATGTACATTTTGACAATCGCTAATTACAGAGCCTTCAGTTGCAATTAAGCGAATCGATTCATTTGATTCTGTGAGATGATTGGTTGCGATTGAAAGAATTGACATATTCCATATGCGTGTATCGTTTTCGATAGCTAGTGGTGGAGAAGGTGTTCCTAATCCAAGACAATCTCCTTCGTGATTAAGTGCTAAAACCGATTGACTAAACATTAACTCTTGATGGTCAAGAATAACTCCCTCTTCCGGAATTACGACAATATTGTCTGCAGTATAACCCGCTTTAAACGGAATTTGGTTTATCATAAACTCCAACTCTTGTAACCATGACATATCATCTCCTGATAAAGCGTCAATACAGATTAGTGAAGATTCTTTGTTGACCGTTAAGTTACCTTCGTCATCTATATTGCTCCAGGTAGCGAAATTCGGTAATGATGAAACATTGATTGTTTGCTGTGATTGCATATTCATGCTAATACATGACCTTGGATCGTCTAAATCTCCATTAAATTGCCAAGAACCAATAGGGAAGATACTCTGATTTGGAATTACATCGTGACTGATTATTTCTTCATCAATTTGCCACAGTAATTCCATTGATGTAGAATTCCAGTTTTCTTGCCATTGGAAACTAAATTTAAGATCAATCGAGTCCAAAGGTTCTACTTCACCCGAACATGATTCATTTACTACATTACCAGATTTACAATCAATCTCAACCAAAGTTGAACTTCCATACAAGCCACCTACATATGCTAAACTCCAACTCTGCACAACTAGTGAGGGGTTGCTCACAACAATTGTCTGATTAAACCAACCATCCTTCATCATCAGTTCATCTTCACCAATAATCCATTCTATTTCATCATCCCAATCTTCATTCTCATAGAATGGAGTCTGAGCAGGTAATGCGAGCATGAATGAAAGGAATAGGATTATTCCAATCCTTCTGTGGTCAACATCCGGCAACCCTTTGAAATCATCAAGAACGATAGGCAGTCGAGGGTCGCTGCCTTTTGTAATCAGCAACGATGCACACAAAGCAACAACTGGAACCCATATACTCCAACCTGAAAATGCTCCAAACAGGAATGCAAACAATAGCACAACCATCAGTAGCATGACTTGAGTAGAGCCTGATCTTGCTTCTGGAATGCCCATTCTAGCAATCAAGATTCTACCGCCAGGGAAGGTAGGTACAGGCAATAATGAAACCCAACCAATGAATGTCAATGTCATTCCTGCCCTAGTTAACGGATGCGCCCATGAAGTCTTGAGCAGCATAGCGATTTCACCTTCCATACTCAATCCAATAAGATGAATCAACAAAGGTAATTCTAAGGACAATGGAACAGAATCAAGAGACACAATATCTGGTGTCAACTTCAGACCTAGAAGGGTGAATCCCATACCAAGAAGAATCATCACTAGCGGTGCAGATAGCGCTGAATTCCCTAGCGAAGAGCGGTCTGGCCATAAGCGAGCATCGCTCCTAGGTAGAGATGCGAATCCCAGTATTCCAAACGGCCACCAAATCAAGGCTGGACCAGGAATCGGGAAAAGATGAGGTAGATGCACCCCCTTCTGAGCAGCTACCCTTCTTTGAATAAATGAAGCCAATATTAGTGCGCCAAATAGTGGTACAGTGTAGCCAACAAATGCGTCCAATGTAACATTCGAAAAGAACCAGCCCCCTTCCGGCCTAGCATCTTCCATCCACATTTCCCCCGCGAGTAAGGTAGTTAACAAAGAAAGAAGCCACATTGATGCTACAAATCGGGATGAAGGCCACTGATTCTTCGGATGAGGAATCAGTTGCAAAATCCATGGTTCGTCAGGGTACAATCGGGCGCTATAACTTAATTTTTCCAAATGGTTATTGATTGAAACAAGCACTTCATGCATGTCTTCGTCTTCTTTTTGCGCAACCAGATATGTAGGCGTGCGACCACCAATGTCTTCCAAAACATGACAATATCTTGATAATACTCTCTGCAGTAATTCACGGCGTGTCCATGAATCCTTATGCACAGGAATGACTTCTTCTTCAGACATAGAGCAAGCCTCCCAATGTTGCTTGGGTGACAACCGACCTCAATGAATGAATCGGGTGCAAATCACTTATTCTTGAATCGCTTAAGACGGAATGTTTCTTCCCTTTCCATCTCTTCAAGTCTCAGTTGAATGAAAACTCTAGCCTCTTCTAATTCGGGTATAACCTTGAACTCAAGAGCGTTTACACGTCGCTTAGTAGCTTCGATTTCAGCCAAAAGGCGCTTTAGTGTCGCTTCCATTTCTGCAGCCTTGACCATTCTTTCGATTAGATTTCCAAACGAGTCTGCTGCTTCATCTATGTAAGGAGAAGAACCTGTGAAACCAATTGACCTTTCGCCGAACGCTTGCTTCAAATTTGTTCCCGAGACAGATGGAACTACCACTCCCATGATGTTTCTTCTCTCGACCTCTACTTCTGGTGAAGCAGAGTTTGCAATTGCAGCGGAACGGACTTTTAGTCCACCTTCAACAGCATTTGCAAGGTCTATTCTGGACTTAGCTAGAACATAGGATTCTGTTAACTCTCTCTTTGCCTTGATCATGTCAGAAAGTAGGGTTCTGAATTCGTGGAATAATCCATCACGCTTCATCTTTAGCAACTTGTAACCATTCTTGGTCTGCTTGATACGGCGCTTGAGGTTAATCAGCTCGCTACGGGTTGGTGTTATGTCCAATGCCATGTGATTTCACCTCCATTATTCTCCACTAAGTTAGTTTCACTCCCTGTTATCAGGGTGATACTTCTCAATCCACTTCTGGTCAAGACGAACAAGGTACTTGGTGTCGATATCAGACATCAAAGTCCAACAAAGGTCAAGAGTTTCATCGATTGAACGATCCTCGTCTCGAGATTGTCTTAGGAACTTGTCCTCGAATACTCCAGAGAAGTCAAGCAATTGCTTGTCACGCTCATTCAGTGCATCTTCACCAACAATTGCAACTAGTCCACGTAGTTCACGACCTTGAGCGTATGCAGCATACATCTGGTCAGATACTGACTTGTGGTCTTCTCGAGTAGTCTTTGCACCGATACATGAACCCATCAAACGTGATAGTGATGGAAGAACGTTGATCGGTGGGTAGATACCAGCTTGGTGTAATTCACGAGAGATAACAATCTGTCCTTCAGTAATATATCCTGAAAGGTCAGGAATTGGGTGAGTAATATCGTCACCAGGCATTGTTAGAATAGGGAATTGTGTGATACTTCCCTTCTTGCCCTTTACAATTCCAGCACGCTCGTACAACATTGCAAGGTCAGTGTACATGTAACCCGGGTAACCACGACGTCCTGGCACTTCTTCACGAGCAGCACCAATTTGACGAAGTGCGTCACAATAGTTGGTCATGTCAGTGTAGATAACCAGTACGTGGTAATCCTTCTCGAAAGCAAGATATTCCGCAGCGGTTAGTGCCAGACGAGGAGTAATAATTCTCTCGACAGCAGGGTCGTCAGCAAGATTTACGAACAGTACAGCATTTTCTAGCGCTCCAGTTCGCTCCAAGTCACTACGGAAGAAATTGTATTCTTCAGAAGTAATTCCCATTGCACAGAATACTACAATGAATTCTTGATCTGAATCTTTTAGTTTTGCTTGACGAGCAATTTGCAGAGCAATGTCGTTGTGTGGCAAACCTGATGCAGAGAAAATTGGCAACTTTTGTCCACGAACAAGAGTTGTACAACAATCAATTGCGCTGATTCCAGTTTGAATGAAATCGTGTGGGCTCTGGCGAGAGTAAGGGTTGATAGCAGCACCGATGATATCTGCATCTTCATCTGCAACAATTTCAGGTCCTCCGTCCTTTGGTCGGCCTGCGCCGTCCAAAATTCGACCGATAAGATCATCAGAAACTGGCAACTTAAACACGTCACCCATAAATTTCACACCAGTACTTAGGTCAACACCAGCAGTTCCTTCGAAAACCTGAACGATTACAAGTTCGTCAGAGGTATCAAGAACCTGTCCGTTCTTTATTGATCCATCGTTCATACGTAGTTCAACGATTTCTCCAAATGCTACAGGTTCAGTTTTGTTCAAGAAGACCAGAGGTCCCTTTACGTCAGTTATGGTTCGATATTCCTTTCTAGACATTTCTATTCCTCCTAGTTCTCCTCGATCGCTGCTGCGATTTCTTCATTCATTTTGTTCAAGAGTCCATCGATTTCTTCTGTATAAGTAGATTCGAAACGACCACGCATTAATTCAGTCCTAGCAGGGACATTCACAACATCCTGTAGTTCTGCTCCAGCTGCCATTGCACTCTTTGCAGACTCCTGGAAAGTTAAGATAGCCTTGGCCATCTTGTAGTGTAAATCAACTGAACAGAATGCGTCTACTTCATGGAAACCATTCTGTTGCAAGAAGTACTCACGAATCATACGTGCAACTTCAAGAGTAAGTTGTTGGTCTACAGGTAGAGCATCGGAACCGACTAACTGAACAATTTCTTGTAATTCGGCTTCAACTTGAAGCAGACTACTGATAGCGGTTCTAATTTCAGGGTAATCCTGTCCAATCTCGTCACGGAACCACTGGTCTAGTGATGGAGGGTACAGGCTGTAAGAAGAAAGCCAGTTGATTGCAGGGAAGTGCCTTTGTCTAGCAAGACCAGCATCTAATCCCCAGAAAACCTTCACGATACGAAGTGTACCTTGAGAAACTGGTTCTGAAATGTCACCACCAGGTGGTGATACCGCTCCAATTACTGTAACTGAACCGTCGTCGCCATTCAAAGTCTGGACACGTCCAGCACGCTCATAGAATTCCGCAATTCTGCTTGATAGGTAAGCAGGATATCCTTCTTCACCAGGCATTTCTTCCAGACGGGAAGAAATCTCACGCATTGCTTCTGCCCAACGACTGGTTGAATCTGCCATCAGTGCTACATCGTATCCCATGTCACGGAAATATTCTGCGATAGTAATTCCAGTGTATACAGATGCTTCACGAGCAGCTACTGGCATGTTTGATGTGTTAGCAATCATGACAGTTCTGTTCATCAGAGGCTTACCTGTGTTAGGATCGATTAGGTGAGGGAACTCATCCAGTACTTCTGTCATTTCGTTTCCACGCTCACCACATCCGATGTAAACAACAATCTGAGCATCGGAGTACTTTGCTAGAGATTGCTGAGTAACAGTCTTTCCAGAACCGAATGGTCCAGGAATACCTGCTGCGCCACCCTTCGCTAGTGGGAAGAGGAAGTCTAGGATACGCATACCGGTAATTAGAGGCGTATCTGGCGCATACTTCTGCTGGTATGGACGAGGTGTACGTACTGGCCACTTCTGCATCATTTGCATTGTTGTGCCATCTTCTAGGGTACAAACATCTTCTGTCACGTTGAAATCACCAGTTGAAATCGATTTGACTTTGCCACCTTTACCAGGTGGGACCATAATCTTGTGAACGATTGTCTCAGTTTCTTGTACTGTTCCAATTACTTGTCCACCAACGACTTCATCACCCTTGGAAACTGTGGCTTCAAACTTCCACTTCTTTTCCATGTCGAATCCATCGGCATCAACACCTCTAGTGATGAATACACCCATGACTTCTTCGAGAGTAGCCAGCGGTCGCTGAATACCATCATAGATTTGGGTTAACAGTCCAGGTCCTAGTGCGACAGACAGTGTCTCACGTGTATTCAATACCGGCTCGCCTGGGCGAATACCGCTGGTATCTTCGTACACCTGAATGACAGCTTTATCGCCGTGTAATTCGATGACCTCACCCATGAGACCTTCATGTCCTACACGGACCACATCATACATTCCGGCTTCCATTCCTGTAGCTGTAACTACAGGTCCAGAAATTCGGTAAATTACTCCTTCATTTTTCATTTCCTCTTCCTCCTTGGATTTGGTTGGAATCACTTCCAAAGGTCAACTCCTATTGCCTTGCGAATTGTTTCGCGAAGGGTCGTGTCCTCCTCGGTTCCAATTCCTAGAACCGTAGGAGTAACACTTTCTGAAATTCTCTCACGGAGACGTTCAGGTAGGGCGGACAGAACCGCGGAGTCGACCACCACGATTCCCACACCCTTCATTGTGAGTAAATCCCTGAAGACTTTGGAAGTTTCTTCCTCACCTTCAGGGTTAAACAGAGTACTAATGCCAGCCAATTGGAATCCAAGCGTGAATTCGGGACTACCTACTACTGCGATTTCCATTCATGCCACCTCAAAGAACGTGTGCCTCCAGCACTTCAGTTGCCAATCCAGCCATTCGGCCTCGGACAATGAAACGTAGATCTTCAATCTCTTGTACCTTACATGAAACATAGTGAATCACAGGTAAAGCAGAAATTGGATGGAGGTAACTCATACGCTGCATCTGGGCGCTTTCTCGATAGCGCAACCAAGTGACGACGGGGTCCAGCGTTCTTTCTTCATCAGAAGAAGAAACGGCTTCTTGGAATCCATCAGAGTCGAAGTTATTCGACTGGCGTAGTACATCTAGGAGACCATCTCTACTGCCAACGGCTTGTGAGAAGTTCCTTTCTGTTAACAGGCGGCCACCTGAGATGAGCGCCTGATTGATTTCCTCGACAGACAGGCCGAATGCCTGTCCTTCGAGTATGTTGATTATGTTTCGATGATCTATTTCTCCTGCCAAATGGTTACGCAAAATACGTACATCTGGAGCTCCTCCTTGAAGCAAACTCAAAGAGTGTTTGAAATAATGTCTGTCAAGTGCATCTTCATACATTTGTAATCCTTCATCTTCACCAATTGCAACAAGCGCCTTTCCAAATGGAAGTCGGCGCATTTGCTCGACTGCATCACGAATTGTGTTTGACTCTTCGATAATTTTCAGCCATGGTGTGTTGACTTCGCTCTCCTCAGGCAGGATTGAATTTGCTACTTTCTTCACATCTACTTCATTCATCACAGCACGAAGTACTACCTTCGCATTTTGATAGCGGAATCGTCCCGTGTAAATTTCCACCATTCCACGAACCTTGCCATTGCATAGGTTCAGGATGTTAGACAATTCTGCCTGTAGATTGTGTGTTAGTGCAGCCTCGACCAAGTCGCCACCAGTAAAGTGACCAGCGTAAAGGTCGATTTCAGTCCTGTAACCATTATCCGCCACTGCGACGGTCAATTGGTCAGGAGATTGTTGGATTAACTGACGAAGCCTGGTACGGTCCATTAGACTCGACTTGCGAGACTTGGCACGTGCGGCCACGTAAGCAGTATTGTTTCCGAAGATTTGCATATTACTTGACTCCAATATTGATTATCATCCGAATAGGGTCTCATTAACTGCAGCCCTCTGATCCATCCATGCGGTCTCTAACAATGTGTCAAAGCGCAGGTCGAAAGAGAGAGTTCCATCCTCGGCTTCCAGTATGAAGCCACCCAGACCATCGACTTCGTCACCCATAGAATAGCCCTTAGCGGCATCCTGTAGAGCGGCACTATCGATAGCGGTAGGGCGCAAAACCATTTTTCCTTCTCCAAGTGAACTTGCTTTCTTTACAAGACTCTTCAAGAGACTTGCACGTCCTGCAAGACTTGCATCTCCCAACTTTGCACGAGCAGTTGCCAGAGTGGCATCTAATTCGGCTCGTCGGGCGACGAGGACTTCTTTCTGATTGGCCTGGCGTGCAGATGCGACCATCTCGCGTGCGATTTGGTCTGCTTCTTTGCTCGCTTTACCCGATGCATCTCCTTCAATAGATTCTGCACGAGATTTAGCCTCAGCTAGTATGGTCTTCGCTTCTGCTTTAGCAGCCTTGATGGCGGCTTTAGCTTCCGCTTCTGCTGTAGCGGAAATATCCTTTGCGAGTTGTTCTAGCGTCATTCATTCACCTCCGGCATCAAACCGAGATTACTCTCGGAGATAGCCAGTACTGCTCATAGGAACAGTGGTAGTGCACCTAGAATTACGATAGATTCTGGCAATGCTGTAAAAATTAGAGCTGGTCCGAACTTGGAACCATCTTCAGCTAGCATACCAACAGCAGCGCTGCCGATGCTTCCCTGAGAAATACCAGCACCTAGACCTGCTAGTCCCAGTGCGATACCTGCTCCCATGTACTTACCCCAGTCATCGTAGTTACCATCAGCATTTACATTTGCAGCAGCAAGTACACCCTGTGCTAGCATAGTAATGCTCATGAGAACCAACATTAGCCTCAAGCTCAATTTCATACTCATTTTCTTCATATTTTTTCCTCCTATTTTGTCCTTAGGGACTGTGATATTAGTGGCCCTCCACATGTAGGGAACGGCCACCCAATGGTTTGAACTCCTCGCCGGAGCCGTCATGGAACTTACCCATCCACTCAACGAAGTGTAGACGGATAGCGTGGATACTTGGAGATAATAATCCAAGTGCTAAGGCGAATACTTGTACGCCGATCCACAAGAAGAATAATGCTATTGCAATAATGTAGTCTCCAGATGAAATGGAGTCTGCCATTCCATGGAATCCCATCTCGTTGCCGATTTCTGCAATCTTTACACCAGCAACACCAACTGCCATAATTCGCAGATAAGAGAGAGTATTTGCTAGAAGACCGAATGTTTCTATTGGGCCCATAATCAAGCCACCAAGCCATCCGAATCCTTCGTAAACAGCCAAGCCGATGATTAAACAGACTACCCCGGCGATCACAGTATACGACCACATCGAACCTTCGAATGTGTCATAGCTACTGTCGGTAATAAATCTCAAGATATGACCAGAGCCACCGATTAGAATCATTAGCCAAGATCCTTTCTCGAAGAACGCAGGAACGATTCCATGTGCCTTGAACACATTGATGAAACCGATAATGAATCCTACAAGTAAGTGGGCACATCCCACATAAATGGATAATAGAATGTAATCTTGTAGAGCGCCGCCAGCCCTGTGGAATGGTAAGTAAGTATGAGATAATCCAAACCACTCGATGAATACTGTATCTTGTAGAGCATACTTTGTTCCGCTATACATCGGCTCATACAGCCAAACGAAAGCATCCCATTTCTCGATTACGAATCCGAATGCTTCAGCCGTAAGAACTCCTACGATGAAGGTTGCAATTCCCATATTCATTAGAATGCGTGATGCTGTTGCACCTACAGGGTCGTGCCCTATCTTAGACTTCAAAAACAATGCAAGCAGCATTATGACTAGACCATATCCGGCATCACCCAGAATCAATCCATAGAAAATTGGGAATGTGAATGCAATTATGCTTGTAGGGTCGATAGTACCGTATTTTGGCCTACCGACTAGGTTTGTTAGTAGAGATGCGTGCCTTGTAGCAGCTAAAGTGTCATATTCGATAGGTGGATATTCGGTTTCATGATCATGTTCGTCATCGTGCCCGTGTCCATGATGGTCGTCTACAAATGCCTCGATTGTTAGGTGTGAACTGACTTTAGAGAATACGCTTCTAGCTATATCCGCTTCTGAAGTTGGCAACCACGCCTCTAGGGCGAATGCGTGAGCGCTTGTGGCGCACAATGTATGGCCAGTAAGAATCTCAGATTCTCTTTCTAGGTGTTCTTGAACAGCCATTAGCATTCTACCATTGTTCTGAGACCAGGAATCCATCTCTGAATCACAATCTGCGAGTGTCTTCTCAAGAATATCGATGTCCTTGGACGCCTGTTCTAGTAACTTAGATGGTTTACCTTTGCCACTTGGAATCTGAATTGATTTCGCTCCCAACTCACCTAATGCCATCTGTACTTCTGCTGCATCTTTACCTTGACAAGCAACTGCGATGACATTGTCTGCAACATGCATCTCAACTCTCGAATTTAATTCTCCGAAAACCTGAGTTGCCTTTGATGCCTTGGCAGTCTCTCCTAGGTAAACATCTACAGAAGCAATCTCTGTCATCAATTCGACAGGAAGATTGAGCGGAGCGATAGTAGTCAAAATCGCTACTCTCTCTGTAAGTTTGGAAATTTCAGCTTCTGCATCCGACTTTTTGGCGATAACTTCTGTGATAGAATCTACCTTTGCGGAGAACTTACCTGAGATTGCATCTTTAACATTCTTAGAAGACATTGGTCCTTCTTTGTTAGAACATCTTAATACTGAATTAACTGATCTAACTTTAGCTAGAAGTGTGGAAACGTCATCTGCATCAGGGTGAGGCGTTCCAACCGAGATCCCATCAGTGCTACCAGAATAAGGTTTGATGTGGACATTGCCTAAATTGGCACACAGACGAAGTGCTTCATCGAGATTATCACTCGAGCCCGCCATTGTCAAGCGGGACATTTCGACTGTGCTAAGCATTATTTACACCTCAGTTGGACATCAGTGAGTCGATTACTAGTTGGACTGCTGCTGCTCGACGATCGCCTGCTGAGGATTGAATTCCTTCAACAACCTTCGTGCCCTCAGCCTGCACACCTTCTGCTTCCTTGCCGGCTTTGTTTCGTGCCGAGTCAAGTGTCTTTACGGTCGAACTGACTGCTCCATCCTGAGCGTTTTGGATGATTTCGGCGGCTTCCATTCTTGCATCTGCAACAATCTTAGATGCTTCTTCTTTCGATGCAGCGATTTTTGCATCTGCTGCCTCTTCTGCATTTTTGATGCTCTGAAGTACATTTGCCATACCCATGGTATCACCCTTGGTATTCCGCCCGAATCAGAACGGGTTCATAACCCATGTGGTGCCATTGTGATAATTTCCAGATGCGAAAATCATGGCATCCCCCCCAAACCGTCAAAGCCCAAATCTATACCCGACAAATATGTCCGACCGCTCTAGTACAGGTGGTTTCGATCCTTCCGGAATCGACGAAGAAGCGTGGACTGAACTCGAAAGACAACTCGAGGCCACCATTCCTGTATACGACAGAGTCAACAAAATAATGACTCTCGGATTTGACAAGGGAATGCGAAAACATGTCCGAAGTCATGCAAAACCCGGAATGAAAATTCTAGAAGTTGGGTGTGGTCCGGGTTCGTTCGCCGTTGATATTGTGGGGATGGATTTGACCTGCTTGGACCCTAGTGCAGAGATGCTCAAAGTGTGCAAAAAAAGAGTTGACAAAATCCGTACGGAACGCGGAGAAGAAAAGGCCCAATATGTTCAAGCAATCGCAGAAGAAATACCACTACCTGACAATTCATTTGACAGAGTTTTCTGCCTATTCTCTTTCAGGGATTTCAAAGATAAGAAACAGGGTCTTGCAGAGATGTTCAGAGTTCTAAAGCCAGGAGGGCAACTAGTGATTTGCGACGCAGGTAAAGCGAATTGGTTGCATGGATTGTTCGGCAGATTATACATGGCTACATTCGTACAATGGGTTGCCCGAATAGTCACCAAGGACCCCAATCATCCTTGGAAGTGGTTGGCCCGAACTTATACCCACTATGGTACTCATTCATATTACAAGAAATTGATGCGAGAGGTCGGCTACAAAGATGTCAAGGCCAGACTTTTATTCCCTGGAATGTCAAGTCGATTCAAAGCTAGTAAACCTGAATGAATCAAAATTCAATGGGTACGGACGCGACAGATATCTCATGGTAGGGCATACAGAGGATATCGAACGTTAAATGTATAGAATTGGTAGTTGGAGATTCGTTGGCGTGTGATTTAATTAATTGATTGAAGTCGTTTATGCGATGCCTAGCAGCGAGAGGATAGAACATAACTTTCGTGCCGCTCCACTCCGGAATATTTGGTTATCCCTAATTCCTAAATCTGAGAGGGAGAGGTTGTATGATGGTGCAAGCGCAGAATTTCCCAGCAATTTGGTTTCAACAAGTATTTTTTGCCTTGAATTTTGGGAAACATTGAGTAAAAATCAACGTTCAATTAAAACTACTGAAGGTA
>PAZU01000040.1 GCA_002715725.1 Methanobacteriota archaeon | reverse complement strand
GCTCATACAGGTCAAAACCCTCCTAATGCAACCTACTGGAATGTATTTGCTGCTGGTTTTAATCTTGTAGGTGACTACAACAATGCAACAGCTTACGAAGTGAACGATGTTGTAACTGTTAGTGGATGTTTATATGTTTGTACTGCAGACTCAACAGGGAATATTCCTCCTAATGCTTCTTATTGGACAATTTTTGTTGAAGGATTCAAAGAAAAAGGAGCCTATGCAGCAGGAACACAATATGAATTTAATGATTTAGTTACGTTAGGTGGAAATGTTTATCGTTGCAAAACTAGAAGCACTGGTAATGAGCCTCCTAATAGCACTTATTGGGATTTATATATCCAAGCCTTAAACCAAAGAGGCAACTGGGCTACTACCACTGTTTACAAAGTTGATGATGTTGTTATTCATCTAGGACAGACTTATAGAGCTTTAAACAATCACACTGCAGCATCTAGCTTCTTAACAGACTTTACTGGTAACAACCATTGGTCACGCATGTCCAGTGGTCAGTATTACCGTGGTGGTTATTCTGATGCAACGGATTACTTTAAGAATGATTTGGTGACAACAGGCTCTGCACCCAACTTGAATCTATATATGAATATTAATGATCACTTATCTAATGGTGCTACACCTACAGCAGGTACGGAAGTAGCAAATTGGCAGTTGATTATTTCGGGACAGTTTACTACAAGTTCAATTATATTGTCTCAAGCATTCTTCTATGGTGCAATGAACTAATGCCTTTATTTAAGAAAGCAAAGCAAGCAGAAAAGAAAAAATTAGAAGTAATAGATTTCAGAACAGACAAGGCAAATACTCGTGCGATGAAGAAAGCAAGAACGACTATGAGCAACTTACGCAAAAGAGTTGAGTTGAACGGAGACTTCGGCATAGGACCATAACGTCTCATATCAAGAGACATTAAGATCAAATAGCCTCTATACTAAAGTGACGAGGCAGTTTACCTGCCCACCTGTTTTATAGAGATCGTATGGCCTCGGGAGTAAAGGGTAGTCTTAAGCCGTCTGGTGGCGCACCGGATTTGACTAATACCTACAAATTATTTGGTGCCACAGCAACTACAACCGTAATCTTATCGGCTTGCAATCAAGCTGCTACACCAGACACTATTCGTATTGCAGTTGTTGACTCTGGAACTACAGCAACTTCTGGGGCTATAGATGCCAAGCATTATATTGAATACGACTTTTCGTTGTCTGGTAACTCCGCGATGGAAAGAACTGGTATCACCCTTGAAAATACTGGTCGAATCATGGTTGGAAGTGGTGCAGGAAATGTTTCCTTCTCTGCTTACGGCATTGAGACTTGATGAGTAGTAGTCACCATACGAGGTACCAACATGGGTAGAAAACTCTCATTTGATGGCATAGCAGGATCCGATGCTGATTGGACGGTTAAGTCCTCTGCTTATACTGCTGTCACCGGCGATGCACTTCTCCTAGACGCTTCTGGAGGAGCATTCACAATCACTCTCCCTGCGGCTGCAGTAGAAGATGATTACATTGATTTTGCAGATGCTACAGGTCATCTAAAAGATAACAATGTAACTCTTGGTCGAAACGGACTCAATATTATGGGTGCTGCGGAAGACTTGGTTGTCGATACTAAAAATATTGGATTCAGACTTACTTATTACAACGCTACTCAAGGCTGGAGGGTAACTTAAAATGGCAACTTTATCGAGTTTAGTTGGAGGTGGTAGTGGAGGTGGTTTTACCGACGGAGCAAGAAATGCTACCGAGATGTGGAACTCATATGGCTCTTACACATGGACTGTACCAACTAACTTTGACAACTCTATTGCACTTAAAGTTTATTGTTGGGGTGCTGGTGGTAACTCCGGTATAGATGATTCTTCAGGTAACTCCTACGGAGGAGGAGGCGGCGGCTTAGCCATTAAAGAAGTTACTGGTTTATCCGCTGGCGATACAGTTACCGTCACGATAGGGGAATCTTCTAACGGTCAACATAATTCCAGAGGAGGCATCACTTCTTTCGGTAGCCATTGTTCCGCTAATGCAGGCAATGATGGTGAATACAGCAGCACCCCTCCTAGCAATCCTAATTCCACAGGAGAAAACAGTAATCCTCAACAGAACGTACAAAGTGGATACGGTCAAGGTGGCGTAGGTGTTGGAGGAGATATTAATAGACGAGGAGGCCAAGGTGGAACTGGAGGCAATAGCCCTGGTTCAGGAGGAGGCGGTGGTGGTGGATCCGCACCTCATCCTCAAGGGCATAAAGATGGATATAGAGGAGGAAACTATGACAGCTACTCAGGAGGTAGCGGAGCTTCTATTAACTTCCCTGGCTCGAAACCTTATACGAGTTATTGCGGTGCTGGAGGAGCAGGTACAGCAGGACCAGGGTCAAGCAGTAGATTTAGTGCTACCACTTACAGAGCTCATTCAGGACATGGAGGTGCGGGACTAAATGGAGCAGGAGGTCGTGGTGGTAGTGCAAATAGTTATAGCAACGCTTGGACATTCGCTTGCCCTGCTGAAGACGGTCACGGAACAGCTATATGGGGACCTAACCACATCTTCTTAGGTGGTGGCGGTGGTGGTGCTGGTGCCGCTACTAAACAATCGTCTGAAAGATGCGGCACCAATGCAGGCTGTGGTGGACCAGGTGCTGGTGGCGGCGCTGCTCATAGTTATGACGGTTCTAATGACGTTGCGTGGTGGTTCGGAGGAGCTGGAGGAGTCCTCGGAGGAGGAGGAGGAGCAGGCCAATATTCCACTGGTGGCTCTGGAGGAAACGCTGGCGGAGCAGGTTCTAATGGCTACGACGGCAGGGTTGGTTACAACCAACAGTCCCAAAACTATAACGCTTGGTGGGGATCTCAGCGAGGTGGCGATGGTCTCATCTTTATTCAATACAAAGTCACTTAAGGAGGTATGACTAATGGCTAAATGGGCACTAATGGAGGGGAATAATGTTCTGAACGTGTGGGACTCAAAGCCTACAGATTTAGTTCATCCTGACATTTTAAAACTATGCGTCTCAGTGCCTTCAACGGTGAAGGCTGGAGACGTTAAAGATCCTGAAAAAGGGACATACGCAGCTCCTGTCGAACCAGCATCATCTACGCCTCCTGATACAAGGTTGTTCAGCAAGCAAGAGTTCATGGTAACTCTCACAGCCGCTGAAAGAACTAAGTATAGGGAGATCATCAAAACAGACGATGACTTGGCTGATTTTGATGACATGTTTAATTACGGACCTAGAAAAATCGTCGATTCCGAAGTGCAAGCAGATTTAGATTTGTTAGTAACAAAATCAATCATCAGCTCTGCTACAAAAACCAAAATTGACAATCTTCATAAGGTAGCATAATGACACGAACTTCTTCTATCCTTTTAACTTCCGGCGGTGGCTCGACAACTGGAACCATCTCAGGACCACGTAATAAAATCGACGTATATTGCGGACCACATAATGATGATGTTGTAAGTAGTTCTTGGAGTGATTGGGGAACTAGTGCCAACTATACTTGGACTAAACCTAGTAATATCAACGCTGATGTACCTCTAAGAGTATACGTTTGGGGACCAGGCGGAAACGCTGGAGGTAATAGCGAAAGCTACGGTGGTGGCGGTGGTGGTTATGCCTACAAAGAAATAGCTGTAGCTTCAGTTAATAATACAGAAGCAATAACAGTTGGGATGCCTAGCACCAACCAAAACAATAGTAGAGGTGCTGCTTCTTCTTTTGGTAACCATTGTTCTGCTAACAGCGGAAACGATGGAGCAAACCCAAATAATCCATCGGGCAACCCAAATTCAACAGGAGAAAACAGTAACCCACAGTCAAGTTGGTACAGTGGTTATGGTCAAGGTGGTATAGGCGTTGGAGGAGATATAAATAGAAGAGGTGGTCAAGGTGGTTATTCTCACTCATGCAACCCTGGCAGTGGTTCTGGAGGAGGAGGTGGTTCCGCACCTGCCCCACAGACAACACTAGGACACCACGATGGGTATACAGGAGGAAGTGGTTACTCCAGCTACCAATGTGGTGCTGGTGCATCTATTGCTTTCCCAGGAACCGTCAACTATGACACTTGGAGTGGAGGAAACGGCGGAGCAGGAACTGCAGGATGGGGAGCTGGTGATAGATGGGGAGATGAAACGAGGAGAAGTGCAGGACACGGCGGAGCAGGATTGTTTGGAGCTGGCGGAAGAGGTGCTTCTATTCGTGGTTACAGTAGCAACGACCAAGCTAGACCTAACCTGATGCCTGCTGGAGACGGCAAAGGAGGAGCTATTTGGGATCCTAATGGCATTATCCTCGGCGGTGGCGGAGGTGGCGGAGGTCTTACAACAACATGGAGTAGTGCTAGAACGCATGCTCCTGCAGGTAACGGTGGACCAGGAGCTGGCGGTGGAAGTGTGCAAGGTTACGGATCTAGTAATAACGGAGAATGTGTCGCAGGTAATGGTGGAGTACTAGGTGGTGGAGGTGGTGCAAATCAATACAATATGAGTGGTTGCGGCGGTGCTGCAGGTGGAGCTGGTTCTAGTGGATGGGAAGGAGAGCCTCGTGCAAGATGGGGATGGTGCATGGGAGGCACTGGACTAGTCGTTGTTACCTACGCAGTTACATAGTTAATATAAATTAAAATATAAATAAGTAACGATTTACCCATGGCTAATTACGCAATTATAAGCAACAACGTTGTCACGGACATCTGCCTCAATGCTGATCCTAAAGACAGGTATCATCCTGACTTAGCCAAGCTTTTTGTTGAAGTTCCTGACAACGTCAGAAATGGATGGAAGAAAAAAGGAGACGATACTTTTGAAGCTCCTACGGAAGTCCCGATCGATAATCCTCCTGGTGAAAACTATAAAGTAATGGCAAATGATCAGAAAATTCTCAAAGCAGAATTTATGCTAAATATGACGAAAGACGAAAGAAAAGCATGGAAAGCAAAAGTAGGTAGTGATACTTTGATAGACGCTATTGAAGAAGAGTGGTCTATCGGTGTAGATGTTTGGTTTGGAACAAAGAATGCAGACAACCCTTACAAGGATGCTATGGCAGATCTTAAAACAAAAGGTGTTATTGGTGACGCAACAATCGCCAAACTTACTAAAAAATACTATTTAGATAATGAGAATTTTAATGATCCTATTCCAGAAAGTTAAATAGCGGTTTATTTGCTAAGTTTGTAGAAAACTCATGGAAGAACCACAGGTTTTCTACAATAAGGATCAAAAATATGCTGTCATCGACAATGCAGTACCAACAGATATCTTTGAGAATTTTCAAGCCTTTTTCATGTCAGGAGAACCTGAGTGGACAATAGGTACTAAAACGGCTAACCCTGAGTTATATGTAGAAACAGTATACAAAGGAACGAAGCTTTGCAAACCTGATATCGAATTAAATAATATTCAAGGAAACGTCATACTACTAGCTGACTCTTTGCAGACTATTTATTTTGGAAATCCAAATGATCACTTTATAGCTCGCACACATCTATATCAGCCACTGATGTCTGGTTTGGTGAGATACCTGAATCCTCTAGCTTTAATTCGAATCAAAATAAATGTAACTTTTAATAGCTCTAAAGTTGTTGAGTTAGGCTACCACCAAGATAGAGTCAGCGAAACAGGTGAATTTGATCATATGATGAATGCTTGTTTTTACGTAAATACATGTGATGGATATACACGTTTTTTAGATAAAGATGGAAAACGAGGGGATAAAGTGGACAGTGTTGCTAATCGATTAGTCTATTTCCCTAACACAGTTCGACATGCAGGGACAACGACTAGTAATGAAAAGGCGAGATATGTCGTAAACATCAATTATGTACCTAGGTATAAGTGTCCTTTTCATGAATTTCTAGGAAAAGAATTCATGCTAAATTAAAGATTAATAGACCTTATGATTAAAGATGTCGGCAATTTTACCTCCTATAGGATTACCTTATTTTCCTGATGGTGTACCAGAGGAGGGAAGAATGCCTCGTAGACCCGGCCCAGGTAAAGGTCGTCCTATTGATGGAGTACCAAGACCAGGTATGCCTTTCCCAGGTAGACCTCGCCCTAAAAAACCAATCATAGGTTTACCTAACCCTGACGATCCTAGGGGAGGTCGACCAGGTTGGCCTGGACACATGGATCCTCCCGGACCAAAGCCTCCTGAAGTGGATGAGGTTGACGTTTTCCTAAGTAATGCATATCTAAGAAATTTAGATAGACAGATAGATGATGAAGGCAAGAAGTATTGGGGAGAAGAAATCCGTAGTGGTAGAGCTAGTAAAGATGATGTTATAGGTAATATTCGCAGATCAGATGAGTATGGTGGTGTTGTAGAAAAATTCTTGTCAGATGCTTATAGAACTAATTTAGGTAGAGACGCTGATACTGAAGGCTTTGACTACTGGGCTAATGAATTGAAGTCAGGAAAGATGGACAGAGATCAAGTTTATAGTGCTATTAAAGGATCTAAAGAAGCTGAAGAATACAGAAAGACAAAACCACCAGAGGACGACTGGGCTAGACCTATGCCTATTGACGAAAGGACTCCTATTGGCGATGATCAATTTGATAGACCTATGCCTATTGGAGAAAGAATTCCTTTTGATCCCGGTGATACAGATAAAGGATGGGCAGGACAGACACCTAAGCCAAGAATAGAATCACCTACTGGAATTACAGCAGTTAAAGCAGCAATAGACCGCGATAACGAAGGGAGAAGTGACATAGATAAGCAAGGTTTAATAAAAAGTGCAGCGTTATTAGGTAGAGTTTTAGGAACAAGCACCAGCCCAGAGCGCCCAATTAGGTAGAGTTGTAGGAACACGCTAGCTTCTTTAAAATTTTCAGCTAATCTTTAAAGACACGATCTCACAAGATGGCTGACAGTATGAACCCTCGACGTAGGGTAAGAAATAATCAGAATAGATCTGATTTTATGAGTTATTTATATGATCTATATAAGAGAGACAAGGCTCCTATACCTAAAAGAAATACATATACAGGGTTAGCGGAAACCTATGCAAAGCATGTAGGAATGCAAGAGATAGAGCGTCAAGTAGATTTATGGCATGACGAAAAAACTAGAGAGCAAATCAAAGCCTCTAATATTGCTAGACCTGTTTGCTTAGAATACGATGAAGCTTAGGCAGTATCCTCCTGTGCCAGAAAGAAATTCTATTAGTAGCACAGATCAAAAGATTACTGCTGTTGTCTCTACAAGAGATTATCTTTTAAGGTTGACCTCCACCAAAGAAACACCAAGAATTCCTTTAGAGGTTAGGAGAGAAGCAAGAACTTTATTAAGACACTATCCTTTACCTGCAGAAATGAAATCAGTAATGAAGAATTTTTATGATAAGGAAAAGACGACGCAAGGCTAACGTACTGGCACAAGGGTCTTAAAACATTACATTTTGTATATAAAATAAAAAATGTTATTACAAAAACTTATTTCGTGCTAAAGACTTTTTATAGTGCTGCTGCATTAACTTTAATTGCTGCTCCTGCTACTTTTGCTGGCCCTTATCTTAACGTTGAAACCAACGCAAGTTGGACAGACAAAAAGTACACAAATGCTACAACCGACCTTCACGTAGGTTATGCAGGTGCGAATGATACTGGTAAGGTTTCTTACTATGTTCAAGGTGGACCAGCATTCGTAGCTGTTAAAGACGCAGACACAGAAACTCGTATTTCAGGTAAGGCTGGCGGATCTATAGCTGTTTCTGAATCAACAGATATTTATGGTGAAGTTTCTTTCCTTACAGGTGAAGAAAAAGAAGACTTCGGTTCAGGTGGAAAGCTAGGCGTTAAGTACAACTTCTAATTAGCTATCAGGTATTGAACCGTTCATACTGTATTAAGTATGGGCGGTTTTTTATAGTGCGATAAAATTTGCTTTTCTGAGGAGACGTAGCAGAATGGAGTAAAAGGGATTGATTAATGGGTAATTTTGAATATAAGCAAATCAAGTCGATGCCTTATTACATCTTTTGGGGTATAGCTACTGTTGCCGTTGTATCAGGTCAGATCTACATGGGTAAAGGCTATAGACGCATGGCTGATAGTGTTGATCGAATCGTTGATGGATTTGTTTACGAGATTGAGCAGAATTTTAAACCAGATAATTACTTCTTACCTGCTATTCCCAATCCTAATGATTCACCATATAAGGAACCTTTGTGGATCGAATAATCAATGGAATTTACGCACCACGAATTTTTATATGGAAGAAAAATAGATCCAGATATTTGTGATGGATTAATTGAATATTTTGAAGAATTTCCTTTAGGTATTCATCGGATTCCTTGCAGCGAGGAAACGTATTGGCTCTGTCACAAAAGAGAGGGGAGGCTGGCCGGTCAAAATAGCCATGATGCCTTAGACAAATCAGGCAAGCAATCGATTGATTTAGGGGTGCCATATTATGTTAAAGATGAAAGGGTTGCAATTTTTAACAAACAATTAAATCAAGTTCTGGATGATTATTGTCATAAATTTCCTGATTGCGAATTAAGTCATCAGCCATGGGGAAATGGAGGATATGAAATGTTTAATATTCAAAAATACAAACCAAATGAAGGTTTTCGCAGGTGGCATTGTGAGAGGTCTTCTATGAATGCAACAACAGTAACTCGTCACTTAACATGGATGACTTATTTAAATGATGTCCATGATGGAGGAGGAACAGAATGGCATAATCAGAATTTAAAACTTAAAGCACAAAAAGGTTTAACTGTTATATGGCCTGTGGATTGGACTTATACTCATCGTGGCATTGTTAGCCCTACTGAAACAAAATATATTGCAACTGGTTGGTTTAATTATTTACCTTCAGAAGATAAGTATCAATCACCATTAGAGCGCTTTAAAGATAAGAAAGGATTCTTTTTCTCTGATAACTTGTTTGTACCTCGATAGTAGACGAGTTATGTCATAATACCTACTACAATAGGGAATGAACGTAATCTGTTAGACCCTTGAGATTAGCTGCAGGAGGCTTCGGTAATACGGAGGAAGATCAACAGGCTTTAGCGGCTTGGTTATCAAGCAAACTTACTGGTGATCCTAATGCTTTTGCAGAGGATGTAGAAGGTATATTGGGAGGTACAGCCTTAACTGAGGATGATCAAGGTATTCAACTTTTAGCTCATCACAACAATCCAAATTTAACTCCAGAAGGTAATGTTACATTAGAAGGATTAACGAATGCAAGAGAAGCAAGTAATGAGCCTTTCGGCACTGGCTTTGGTGGACCTTCAGGATCAGAATTAAAAGCTATTCAGGACGAATTAGACGCAGCAGAGGCAGTAGATGGAATATTGAATCCAAATATACAAAAAATCCCAGTAATACCTTACGGCTTTGATCCCAACGCGGCAGGTAGCGGGATGGCAGGAGAACAAATTGAAACTCTAGCAGAATATGCATCGAAGAACGCATTAATGCAACAGCAAGAGGCTCAGTTTAATGAGCAAAGGAGGAGAGCTAGGGAGGCACGTCTTGGCATTGATGAGAGAATATTCCCTAAGAGCTATCTCGGTGGTGGTTTTTAATGGATCCCAACAGTGGTATTGATCGAGTCTTAAGAGCTGCAGACGATTGGGCAATGTCTGGTCGTAAAGGACTAGCTGGTTCTTTGGGCTTGCTGAAAGTTGGATTAATAGCAGGAGATGAAGCTGCTAAAAGAGCTTTCAATGACATTGTTATCCTCGCTAAAGCAGGTGATGGAGCAGCTAAAAGTGTTGTTCGAAATGTGTTGCTCTCTACTCAAGGAGAAGAAGCATTTGTTCAAGCAGCTATTGACAACGTAGGAGAAGGAGAAATCAGACAAAGGTTAACTCAGCAAGGATATGATGCTGACGAGTTAATTAATAAGCCGCCATCTTCTGCATTAAATGCTCCTGAGTCAACTAATTCAGAAGTGTCATCTCAACCTGTATACAGCAAGCCGACAGAAGGTGGTATAGGTGGTGAAACTGGCAGGGAGATATTAGCTCAAGAGTTACGTGAGATGGCTACGCCAGAAGAAGAGTATGTGAATCCAAGCAGAGCAAGAGATGATTACGGTGAATCATATCGAATGAAAGAAGGTCTTAGAAAAGAAAGATTAAAAGAAAGAAACATAAGTCCACAAACTTTGCAAGGTGAAGTTTATAACGCGGTTGTAAAAGAATTACAGGGAGATCTTGGGGCAGCACCAGATAGTGTTTATAAGTTAAGTCCTGAACAACTAGCAGCTTTAGCAGAAGTTCAGCAAGCTTCACAAGCTGAAGAGGCTCAAATTTATGCTCAGCGAAGAGCAATGACTCCTGAACAGGAAGCTGAATTAATGAAGAGGAGCATTGGTAATGTTCCTGGGGTGGCTGATCCATCTGTAACAATGGCTAAAGCTGATGATATAGCTCAGGCTTTAGACAAGGCTAAGCAAATGAGACCTCCAATTATGGGTCGCTATAGAAAAGCTGCTTTGTATGGAGGTGGTACATTAGGAGCCTTGCTTGGACTTTATGGTGCAGGAGAGTTGGTTAATGCGAATCAGTACGAAAACAGAAAAGCCTAACATTAAGAAACAACATCAAAAACTTATACGTCTTAACAAAAAGGCGGAAAAATGCGTGACTCGTGAACAAGCACGCAAAATTCTCAAAAAAGCTCTCAAAGCAGAACAAAAAATTCATGAACGAACTAGCTGATCCGGCGACGCTTCAATTAGCTTTCTTATTCCCTTTCATGCCTCTTATTGCTGTCGCTATCGTGACATATGCATTAGGTTATGATTTAAGACGCGATAACGAAGACGATGATGATGACGACGATAGAGGTACATTGGTACCCGCCTACTATCCAACTTAAAACGTCTACTATTAATGTAGATTAAGAATATGAAATGGCTACTCAGGCAGCTCAGGAAATTCCAAAACAGGAAGAAAAGAAGAAGAGTATCTTTCAGAAAATCAAGGAGAAGATAGACGATAAAGAAGAGCAATTCGAGTATATCTCAGTTGCAGTCAGGCTTTTAGTAGTTTTTTGGTCCGGGGCATTAGTGACCTTAAATTATTTGCCAAAGATTCCTGGACTAACGTCAGGGGAAAAACAGGATATAACTTTTCCGGCATCTCTCCTGGCTTCGTCGCTTGCAAGTTTTGGCCTGGAGAAGAGTGCTAAAAAGAAAGGCGATGGAACGTATGATGTGAATCCAGAAGACAAGCCATTAAGTAAGAAAGAAATGTTGGCTTTAATGTCAAATCAAGGAGGTGGCTTCCAAACAATTCGTGTAGAGACTCCGATTAAGATACTAGGAGCAGATATTGTTGACTCTTCTAAGAAATCATGACTTGCGACAATCCTTCACATGTAAATGCTTCAGATGCTGCACAGGAAACGAAGCTGACGGTTCAGGCTCTTAAAATCGAAAGATTGGAAGAGAAGCAAGAGGAGTTACGTGAACGCCTCAAAGTAGTAGAAAAGTGGGTCATAGGTGCTGCAGCCGTACTAGCAGCGGGAGTAACCTTAATAGGGTTTGCTACGAATATATCTAAAGCATATTTATGATCGAAAAGACGGTAGACCCTCAATTAGTTTTTGTGATTGGTAGCTTAGTTACCATCCTTTTAGGGGCTATAAGTTATGGAGTTTATTTAACTCTTGGAAGTGGATCTAAAGATTTAAGAGATCCCATTGATGAACATGCCAAAATGCACGAGTTAGGTATTGCTCATGGGCACAGCGGTCAAAGAATTAAAAAGTGAACCCTTGATTTACAGGGGTTGCGATTGCCCCCATTGTCAAGAAATTATTAGGCAACAGTATCGCATGCAACATTGGCAAAAGGAAAAAATCTGTAGTAAAAAATAATTACCTACTATAAGTAGAGACGTCTAAATTTTTCCCATGAAGCGCATAGTTTTACCAGCGCTGTTGTTTACATCCCTTGCAGCACCTGCTTTTGCAGACATCACACATAGTCTGAGTTCTTCGGTTCAATTAACCGTAGATGGTGCCTCATCAGTTGCAGCCAGGGTGCCAAGCACATATAGCGTTTCTGGTACAAATATAAAAGTTGGTACTGGTAATAGCGACGTTTTTGGAGGCTTAACAGCAGGATCAGCTACTGCCGCACCGACAATGAAAGCCGGTACATACGATTTAAATGTCTCCGGAAATCAATTTAGTTTTTCAGAAAGTTGGCTCCAAGGAGACGCCATACCTGCAATTAATGCCGGTTCAACTGTGTCAACCACAACCGGTCAGGTACAGTCCATTCCGGCTTTCGGAAGCACTACCACGTTTGCCGGAGGTACTAAAGGTACGTTGGCTGGTGGAGTCTCAAGTTTATCTGGTGGAACAGTTACGTCACTCGTAGCAGGTGGAGCCGGTACTACAGCTATTGGACAATTTATATCTACTCTGAATGTGAAGTAGATGTCATATGTCTACTCATGTATTAGGGAGACTGGCTGCCCCAATTGCTGGCGTAACATCGACATTCAAGTATGCAGTAATTGCGGCGGTTGCATTTGTCACACCTGTAGGTGCGGTTCCCGTCGTCCCGAACTTCTCGTCCGGACAACTCACTCAAACAACGACGTCGCGATCTGTGATATCTGAGTCGATAGTCTCAGAAGACTATGCGACCGGTTGGCAATACACGGTAAGTGGCACAGGGATATCTTTAGATGGTGCATCTATTGAACCATCTGCCATAATCAATACAAATACAACCGCTGCGTCAGGAATAACGACTAAATGGACAGGTCTCGACGTTCAAAACAAACCGAACTGGACACTGACTCAACCAGGGGGTTCATTCCAATTTCAATCCAGTTACTCCGGACCCGGACTTCAGAATCGCACAACCATAACGAGAACCATAGAAACGGACACAACGATAGAATCGGTTTCCGTATTTTCTCAGTGATACCAAGGGTTCTTAGCATTTTAATGCTATTTCCTTTTTGTCCGATTGTCAAGGCAAGTGACGTGGGAGGAATATCTGCTACCTCTAATCCGGTGGCTAATTCTTCCGGTCAAGCGAATGTCAATGCATACCAAGTCCTAACAGGAAACTTCATGCAGTCTGCTTTTACCAATGGTGTGGTATGCCAATCAGAAACATTAACAATATCTCCTTATGTTGGACGCTCTGCGAATATTAAAGAGCCATTTTTTGAAACCTACGAAGATCCGGTATACGACGTTCGAGATATTGATGGAGATGGTGCTCCAGATAACCCCGGAGATATCTTATGGTATAAGACAGTGCAAACCTTGCAGAAGGATAACTACTCCCTAAACCTTGGTGTAACGGCTCAATGGAGTCGACCACTAGATAAGGAGATGATGTCTCTTTGTAAGGACGCTGCTGCCACCGAGATAGCCCTCAGGAAAGCACAATTAAATTTAAGGGTACTTGACTATGAAATTTCAAGATTGAAGCATTGTGGAACCTTAGCGAAGGAGGGCATAGTGTGGGATCCGACCAGCAAATACAAAGTTATATGTGAGGACGTTTTGTTAACTTCGCCGCCAGGAGTGTTATTAAATCACAGTCATTCAATCGATCCTATTACTTTCGATTCTTCCTCTGATCAATCATCCGTTCTCGAACCGACAGAATCTTCTCAGGTTTCTTCAGAATCTTCTTTAGAACAATCTTCGTCACTTTCTTCGCAAGAGGCTTCACAACCTTCATTAAGTACTGCTGGAGAGGTTGGCCCACTAGGGCCACCCCTAGAGTTGCGCCTACAGCTATCGAAGTAGTATTTAGGATGGTCGCCGGAGGGGGCGTGTAGTTGTTTATGACATTGAGTAATGCTATATCTTCATATAGCGTGATACATTCGCCATTAGCACTTTTTTCGTAACCAGTAACTCGTTTTGTGCCGTATTTTCCATAGGCTCCAGGGGGTGGACTTCCGGGTCTAGGACATGGCAAATCAGGGATAACAGGTGAAACACCGTCAAAGTTGACGTCAGGAATATTAGTGTTTTGATTCTCTCCCTTTGAAGATTGTTCATTATTTGTAGAATTATTTCCCAGTCCACTTACTGCTCCAAGGTCGACCTGATTCTCCATGGGAATCACGACCAATTCTTTGCTGGGGTCGAATTCAGGAGGGTTGAAATAGGGCATACCTGGCCCAGTACAGAGCGTTAGATTGCCTTGAGGGTCTTCTTCTGCAAGTTTGTTATTACCTTGTGTCTCTCTAGCCTCTACGCAACCTGGCATCTCAACGGTTGGGAATCCTATCTGCAGCGTGACAGGAGGGGCTTGAGGAATACTTAGAGGTAAATCAATCGCCCACGTCGGAACTTGAGGGACGTATATCTCCCTGACTCCGATCCGAGGGATGGAACCCACTGATTTTACTTGTTAACTGGCATAACTGGCCCAGTGGAACTAGGAATAGATAGAAAACTGCTAGTGCCATTAGAAGAACTACCACCGATACCAGGTAGTGCATTCTTGATTTGAGATTGGATAATCGGTCCAACTTGTTTAATTAATCTTTGTTGTGCTGCTTCTTTTCCTTTTGGAGTACTGAGGTAAAAACTGACTATCCCAGCAGAAAGAAGCATGCCACCAGACATGAGAAAGCCTAATACGCCGAGGATATGAAAAGGGTTTTTCATGATAATTTAGGTGCCATTTCTAATCCTAGATGATTTCCAGTAGTGAATACAAAAAAATCAACTTGAATTTTTCTTAATCTAAATGTAACCGAATATTCCGATTGACACCAGAGCACTGGGGAAATTACGTGTTTGGTCTTGTCGAACTGACGAGAAAAGCCGCACGTAAAAGATTTCGCCAGTCAATCAAAGATGAATGGGGGTGTTGCGCTTACTGTGGTGACAAGCCTAATTATCTCACGATTGACCATGTTAAGCCTCGAATCCATGGAGGCGATAGTATGAGAAATAACTTGGTTCCAGCTTGCAGAACATGCAATGCTAACAAAGGTTCTTCTCGTGATTGGCAATCTTGGTACAAAAGTCAAAGTTTCTTTTGTGTTCAACGAGCCTCACGAATTGAATCATGGACCAAGCCACGACTTACAGAGGATTTAGACTTATGGTTAATAGCAAAAGGAGGAAGACATGCCGATAGATTTGAGCCTCGAGCAACAGTTTACTCTCAACAAAATTTCGATAGAGATACAGCACTACAGCAGAGAGGAGCTTATTGTGGCATTACTAGACTGCTGGGAGGCGAAGTTCAGGCAGAAGGCAGCTTTTCTGGATAGTGCAAGAGAAGCTGGGTTTAATTTTAAATTAAACGAAGGTACAGCCTCTATTCCTAGTAGCACTTGTGAAGAATTTGAAGAAGAAAATGGTTATGCTCCTTCTGTTCAAGAGGCAGAAGAAATTATGCAAAACATTTTTGATGAAGCCAACATGGAATTAGATATGGATTCTATAGTCCTTGAATCTGAAGAATAACTCGATACACTATTACTGATACGAGTATTAACTAGATGGAAGCATTAATAGCAGGAGCAGCCGCAGTTTTGGTGGGAATTTTTTCTGGCAGTGCAATTACCTCAAAGCTCAGGGGAAAACAAGAGCTTGATTTTCATGAACACAGCGAATACAAAGAGCTAATCCAAAGAGTAGATATTGTGGAAAGAGTTATTCCTACTTTGATTTCTCGCAATGAAGTGCAATCTGCTATCAATCAAGTACCTCCTTTAGTAATGCAAGCTGTGCAGAGTGAAATAAGTGGCAAGGTTGCTGGTAGTTTTGTCCAAAAAGATCCTGTTAATCCATTTACGGTTCCCCCTAAGCAATCAGAGCAAGCAAGAGTTCCATCTACGTCTACATTAAAAGCAGCCCAAGCTAACTTAGAAAAAATGAAAGAGTTAGATGCAATGCTCAAAAATTTCGAACAACTTCAGCAGCAAAAACCATGAAATTAACTAAAACAGTAGAGGAGGGATTAAGGTCTGCTCAAGCAAGATTGCGTGAGACTTTGGCCTTCGCTGCTAGAACGGAAGAGCCTATCGTCGCTAAACATATTGCAGATATGTCTTTAAGAATCGACGCATTGATTGACGTGTCAGATTTAGTTAAGTCAATAGAAAATTAATTATCTTCCATCTCCTTTTGTGAAGGTCTCATTATCGGGGCCGGTGAATCTGTCATCGGTACCCCATCCATTGCGTTGGTATTCCATGAGGAAGAGGAGGCAGCATCCGGCATGGGCAAGGTGGGAGTATCCTGTCTCTGGATCATTATCCTCTCCTCTCCACCAGGCAAAGAGGTGTCTGCATAACGCGGCAAAGTAACGCCCCCACTCAGTTCCCCTACACCAATTATTAGAGCTATACTTTCGAGCGCCGTAGCCGAGAACGTCAGCGATGTCTCCAACAGCTTGCCAAGGGACGAGATCAAAACGTGTCTTCTCCATTAATGATTCCATTTTGCCTAGGATAGAAAAGGAATCAAGTCGTAACAAGTTTTGAGAGGCAATTCAAGCGCTCCTTATAGAAATCGTAAGACTGATGGATTGGTCAGAAAATACTTAGCAGAAGCAAGACTAGCTAATGCTAATGCTCAATCTTATGGTGGAAGCACAGGAGGTCGCAAAAGTATCGACATGGGTACAGGTCTCAATATTTTAAATAGGAGATCTGCTGAAGCTGCAGAAAAGAAAAAGGTATTCGAAAAACTAGGGAGTGGAGAATATGGTGGTAGAGCAGCTTCATGGGAAGCTCGGCGCGATCTAGGTACTTAGAGTTACTTCAACTAATCTTCTAGTCAAAGGTTTAACAGATAGCCTGCTATTTTTCTTATTGGAATTGTAATATTCAATATCTGCAGAAGTAAATTCATCAATCATAAATCGACATGTTTTACCTTGATTCCATGCAGGATCTTTGTCTAATGGATCCCACCATAGAACAAATTCAAAAGGAGGTTCTGTGAGTGTTTTGTAGTTAGGGAAAGATTGATGTAATTTATGTATTTTGGTTGCCAATTCAATGATATTGTTATGTATTTCTGAAGTTAATAATTGATGCTGATCTTTAGAAAAAGGTATAGCATCTTGCCATGTAATCCATGAATCATAAACAATTGAACGAATGCTCAAATATTTATTACCATCAGGAGCAATAAAAGAATCAGGGAATTTATCAAATAAACTTTCTTCTAGCATTATTCCCTGTAATTATATGCATGTTTTTTTGTACTTTTATATGCATCTTCCCAGTCTGTTTCACCACTGTATTCATTGAATACAATACGTCCTAAATGACTAAAAGCAGTATGGAATTTTCCTATCATTGTTTGAAATCTATTGCTTGGATGTGGCGGAGGAAGATAGACAATAGCTGACCAATCAGATGGAGCTACTGCTCTAAATACTTCTAATTCGTCATCCCACCAAGTAGGTCTTAAACGTGTAAAAGGAATACAAATAGGAAAATCCCATAACCAAGGAGCCCTAATAATTGCTTCATTATGTGCTAACCAAAGGACAGCATGTTCTATGCGACCCGCTCTGTATTCTTTTAAAGTTTTGTTAATTAAACGTCTTGTTAAAGCCGCTCCAGTAGGTGCTCCCACGAAAACTCTTTTATCTCCAGGGCAGTCCCAATCTTGATAAATAATTTGTTCTAAACTAATTTCGTCTCTATCTATAAAACGAGCAGCACTAACTAATCTATTAATATCTTTAGTTGAATAAGGATCAAAATCAATAGAACCTAGAACTGATTTAGCTCCAAGCACAACATCTTTAGGCGGTGCAAGATCACATTTATTAGGTCTTTCCGGTAATCTTGTAATCATGTAAGTTATAAATCATTCATCATCGCTTGAATTCTTTTTGCAGGATTTTCTCGAGGTAGTTTTAATATTGATCCACCTGATTTGTCTATCAAAATTAAACATATTTCTTTTGTAAAATCTGTCGTATCGAAAGTATGTAAAGCATCTTTGCAGAATTCAACAACTGTTGTATCTTTATTTTGTTCTGCATCTATCAAATCTTGCTCCATCATATATTTATTCACATAGTTTTCTTTTTCTTGAGCATGCTCAGCCAAAAGGTTTAATATAATAGCCCCTTCTCCCAAGTAGCTCCTAATCGTGTCTGCATGTCTAATCATGTCAGACATAATCGCTTCACAAATGCGAACGTTTAATTCTTTTGATGCTTCTTTATTAGCTGAAGCTACTGTTTTATCAGTTAATTCTGGGAAAAATTTAACTAATAGCTCTATGGGCTTTGGACGTGCCATGAATAAGATCTAACTGAAGGTCAACGAGTAATTGATCACATGATTCTTCTAACTCTTTTACTTGAGGAAGTATGCATGCGTATTGAGAGTCTGGAAGAACCTGACTCGTGCAATTACAAATATCTAGAACATCGCTAGATGCTTCATGTATTTGAGCTGCGGTAACTAAAACATTCATAGTTAGAAAGATATAGATTGCTGAGAACGATAGTTGTTAGACCACCAACTATAGATTTGTGGCGTCCATTTTGATACTTCGTCAGCAATGAGTTGTATCAAACTCTGCATCTCATGTGAGTTGTGAGGTCTAGAATTAACGTCTAAAAGACGTAGCCATGTTCGCAGACTACCTGAAGCAGTGGCCTTCTGCAATATATTCATAGGAAAAAGTCTTTCAGCGCAATCTATTTGAGCATCATTTCTTTGAGCATATTCATAGACAGAAGAAGAACAAGCGGCTAATAATTCTTCTCTATGTTCAGGCGTAAATGGATTTCTATTGCGTGAAAAATCTGGATAATTACCTGGCTGTCTAACGTAAAACCAATCTTCAATTTTGTTTTCGCTATGAGGAAAATCAATCATTTCTTTTCGCACATCACCAGCAATACTTTGGAGAGGTTCTATATCAAACGTGACGTGAGATGATTGAACAATTAACTGAAACAGAGAATAATGATCTGCTTCTATATCAAGTGTTAATGAAGGATGTTCGAAAGGAGTGAATAAACCATAAGTAGGATCTTTTTGACTGATTCTTGTATAGTATTGAGCAACAGATTTACCACAGTCACTGTCATTCCAATATTCAAATGGTTGATCTAAAAATTCAAAAGAAGAATTAAGACCATTTAAATGATCTCCTTTAGAAGTCAATAATGCTTTGCAAACTAGTTTTTGCGGCATTTCTGTAGCCGCTATTGTGCAAACTTTGAACACAGTTTATTAAGTACATTCGCGTCGATATTAATACCTAACAACTAAAGCACAAGTGCTTATCTATTAAGTTTTGTCAATCATCGTCATTGGCAAGTATTTTCGCGTCGTTCAGTTGCTTCGTTAAACTATCAATTTTTTTATTTAAATCATCAATAGTAACGCCTGAGCCGGAAGATTTGTTATTGCCGTAGAGTTTGTCATAGTAGTAATCAAACATATCTTTAGGATCTTCCGCTTCTGGAATAGTAAATCTTGCTTTAGGCGTGCCATCTGCACCTAAAGTAAAGGCTCTATTGGCATGGAAACCAAGACCAGCAGTACCTTCATCAATTGCTAAATTAGTAGACTTCTTCCACTCAGGAAGAAATCTCATAGTGTAATGGTCGATCTGTCTGTTACCCCATGAAGTGGCAGCATCCATTGCATCATTGATTTCGTACTCAGGAAGAGTATCAGAAAAACCACTTAGATTGACGTTGGCGTTACCTCCTCCGCCTCCATCTCCTCCATCGCCTCCATCTCCTCCATCTCCTCCGTCTCCTCCGTCACCGTTATCTCCATTATCTCCGTCGTCGTCGTCTCCTTTCCCTGCTTGATAAGTTTTATATTCATCGGAACGACGAATATTATCTCTGATAGATTTTAAAGTTGCAGCTTTTCCACCAGTAGTTAGACCAGCTCCTGTGTGATAAGAGCTATCTTCACCACGATGATCTCCGCCCCAGTATTCCAAACCTTCTGCTCCTAGATCTCTTCCAAGATCCTCTTTGTACACACCTTGTAACCAAGACGAAAATTCAGGGTCTTTATTCCAAGATTGTGTTTTCTTTAATGCGTCTAGAGATGAAGACATGTTGTCTTATATATTTATATCTTTTAGTTTAATTCAATTCATTAAGCTTTCAAGTCAGATAGGGTTTTTAAACTAGATGCTAGATCGGAGGCACTGCCTAATTTTGGAGCTGCAATGAAGTTTCTCATGTACTGCTTAGGACTGACATAGGGTATTGATCCTTGTTGTTCTGGGTAGGTTAAGTCGATTCCAAGTTGACGACCAGGTGTGACATATTTATAAGAACCATCTGCATTTAAATTCTCAGGCTTCATAAATTCACTTAAGAATGCTGCCTTGATGTCAGGGTCGTCAAAACCTTGTTTTACTTTGACAGATTTATCATCATCTCCATAAGTGAACTTAAGATATTCTTTTTGGTTATCTGAATGTTCTTTAGTGTCTGTTGGATCTCCTCCTGAACCCTCAGATAAGATAGGATCTGGCTCATTAGTCGTTGGAGTAGGCGTCCAATCCCCTTGGTATGAGTATCTCCATGTAGGAATCTTTCCATCTTCGAACTCATCATAAGAGTAATGTGAACCACCAAAGTCGGCCTTGGAACCGTAGCCCTCCCAAGTAGCATTATTTCCTGCCCCTGCACCAAACGCACTGTGGTTATAACCTGCACTAGAAATAATATCTCCAGTCGCTTGGTCTTGTCTTAAACCATACTGTTTAAGAATGTCATCACTAGTCTTAATACCTTTCGTAGTTATTAAGCGAGCGATTGCATCTTGAGTAGCGGCTCCTTGATCAAAATAATTACCAGTATGTGGAGCCCTGCCATCTCCGCGAATATCGTATTTTCTATTGGCTATTGCATTTAATTCGTCTCTAGAAAATATGTTATCGTCGCCATACCCTGCGAATATGTCGGCGCCAATCAGGTCTCTATAGTCTTGATAGTTACCACTTATACCTCCTTTACTCCACCTGTGAGTTGACCAATCAGAGTTACTAATATTCGGGCCGGGCTTGGCGTTAAAAGACATTATCGTAGTTGATTAATTACCAATACTTATATATTAGGTGAAAGAAATAGAGGGATCGTCAGAGGCTGTCTTGTCTCCCATAGTAAAAGGACTTAATGGACCGTTGGCTTGCAATCTGAAGTCAATCCATAGCCTATTAGCTTTTTGTATCTTTTCGAATCGACGCGGATCTTTCTCGCAAGTAGTTTCTAAGAATAGCTGTGTCTCATGAGTCAACTTGTTGGAATTGAACTCCAAGTCAATTAACTGCATATGACGATTATGAAAGAAATGTGGTACTCCTTTCACCCTGAGATGCAATGGATTGCAGCAATTATTATTTCCACATACAGCTTTAATAGGTAGCCTTCCTATATCTCCCCAAGTAAACCAAGCAGCAACACGTTGAGCAGAATATTGCCTGCCTGATCCCCAATGTCTAGGTATGGGAAAATAACTAGAGTTAGATCTTGAATGGTATTTACCCCGCCAAGGCCAACATTCATCAGGATCTTTTATTTCAACAAACGACCAAAATTCTAAAAAACGTCGACGATATTTTCTTTCGATTTTATGAACATCTAAAGATAAGCGACCTTCAGTTAAAGCACTAATGCATTTTACGCAGGCGTGACTATCTGTGTATCTAGGTATCAATCCATCTTTAGATCCTATGGAATGATCAGCATGAAAACAAATAGGTCCCCCTGCTATTTCACTGTGAAGATTAGGAGGTAAAGGCCATTGAGCCATAGTTAGATATTAAGAGGAAAGCCAGTAGGTGGTTTAAATGTTCCGCCAAATAAAGGTAGTTGTTGCTTCTTTGGTTTCTTTAGGACAAGAGAAACAGGCCATTGCTCCTTTCGAGTACTGCCTTCTATTGCTATAGGTACTAGCTCATTCGCTGGCGTTCCTATTACAAATCCATCCCTATTGTCTGTTTTATGTTTCACTCTATGCCCAATTTGTAGTTTTTCCATGCGAAACGTGTAGTCATTCACTTACCAGCTACGGTAGTCAATCTAACTAGTGATAAATTTTTATCAACCCTTACTTGACTACGGGCTCTTCTTCTACTCCATCTATAGACCCTTCCATAGGAATACGGTGAACCGCTATCCCTGCCTCTACGCACATCTCTCTTGCTTTGTCAAATGATTCTTGCCATCTAAAAGGTTCAACAAAATCTGGAACAACAATCGATGCTATATCTGCTTGAATAAGAACTGAAGCACATTGACTACAGGTCATCAAAGGCCAAACGTACATTGTTGCTCCTGCTAGGCATACCCCATTACGAGCCGCATAAGCTACACAATTCATCTCAGCATGCACTGTCATGCTTAAACGAGTGTCTCTATTTTTGAGCCTAATGTCGGAATCTGTGATTCCTTTCGGTAAACCGTTATAACCTTCGACTAGAATTCGTCTATCACGTACTGCTACGGCACCAACTTTAGTACTAGGATCTTTTGACCAACTAGCAAACATCCTTGCTGCGTATAGAAAACGTTGATCCCAACTTTTCGGAGATCGAGGTGGTCTTAAAGATGACATAGAATAAAGATGTAAAGAGGTTTCATTTTGCTAGAAATTACCGCTGTTATTGGAGTTGCCTCTGCTGGAGCGTTATGGAGGATTGCTTTCACCCAAGGTAGTATGAAAAGAGGGATGGAAGCCATCCTTCACGAAGTCCAATTACTTAGAAATGAACTAGGTAAAGATATAGTAATTTTAAAGGAAGATGTCAAAGATCATGAAATGCGGTTAAGGCAACTGGAAAATTCATCTCGTTCAAGGCGTTGAGTCGTGGATTGGGATCTCGAAAACGAAGTTACTCAACTCAAAAGTATGATTACTGTTTATCAAGATCACATTGAAGAGTTGCAAGAAGAAATCAAAGAAAAAGCTGCAAAGATAAAATTCTTAGAACAACAATTGGAATATAAATCCATGGGGCCTCCTGATACAGACCCTGTTGATACTCAGACTTTATTTTCTATGAGCCGCAAGCTGCGTTAACGTCGGCTCCTGATCCTACTTCGTCTTTTAGGAGATCGCTTGGTCTCCATCCTCCTTGCCAGATTTCCCTTGCTTTAACGTGAAGTTGATTGGGAGTCTTGTTCCACTTATGAAGCGCCAAGACAATATCACCTCGAATATCTTTACCGTCAGATAAGCCGTTATAACGAATAAGAAGTCGTGCTGCGTTGACAATGTCTGCATTGGATAACTCGTCTAATGGTTTCGATGATAACCGATCCACTATTGCTCGGTCAGTGTTGTACATTGGATGAGTCATAGTGTGACCAGGGTACCGGGGGTGACAGGGTGTCTATAAACTTTTTTAGAGATATTCTCCTTTCTTGTTATTTATAACTAACTTCTTCACATATGTAAATAATAAGAGAAGAAAAAAGTGAATAATTTTATTTTGAATCGAGAAGGGTTTTGTAGATAGGTGGCACCCCTGGTACTTCTTAGTAAGACTTATTCCCGCACAAGGAAATACAAAGAGAGACCCTGGCACCTTTGATGTCAAAGCCCCAATAAAAAAGACCGCCGATTAAGTTATATCAGCAGTCTTAAGGTTGGATTGTTTTAGTCTAGTCTTGAGAATCTCAGGAATCTTTGATCCAAACCCTCTGACTTTTATTATTTCTTTTGATTCTTTTCGGTTTATATCCTAATCTTTTTAAACAATCTGTTACAGGAGTATTCATTTGCCCCTGTTGAGAAACGTTTACATCGATCCATCCGAACAAATCAGCCAAGACAACATAGGATTTATCGCCGTGGTAACCACTGGAATTAGTCTCTAAAGCACGAGTTACAACCGAATCAATCGGAGTATCTCTGGTAAAAGAATCTTGGTAGTCAGAAATGAAACTTAACTCGTAACTGGAGAAGACATGCACAGGATTATCAAGGTAAGCTTTATATGCTGCTGCCCAGATTGAATTGCGATCTTTCTTTAAACGATCTAAATCAATAATCTTTACAGCAGGATTGTCTTTAGAGGGAACCTTGCCTTCAACAATGATTGGCATGAACCTACGATTTCCTGTTGGATCGCAAAGGAAGTCGGAGTTATTAGTCGCTGCTCCTAAAACAAAAGCACGAGGATAAGATTTCTCATTCTCATATTTCCTTGCAGACCTGTCGACTGAAACTGAAACAAGGTTTTTCAATTCTTCTGAATATTTTCTTTTGCAGTAACGTTCAAATTCATCCATCACGACAAACCATCCAGCATGTAAAGCATGAGGTTTCTCTTTTAGATATTCAATTCCTTGCTGCATCGTGACAACCCACGGATAATTACCGGGGTCATTCACTGCAGGAGGAGTTAAATATTGGAAGAAAGTTGTTTTACCGCAATTTTGGCTACCGATTAAAATTGGCATCCAGTCATGGCGACACCCAGGATTTAATACGCGAGCAACTGCACCAATTAAGAATCGCTTCATAACTACATCAGCCAAGTGATTACCACATGGCATGATTGGATTTTGAATGCTATCTCTTGGTACTCCTAATATTTCAGTAGCAATCTTGTCAAAGTAAGGACAGATGTCTGAGGTAGCTGCACAATGCTCAAGGTATGACTTTACAGGATGGTAACGATTCTCATAACCTATCACTCCTGCTAAATCGAAAACGAGAGTTTTAGGAAAGATTTGCCCTTGGCCTCTAGATATATAAACATAGGATTGAGAAACATCGTGAATCTCCTGTGGATTATTTTGAGGACCGTAGACAAGCTGTTGGCTCATACAATTCAGTCTTAGACCGTTGTAATGAGCGTTGAGTAAATCCTTAATTCTTTCAACTAAATCTTCATCGTTACCGCCGCCTCTCCTGCGAGGGGGAGTTGGTTCTTCTGGCTCATCATGATCAAAAGGAGCTGCTACTTCTGGAAGAATAGTTTCTCGCGATTCAGTTTCTTGATCTGGCTTAGTTAGTACTGCGACTTGTGACCATGGCTTGTCTGAGTCAAATAATCCTTGTATTTTTTCTTCTGTTTCATCATCCCATCGGGTTGTTTCGCTTTCCCCGAAAAAATCTTCGTGATCATAGCCACCAAAGGCGTTGCCATGTACTCCTAGCTTGAAATCTCCAGTTTGTGTTTTCAACTCAGATGGTAAAGATTTTCTCCAGTCTGGTGATTGAGTATCGGCAGCCCAAAAGATGGTAGCCAATGATCGTCCTCTCCATCCCCTGAAAAATCTTTCTGAAGTTTGGGATGAGTTTTTTCCTTTTCCATGATGTCCTCGGGATGCCCAGTCTGACCAATAGGAGAACAATGCAGATCCTCCAGTGCTGGCTGCTCGGGTAATATTGCAAAAGCGATCTCGCTCCCCATCGCTGGTGGGATCAAGGACATGCTCGAGACAGTAAGCAGCCAAATTAATGGAGTGTTCATCTACATCAGCCGATTGAGAGTTGTAAGTTGATTTATGTAAATCAGATGCTTTCTGTGCATCACTAATAATTTCTGGCGTTAGTTCTGCTTTAGGCTGCCAAAGAGGATGAGAAGATCGACTGTTGCCGTAGAACACACGACATAGATCAGAGCAGTTAGCATCACCACCTAAAGATCTAATTAATAACCCTGTAATAGATTTATAAAGTTCCCCATCGGAAACTCTCTCTGGCAGTTGAAAAACAATGCGAAATCGATCTTTCCCTTGCTCTGGTCTATGGCTAGCCGAGGTATAAACCCAAGCTGCAGATTTAGAAAGAGGATGTTTAAAGAAATCTTCTAACGTTAAACCGTTGTCTATGTCTACAACAGCTAAGTCGGAATGATCAAAAGCGGCACTATTCCTATGACCAGAGATCATTGCAGAGGCAATGAATGCTCCGCCATGACTGACGTGATCTTTCAGGTCGTGTAAGGTACCTTTTTGACGCCGCCAGTTCTTTCCGTAAGCCGCAGCCCAATTACTTGGCTTGTCTTTAAGCGTTGGGTGGACGCTGAATTCAATTTTCTTCAATTGGTTCTACCTGTTTTAAATGATTAGTTGCTTCTTCTAGATCGTTACAGAATCTACATGATCCTAAATAACACGCGAGGTGGCGAATAAAAGTTGTCTTACCTCCAGTAATTGGATAAGTATGGACTGTTCCTCCGAGTGGTGTCGTTAGGATCAGTTCAGGAATAGTAGGCACTTCTGCTTCTCGTCTAAAACCATGCATAAAGAGTATGCCGTTTATTTCGGGAATTGCAAATTAACTTTCTTATTCTAAAATCTATTTAAAGTACTTTTGATTATGTCGTTGACAAATAATAATTGGTTGCAAAAAACCGCAGTCATTGCAGTTGCAGGAACCTTTGGACTGTCTCACCTTTGGATGATTAGTTTAATTGCTAATAAAGAAGCAGGACTTCCTAAATTTGATTTACCTGTCGGACAATACAGTCAGTACACGATCGATGCTAGTAAAGATGGTTATAGCATCACGCATCGAATGAATGATCCGAAAGTCATGGAGATGAGGGAGGATCTTATTATTCCTGGGAAGACTGGACTGTTTGGTGGTACCAGCAAGGATAAGAAGATCTACAAATTTGAGCAATATACAATGGAGGGTCATCAGCACATGATGGGACCAGGTATCTTTCAAACCAAAGGAACAGGAGACGGAAAACTTACAGCAGAACAAATCGCCTGCATCAAAAAAGCTGGAGCCGGGTCAGGAGTTGGGGCTTCGGTTGGCGCTGCGGCAGCTACTGAGTATATCGCTCCTTCCGTTTCTTCCATACCTATTATCGGTTGGGTTGCATCTGGTTTTGTTAGTGCTTTCGGAGCTAAGAAAGGGGCTGAAGTAGGAGAAAATTTAGCTGAGTGGTATCACGACTGCTAATGACTGGTGAATTACTTTTTTCTATTCCTTTTTGGCATATTAATGGAGACCCTGTAGAAGGTAGCGTGGATTGGGCTCTGCAATTTCAAAAAGATAATCCCAAAGGTAGCCAACGATCCAATAAAGGAGGCTATCAACATGACTTGGATTTAAAGAAATTTCCATATTCTGATCAGATCCTTAAACTTTCTCGGTCTTTTCCGAAATTTAAAATTGATCAAGCTTGGCTAAATGTTAGTAGGAAAGGTAATTACAACGATGTCCATGTTCATCCAAGTTGTGATATCTCATTGGTGTGGTATCTAACAGATACCTACAAGAGTTTACGTTTACGTGATCCTCAAGCATATGGGATGCATGCTTTTTATGAACCTCTCAAAAAAGAAGGTTTAATAATGTCAGATACGATTAGTCTGGATACTACTGCTGGAGATTTAATAGCCTTTCCTGCTTTCTTGCCTCATTACGTCATGCCTCACGAGAAAGATACAGTCAGGATCTCTGTTGCGTTCAATGGAAATCTAATTTAAAATCTTAGAAAAAGTTGCTATGACTAATAAGTTAGATGAAAGTATAATTTTTTTAAATAATTTTTTAAAAGATAAAGACGATTATGTTTTAGAGGTGATTCAAGATGTGAATATTCCTTTAAAAGAATCGTGTATAGAGATAGCAAAGAAACTTAAGGATTACGACAGACCGATTAAAGAGCAACTTCTAGGATTATTTTGCCTTTGCTACCGAAGTGAATTATTAAAACCCAAAAAAATAGATGTGTCAGAAATCGAAGAGTTAATTGGTGAAGACATGGCTGACTATATAGAGCTGTTCTCTTTATTTGGTTTAGACGAAGGGGGTGTTCGCTCTGTAGGTGCTGCTCGAAATGTCGAAGAAAAAGATAAGGATTATATGTGGTGGTTATTTCTAGCTATTAATGATGTTATTTTTCAAAATCCATACGTAGATGGTTTTTTGCGTTATGTTCTCAAGTTTCCTAATGCTCCAAAATCTTTTAAGGATACTGATGCTTATAAACAACAGTTTATTCAAGCAACCTTACTACAAGAAAAAGCTTACAACGCAGGAGTGGTACAGCAATTCGAAGACATGATGGAAGGAATGAAGAATCTATAAGTATTTCTTACTAGTGACATAAGAAATAATGTATTAGGAATGGGTGTTTATACGGTAAATAAGATGAAAATGGAATATATAATTAAGAAGTTAACAATTCTTTACAAAGTATGACACCTGAAGCAGAGAAATTTAATGGTTGGATGGCAATGCTTGGAGTCGTTGCAGGCATCGGAGCATATGCAACCACAGGACAGCTTATCCCTGGTATTTTTTAATGACTTCTTCTTCTGTTACAACTGAATACGGTAAACAAAATATTTTTGCCAAAGAAACTCAACCTCAAGTCATAGAAAACTACAAAGGTTACATCGCAGAAGCTGAGTTAGCTAACGGTCGCTGGGCAATGATCGGCTTTGTCGCTCTTCTCGGTGCTTACATCACTACTGGTCAAGTCATCCCTAGCATCTTTTAGAATTTGTTTCGCTATCCTCTCTTCTTCTTTTATTTCTTGGTAACGGCGAACCTTTTGCAGCCATTTAGTATGGAATTTAGCAAGTTCGTTTGAGTTAAGAATAAAACTCTGGTTTATTTCTGGCGTAGAGACGATAATCTCTGCACATCCCACAGTAATACCAAGAGTTTCTTGACATGCTTGAGCATAAGCTGCTAGTTGCATGGCACATTTATTAAACTTATTCCAACCAGTAAACAAAGATCTGTTGGTACCTTTCTGTGGGTAATAGCGACAATAGGGTTGATTAGATGTTTTGAAGTCTCCAATAATGATTGTGTCATTGCGAATACCTAGTAAGTCAGGACAACCGCAATACATATATTTATGACTCCAAACTCTACTAATTCCATCTTCTCCAGTACAGAATTTCCAAGCAGGACGAAGAGGCATTTCCGACCAAATAAATTCATCATATTTATCTAAATGTTCTGATATTCCATTCCAAAATGGTAGGTATTCTTCTTCTATTGTTATCTCTTTCCCTCGAATATAATCCTCGCAGGCTTGGTGTACTGCTGAACCTCTTTTGGCTGCGAGCATTGCACCATTGGGATTCTTTAATTGCCAATTAAGTAAAGCTTTTTTACTTTTGTCAGAAGATGTTGCACTTAATATTGTTGTAACAGAAGGATATGATTTATCAGCTCTATCAGTTACATAATGACGTTCACCATTTACCTCAAAGCGAGTAGGTTTTGTCATTAATTGTTACATTACTACTTCTAATGTAACGAATTCTGACAAATTGTCTGGGACTTACATCATTTATGCTCTTACAGTCGGCCTCAATGCAGGACCTCTCATAAGCCCTTGGTAATACCGACTGTCCTCGATGGGAACCAAATAATGCTGTGTTCATCTACTTAGGGTCTTACTCCTTAACCCCACCTACCGCTAAAACCGAGCGATAGAAGTATTCTCACTGGCAGAACATATTTTGGCAGATTGACTAGATCCGAATGAATGCCCTGTTCTAATCTTCTGTTCCTTCAGAAGTTAGAAACTCTAATGAACTTAATAAATCTTTAGGTTGCTGCTCTGATTGATAGGCTGCATATTCTTCAGTAAATCTTCTAGATAATTCAACACCACCTTTAAGTATCTCTTCTACTCCTGTTGTCTTATCTAAATGACGAGCAATCGCTGGACCCATCAAGCTTAAATATGCTAACGTTCCAGCATCCGGAAGATAGCCATTGAGACTAGATCCTCCAGATGTAAAACCATTAACTAAATACGAAATATCAGATAGGTGTTTTGAAATAGTTTTTAAATGTTCACCATTTATCTTCGTCTCTTTCAACAGATCTATTAATAATCCGTGGTCGTTCTTCTCCTGCGGGGATGCCATGATCGTAGTTGTGAATAATAGTTCCTTGAAAAGCGTTGGCAAATTGCAACGATGCTCTTTCTATAGAGCTTAATTCTTTCCAAGCTTTGTTACATTCGGATTCACCGTAAGTTTCGATGACGTGCTTGACGTCCCTTCCGCATGAAGCTGCACGAAGGGAGTCAAGAGCGATGGAATTACTCATTAATAATTCCAGTGAATGTTGCGTAATAAGATGTAAATCAAAATGATTACGCAAAAGAGAATAATAAATCCTTGCATTAGATCCAATCCGTATCTGTTGCTGAAACTCCCACAGTTGCTAATGAAGGAATTTCATGGTCTGCACCTAGCTCATCTCTATGAGTAGGAGGTAATCCTCTCGTTGTAGCTTCTGCAGGTTTACCAGCAAATGGGTCTGCATTGTCATATAGAGCAGGTAAATACCAACTTTCTTTGATTTCGTTCCATTTTTTAGTCACAGCAGCTCTTGCTGGTGCTTTTAATGGAGCTGGTGTCAAAGTATAAACAGTATCTGTACCTGCACCTTTACGAGATAGTTTCATCATGAAGTTGTAAACACCTTCATCATTCACCTCGTAAGAATCCATAGCGAGAATTTCTTCTAAAGAAGTGCGTAATCCTCTTGTGCTGAATTCAATGATGGCAAAGTCTTTTCTTTCTTTTATATAGCCAACAAATGTAAGAATTTGTTTTGGCTTATCAAGATCGTCTTCTTTATGTTCGCCATATTCAACTTTACGAATAAATTTAGCGTCATAATTCAAACCAATATCATCCTTATAGCTCTTTGGATAACCCTCAGAGAAAGGAGTGGTATGTGGTTGACCATCGTGTCTGAAGTACTTATAGCCACTAATGACATGTCCAGTATCAAAGCCACCGCAGACGATGACGTGATTGGAATCTCCATCACTTAGCTCTTTGCCAGGTGAATAAAATTTATCGTTGTTTTCACTGCTTGCTTTAGGAGCGGAATCAGCAGCAAATTTATGATCAGGAGGAAAAAATCCCATGAGTTAACTCCAAGAAGATGATTGTGGCATATCGCCTACTGGATTTTGACCAGTAAATTGATCGTGGTCGTAACCACTTGCAGAACTTTCCTTAGAAGGATCAGGAGCACTACCTCCTTTACCACTTGCATGGATCGTTAGATTGCGTATTTTTAATTCTGGATACAACTTGTCTTGACGTGTACGTCTTGCTTCGATCATTCCATTGACAGCTACTAAGCTACCTTTTGGAAATTTCTCTTGTAGTTTTTCTCCGTTGTAACCCCAGCCTCTGATCTTGAACCAGTCAGTTAGCTTGTTATCTTTACCTTGCCAACGATTGACAGCAATAGAATTACTGACACTCTTACCTGAATCGCTTGCCTTAGGATCGTTACCAAGTCTGCCTACAATCGTGGCATCATTAATAAATTGATCTGGAGTTGCATCACAGATAGTTGCAAGATTCATAATGAGGCAACCATCCTCATCTGTACCTTTATCTCCTAGTTGAAGATTTCCTGAAATTAATACTAAATCTTCGTTTTTCTTAGCTTGGAGTCGAGGAGCTGGTCCTGTTCCTTTGCTAGATATCCACGCTCGAACAACAATGGGAAGTGACTCTTGGGTGGCAATATTTATAGATGCATGTGCTTGAAGCTGCTCTTTTCCATTGACCACCACTTGGTGAGGTGTTGTATCTAAACGCGCAGTAAAAACTGCAGTAGTCAAAATTAATATGCGAGAGGCAATTCAGATTACCTCTCTATATGGTGTATGCAAGTTTTTTTAACACTATATATGTGGTTTTAATTGTGAATATTTTCGAAGCCACTCAGGAACTTCAGGTATGGGCTCTGCTGTCTGAGGCATGCATAGGATTGTTATATTTCCAGATGATTCTTGTATTCTCAATGGACCTCCTGTATAGGAGTGTAAGGTTACCGATGTATTGAGGGAAGTCAGACCTTTTATGGCTCGTTGAAGATAAGAAGAACTATATCTCCCTGCAGATGCAGTCTGATCTTCCTTAGTTTCCCAGTAATCCAAACACCCTTTGATAGCACCTGGTAAATCAGGAAAGTCACTAGAGCTTTCATGGATAGGTATCTCTTTCGTTTCTGAACTGTTCTTCTTATAAGTAGTTACCTTACCTATCAAGCCGTCTATAGTTAATGTTCTAGTTGCTGTCTTAATACCTCTGCATGATTTAATCAATTCTGAGTTAGGTAACAGATAATATGGTCTATCGCCATGACCAGCTCTGTCATAAGCTATACAGGCACAGTTGCCTTTATCGGTAGAAGCTATCCATACTCCACCTTCTTTATCTGGATGTAACTGTATCGATTGATATGGTTCAAATGTACCTACAAATTCAGACGCTATAGCAACTAGTGCTGAATTGCAACTGAGCATTTTCTGATTTCTCTGCGAGATTAATAGTACCCGCAAGACTAACTGAATTACCAGTCCAACGCCACTGCCAAATACTAAAAGCCTCGTCTAAACGATGATTAGCATCTTCTAGTTCCGACTCAGATAAGAGTGGTCTCCAATTTGCGTCTAAACATTTTTTATTCAATCGGTCAACTAAAACTGCTCTTTTTCTTAGTTGACCCCACTGGTCTTTGATTCCATTAATCATTATTTTCTCCTGGCCTTTCAGTTTAATATGGAATCTTATAAGTGTCATCGCTTTCCCGATAGCCGTGGCTATACTCTTTAATTCATGTCAAAAGGTTAAGATCCCGAAAACCGTATCAAGGTGATACAGTATCGGTTTATACCGAATGTTATGATGAAATCAAATCGTCGGACCACTTGGTCGCATTCACCCAGCACCACACGACGGGGGTGTTGTTATGGAGGTAAATCCCATGGCTACAGCTACATCTAGCAAGACAAAAAGTGTTGTTCTTACTTACAGAGGTAAGAGCTACGTTAAGCCAGTTAGAAAGATCGCTTACGTATAAGCGTTTAAATCAATCCTTTCCTATATAAGTGAGACTCTAAGACTTGAGTCCACTGTCTAAGATTCCAAGGATCCCTACCAATACGACCAGTCCTTTTGTTTAGTTCAGCCACAGTTGCTGCAACTTTTTTAGGATCGGTCGTATTTTTTAGTTTTGACCAATATCTATAACACTCTCCTTTAGTCAAAGAGAGTGCAGTAGGTATTGGAAGACTGTCGTTGGTAGTTGCTTTAAATAAAGCATGAAGTAACTGCATTACAGTTTCTCATCTCCAATATCAGAAGCAAAAGCATTGTCTTCGTTCATTAAAGATTCTGATTCGGCAAGGATCCTGTCTAAGGTTTCGATGTCGAATTCTTTGATAATTTCATCTTTGAGTTGTGCTTCTGTGCTGGTACCAGCAGTTTCAATCATGCGGTGAGTAAGGCGAGCTCTTACTTCTGAGTCAGACATTTTGCGAACAACAAATTTGATGTACGCTTCGACAAAGTATTCGAAAGGGATAGTCATTTTTTGTAAAAAAGAAAGGATTTTCGTGCGAAAGACCAAATTTATTTTCTATTTTTCTTGGAGTAGTAATGGTTAGTTGCTACGTACTGAGTCCACCAATTAATAAGACCGTCATACAGTTCGCATTTATCCACGTCTCGATCTAGCCAAGCCCTTCTGAAAGGAGCAAGGTATCTGATTAGTTTCTTGTCTGTGAAGTCAATGTCATTAATATCTAAGCCTGTATGACATTCAGTCATATATCTCATGTAATCCAAGTAGCAATTATGCCATATATAGTTTTCTATATCGGTCAGTACTTCTTTAGTGAATAGGTCAAAGTTTATATCAATAAAGGCAGAACCTCCTATACCTTCTTCTGCTATGTATGCCGCTGTTGGACCTCTATTACTTCCTTTACGTATCTCACACGTGTAACCTACCCACTGTTTTCTAGATAGATGGGTTTTAAGTTTACTAATAACAAATCGGTCTCTCTTTCTATTTTTAAGCTTCAGATGAATTTCGGTTTCTGAAATTGTCATTTGCGTAGTGGGGGTAAGTGGATAAGTGTTTGATTCTTTGTAGAGGAACTGCAGCACAAGCCGGAACTATAGTATTTCCGAGTGCCTTTAGACGAGGTACCCTATTGGATAACCCATCATCTCCTCTACAAAGTGTGGGTTGAGATAAGTACTCTCTCCAGTGCGGGTCAAGGCGTCTGGAAGTTGGCGTGCTCTGCCACCTGATCGATCCTGGAAACCTTGGCCTGATCTGCCCTTCCAATCCCGAGCGCATGGGGTTGGAAGGTTGTTCGTCAAGACGACCGCCGAACCAGCTAGCCTTCTTTTCTGGTGAGCCTTCTCGTAATTGAGATTCGGACCCGAGTCCTTGTGGTCTCGTGCTGTCGGAGTTGGTAGGGTTGGATACTTCTTGGTTGGTATCCCCAGCTCCTTGCAAACTCCCTCCTTCAGGTTGTCTCCGTAACCGTGGTTGGTGTTTCCCGGTTCCTGTGCTCTCGGAGTCGGCAGTAGTGGACTGCGAAGTTCCTCGAACATTTGAATCGCTGCTGGATTCACTGCTTCCCTGAGGTTGGATAGTTTCGTCCTTCCTGGCCTTGTCTCTGTCACTTGCTTGATCATGGATTCTTGGCTCCTTAGAGGGAGGGAATCCATCGTGTTTGGGGTAGGCAATGATCCAGATCCGCTCGCGCTTGTGACAGGCTCCCAAATCTCTAGCTGAAACAATCGACCATTCAGCATCGTACCCTGCTTTGGCAATTTGAAAGAGAATTTCTTGGAAGGTTTCCCCTTGCTTGTGCGAGATAAGATTTCTAACGTTTTCAAGCAAGACGAATCGAGGTCGAACGATCCTAACCACTCGCATGACTTCGTAGAAAAGACCGCTGCGAGTTCCCTCTCCAATACCCTTCTGCGATCCAGCCACGGACAAATCTTGGCAAGGAAATCCTGCTGTAAGTAAGTCGTACTCTCCTTGGTATGACTGGAATGTGGTGATGTCATCATGTATAGGAACGTGAGGGAAGTTCTTTTTTAATACTGACTGGCAGTAAGGATCGATTTCAATGAATTGTGTAGTTTCGAAGCCACCGACCAACCGCTCTGCTGCGTATGAGAATCCTCCTATACCAGCGAAAGCGTCAAGTATTTTAAGAGTCAAGCAGCTTGTCCCAGATCTTGCTGTAATTTAATAGAACTGACTTTTGTTCGCCACTTAACGTAATTTCTTGATCGAAATTGTCTCTTGGCTTTGCGAGGATGTCTCCTGCATCACCAAATTGAATCCTTTGATTGTCGCAGTAATTTCTCAGTAGATCTACTAAACATTTTTGTATGCACCATTCTTCATATTCAACTTTGTCGAATGGAACTTTGAAAGCATAATTAATTTTGCGGTACATTTTTCCACCAGTGTTGTAGATCTGTTCTGTTTCTTCTTTCTCTAAGATCTCAACAGGGGAATTGTTGATGAATTCATCAAACTCTGCTGCTGTGGGAGTTTTTTGGTGAATGAATTTAGTCGACATGATTGTAGGAATGAGATTGTTTGTAGGTGAACATGTGCTGACAGTTGCACTTAGGGCAGTGACTATATGGGAGATGCCATTCAGTCATTGTGGAGAGGGTCGTTGTCGATAATTTCGAATGTGTCTTTGGCATAAAGCATATCGATATCTCCTGCATAACCGTCGCACATGTAATCAGGTTGATTGGGGCAGTCACCACCGCAGTACCTGCAAGGCTCAGCCATGAGAATCTGCTTCTGCTTCGAAGCGGATTTGAGCTTCCTTGAAGCATTGCTCTTTGGAATACTCGGGGTGTTCTCCTTTCACCTCGTAGTAGTGATAGGAGAGCCTCTCTTGGTTTTGGTCGTTACTCATTAGAACCTCTTAGTGTGGGTATCGATATCACCGTGTTCGATGTTGTCTATCTTTTCGATGTGTCCATGATCGATCACGGTGTGTGTTTCTTTCTCGAAAG
>PAZU01000039.1 GCA_002715725.1 Methanobacteriota archaeon | reverse complement strand
AATGGATTCAACTTTAACCAGTCTGTAGTAGATGCAACTGGTAAAGTTGTTCCTACTTGGGGCGATGTTTTAAACCGTGCAAACCTAGGAATGGAAGTTATGCATGAGCGTAATGCTCATAACTTCCCTCTAGACCTAGCTTCTACTGGATCTAGCGATGTAGCTTTAATTGCTCCGGCAATCGGCTAACCGAGAAGTTATTGCCCGGCGAAAGTCGGGCTTTTCCTTATGAGACTTCCTAGAAACATCAACGCAGCAGAGCTGAACAACAGTCCATTATCGCCTTCTGCTCATCAAACATCTACAAGACTTCAACAGCAAGCAACTAGGCTAGAAACCAGAGATCAAACTAGCAATGCTGGAGTAATCAATAAAATCAAGCAAGATGCAGTGGCATCTGCTATGGAGCAAGATACAGCAGCAAATCAAGCTAATAATCTCAAGCACATGTACGCTTACGGCATACAACAGAGAGTAGGTATTGATGGCTATAAAGCTAAAATTGCTCTTGCAGAACACTTGAAAACAGCTCCCCAATCACTCGAATTTTTGGGATTATAGAAATAGCGAGTTAACATAAGTTAAAACACAGCTTGCCTAATGCGTTTAGCAGGTGACGAAGAGTTCTATGGGCAGCTAAGTGATGACGAATCGACTCCAGATTCGAAGTTTGATTCGTTTATGCGTTGTTATGATATTTTGTGTTCAAAAGGATTTAGCGAGCAAGCAGCTACAGAAACTGCTATAGCAATGGTAGAAGGGAAAGAGCCTATGGCTCAACCGTCAGTTCGTTTTGCCAAAATCAATGGAGACCCATCCTCAGACCAAAACGTTAGCAACTGAGCTACTCACAAGGTTAGAAGGATGCGAGACGACTGCTTACCTTGATCCAGTAGGCGTACCAACAATATGTACAGGATTAACTAGATATCCAAACGAAGAACCAGTTAGGCTTGGTGACGTTTGTCATAACAACATATGTAGCAGGTATACCGAGCAGATCATCGCAGAGAAATTCATACCTGTATTAAGTCGAATACCTGGTTGGAGTGATTTTGGAGCTACTAGGCAATCAGTCTTAATTAGCTTTGCTTGGAATATGGGATTAACTTTTTATGAATCTACAGGTTTTGAAGAAATTTCAAATTTACTAAAAGAAGGATTTCATCAGCCTGAGCTGTACGATAATATGCCAAGTGTTCTTAATCTTTATGTATTCAATCAAGAAAAGCGTTTAGCAGGATTAGAAAAACGAAGACAGATAGAAGGAGAAGAGTGGAAAAAAGAGTCTATTGGCTTTTTGAAGCTTAAAAATATTCAAGATACTTGCCTCAAGAAAGCCCCTATTGAATCTATGTATTTATCAGATACAGGTAAACGCATAATTGATACAGAGGAAGAATTAGTAATTACAAAATTCAAAAGCATTCATCATACTGGACATGCTTGGATTCATATCAAAGAAGAAAAAGAACCTTGGATTATTTATCTTCCTCATTGGAAGCATCTGCCTGACAATACAAAAAAGGATTTAAATTGGAATGATATGAGTAGCTTCGTTGCTGAATACATAACTGTAGGAGAATTACTTCAATACAATCACTCACATATACCTGTAGAGGGCGGTCGTATAGAAAGGAACCTAATTCGTTTAGCGGAAGAATTTAGAGCCATTAGAGAGGCTTGGGGAGGGGCTCTAGGGGTTACAGGTGGCTATATTCCACTACAAGGTGACATCTCTTTATGCTCAGCAGAAGAACAAGCACATCATCAAGGAATGGCATTAGATATTTATCCCGTTAATGATGACACCGAATGCCTATACAGATGGTTATATTCTCGTTGGACAGGTAATCTCCATAACCAATCTAATCATGGTTTCGTTCACATTGATATTGCTAATAACGGACGTTTTGCCGGAATGAGATAGCTTACACGACCTTGACTGCCATAGCTCCACTATTGAACTGAACAGTATCTCCTTGTTGTATTTCCACTGGAGTAGTTAATGTTCCAGAAGCAAGGAAATTACCACCACTACTTGTATCCCATAAACCAAAATGACTAATTGTAGTGGCAGTTGTATTAGCCGCACTAGTAGTCTGTTGGCTCACCATAGAGTTAGTTATCTCGTAGCCTCCTCCGGACGCAGCACCTACTGAGCTAAAAGCGGTAGCTGCTATACCTACGCGAGTAGCTACTCCTCTGACAGATGCCGTTACATCATTATTTGTCCCAGCCGTTCCTGGATCAGCAGTATGCAGAGAAACATACACATTCGAAAGTGCTGAAGGGAAGGTTGAGTTTTTTACCCAACTCAGAATCTTGGTTGCAAGATATTGAGAAAATGCCATGCTTGCCTTAGTTCTTCATCTATATTTTGGCAGTAAATCAGTCTCTTAGGGACCGTACCCACCACCAGGGGTCGTAACATTTAGTGTAGCCGTATTCTGATTTTCGCCACTCGCTGTTCCACCTATTCTCCATGTGGCTTTCATTCTTCCGTAGTTGACATTACTTAAGGTTGCAGTACCTCTGAGTATGGCTAACTCCAAGGTTGGCAATGCCTGAACATCAGCAGTACCTGATATATTTTTCAATACAGATTTAGGAGTGACAGTGGCATATGGAACCATCGTTCCTGGATCAGTGGAACCAAACATCTTGACTAGACCTATCCGTCCAGTCATAGTCAGAGAACCTCCTGCCTTACCTGCTATGGTGACGTAGCGCACGACTTGAACGCCAACCTCAAAAGGCATCTCCACCCACTCTGAATTGGTGATAGTGAAGTAATACGTACCTTTGGGTAATTGAAATCCAGACTCTTCTGGAATCGTATTAGCAATCTCATTGATATATCCAAAGCCATCAATGTTTAATGGAATGGAATCTGCATTTGAATTTAACAGTCCTACAGATATGTATTGATCTTTATATTTGTTACCAACACTACGTTTCTTTATAACTAAATCTGACTCTCCTACTGTTGTTACTTTGAAGAATAATGTATTAGCTCCTACTTGAGTACCAATAGTTCCTGTGATACTTGTAGATAAATTAACAACTCGACCTAAATCTTTTGCTTTACTGAGTGAATTATATTTAACATGCTCTGGACGCATGAAAGATCCAGAGGATTTTTTACTGCCTCCGTAGGATCCTTTTAATTTATTGAGTGAATCTGTTACAGACTCTAATGTCATCAGGGATGAACCCTTTCAATGTCACAGCCTTATTTTATCAATTAAAAAGACGCCAGGTGCTGCGCACAGTAGCAAAATGCACGCTGAGTCGTTTAAAGCTTGGGAAACTACAAAAACCAACGCTCCTGGCTCGATGCTTTCTTGACGTAGTTCTTCTTCAGAAAGCTTCTTTACAATAACTTTTTTCGCATGGAACGGTGTATATATGATCCTATTAAATCTTTTAGTTTTTCCACGCTATCATTACGAAGACTTATGCGAGCAATAGATACTTGATTCCTGTGAACTACTGCTGGAATTCCTAAATCATTTAGCCAAGCCGTTATATCGTTGTATTCATTTTCTGTATATCTCCCACGAATAGCACCTCTTTTGCCTGTTATTCGTCCTTGGTCAATCCACAAAGCAGCCAAACCATGGATCCCTGTAATATCAAGTACTGTGCGGGAAATTTTACGTTCGTCGTGTGGACACAGAACTTCATAAGCTCTCCATAATCCTTCTCCGTGAAATCGAAATCTTTCTCTGTCATAAAAACCATTAGTAGCCAACCTATCTTTGAATATATCGACAGGTCCGTCATGACACTGTTTTAGCGTCTTTAGTTGAAAATTTAAATACTGCTTTTCGGTTTCACATCTAGAGATTTCTAACCAAGGACGTCTCTTTCTTCCTTTCAATGCCAATTTGCCCTTTCCCAAGCTGTAACTCAGTACGTGCGCTACTAATTGAGCAGTCATCCCATTGATCTCCTTTAAATAAATGTTGACGACTTTTGGGTGCATATTTTATTAGAACGTCTTGTATTTTTCTTGTCTGTACTGGGTCAAACAAAAGGCGTGGTCGAACATAATCGTCGCTCAGTACTGAAGAAGCTCCACTCAACATTTCAAGCCATTGAGAAAATAAATAAGCCTCTTCTCTTACCGAGCCAATACGAGATAACATTGCCGACCCATCTTTCTTTAATTTGGCTCCTTCAGCCCATGCCCATGCTGCTGCTTGGGCACCTAATAGATCTAACGTTGTCTGTGTTAATTGACGCTCTCCGATGGGATAAAGCAAGTTGTAGACAGGTCTTAACTTATTAGTTGAGACTCTGAATCGAAGGATCGGAGTTGTCTTACCGTTCGCTCTTGGGGTTGTTCTATAGGGAACAATTTGAGCCTTTGTGTTAATAAATTGTCGAAATTCTTTGACTTTTTCTTCTAAGAATGCAGATTCAGATGCACCTGCTGTAAGGGTCAATTGTATGTAACCCCCTCCTGGAGTGCGATAAGGAACTAAACTGCCATCTGAAATTAAAAGTCCAAGCAATCCGCGAACGTCTGCCGCTTCCACAAGTTTCTCCCTATTGATTACATCTATAGTAGTTAATAACACGTCGTATGTCGTGTTTTTGTTCAATAAGTTTTCGGAGTTAGAGATCCCAGATGTGGATTGACAATGATTTCCCAAAACTGCTTGGCGCAGAGCTTTATAGGCCCCATCCCGGTTATATCATCGAGATGGCTGTAGAGCCTGTAGTCGTTCATGACTTTGCTAAACAACCAGGTCAGACGGTCCAACTCGATCGTTATAGATTTTGGGGCAATCCTGGAAATAAAGATTCCAGAGAGCGTACAGCAGATCAGACACTCGGCACAGCGTCTAGCAGAAATATCGTTAAGGATAAAGTACTTGTTAACTTGAAAGAGTATACAGGTCCTGCAGATCCTACCGATGCAACTTCTCCTTCAACCTTCAAGGTTGCGCGTGAGACATTGCTAACAGCGCAGAGATTACTACTTGATACAGGTAACCTCAACGTTTTTCATCAGAGCATAGGTTCACTTACCCTTCTTGATGACTACAGACGTTGGAGAGACAGAGTATTTGCAGACGAACTATTTAAAGCTGAAGCCAACGGTGTAGCTTCTGACGGTCAGGGTGGTTACTACTTCCCAGGTGGTCAAGCTAAAGCTGGTGGTGCTCCTTTCCTTACATATGGTGCTGGAGTATCAGCTAAGTTCGACGTAAAGACTGACTTACTGCAAGTCGTAAAAGACATGCGTAAGCGTAACGTTCCAACTTTTAGTGATGGCTACTACAGATGCATAGCTGATCCAACAGCGATGATGCATTTGCGCCAGAACGACGCCTTTAGAGAGATAGCTCGCTATGCCGGAAACGGAATGGTGAATCCTATGTCTCCAGAGCAAGCTCCAAATGCTAACTTCTTCCAAGGAATGGGTCCAGCATACGGTCAAGCTGGTTTCGTTGCAGGTCAGCCGGTAATGCCAACCGGATTTTTGTTCGAGGGCGTAAGATGGTTTGAATCAACCAACTTGCCTGAGAAATCTTTCCAAGTAAGTATTGCTGACGCAACACCTGCAATTGTCAATACAGTTACAACAGCTGCCCCAATGTTGTTCTTCGGACCTCAAGCAGTTGGTGTTGGTATTGGTGGAAACAATGCGCAGATATTATTAAATAATAATGATGACTTTTCACGCTTCATCATTATGATTTGGTCCCTGTTTGCTGGTTTTGAAATCCTTAATAAGGACTTCATAACTGTTGCTTACTCATTCGTATATTGAGGAGGTAACTAATAACAATGGCTAAAAAGATTTATCCCGGTAACTGGACCAATGTTCTCAGTAGCTTTCAGGGTCAACCTGTAGTTGCTGTACCTGGTCGTCAGTACTACCAAGTAATAGGTTATGCACTAGTTGACGCCACAGGCGGAACTGAGTTTGACGTAACCATCCCTAGTCCTGATCTCCGCGCTGACGATAAAGTTCGCAAGGATATCACAGGATTAGTACTCCCAGCAGGAGCCAACGTATATAGCGTTGGAGTTAGAGTTCCTGACCTACGTAAGAACAAAGATGCTGGTTCTCCCGCTTCTGGTTTAGTAGGAACAAACACAGACACAATCGCTGTGAAGGATGCTGCTGGTTCTGCTGCTGACACAATCAGCACATCAGTAGTTTCAACAGCAACTATTGCAGTTGCCGATGGTACTATTGCTCCTAACTCCGCCTCAACAGGCGCAGTAGAAGCTAAGACTCTAGCTGGTGCAGAAACTCTCAAAGTATATGTCCGTAATGCAGCTGGAAACGGCGCTGGAAGTGCTTTGACTTCTTCTCAAGCTGGCGGCACACCAATCATTGTTGAAGTTTCTTACTTCGTACAAGATGATGTTGCTAGTCTTGATGACACCTACGTTCCTTTCGTAACAGAAACCTAAAACGCTGGTTTGTCACTATGATGAGGGCATCTGAAAAATGGATGCCCTTTTTTTATGGGATTATTTCAAAACACTAAAAATGGCCAAATAGTCGAGTTTATCGGACATCACGATAAAGATTGGGCAATGGTCAAAAATTCTACAGGAGTTGTACAGTATATAGCTCTTGATGACTTAGTTGAATATCAAGTAGGAGTTGGTAGAACCGACAAGAAGCCTCAACCTCAGTCTGCAGAGACACCCAAAGACGAGGATGCTATTCCTGAGACAACTATACCGATTGATACTCGTTTAAATTTAAACGCTGCATCAGCGGAAAGTATTGCAAAAGCTGTCAAAGGAATAGGTTATGCAACAGCTAAAAAGATTATCGAATTAAAGATGTCTCTTCCTGGAGAAAAATTTCAAAAATTAGATCAATTGAGAAAAATTGGTCGCGTAGATTGGGATGCTGTCTTTAAAGCTGATTTGATTTACGTTGGCCCTTAAACTAAGACAAGGGTTTCTATTGATCGAAGATGTTGTTTGGTAAGAGGAAAGCAGGAGAAGCAAGAGGTCTAATCTTGGACAAGACAGGCTTAAATGATGCTGCTTTATGGTCTGGACTTGCAGCGGCGGGTGGAGGAACTACTGGATTAGTTGCTGCCAATATTTTGGACGACAACGACTCCAAACTTTCTCCAGAAGCACAAGAGAGAGTAGCTAATGCTTTAGCAAATACTCAAATTCAGGAAGCAGTTGCTGCACAAAGAGCTAAAGATCTTGCGTACTTAGACGAATACCATAGAAGAGATGGTATGCCGTTTATGAATGAAACTCCAGAGGATCGAGCAGTCCTAACTCAGCTACAGCGATTATTGGTTGGAGGAGATATTTCAAGTGCTTACGTGACTCATCTTATTGAGACTGGACAGGTAAATGATCGTGTGGCTCTAATCTTAGGAGATATGTATGACAGAGGTGCAGACATTAATATTGACGGCAGTCCAGAATTGTATCAAGTTTTAGAACAAATAAAACAAGAATCTTATCAGTAGAATAATGAATAGGTTAACCAGGTAGTCATTGGAATTAAACGATTACGACAAAAGTCGATGTAGATTTCACCTTGGCTACAACAACGGTGCAAATTTACCTGCGGGGGATATAGCTCGTCTCGAAGAGGCGATGGCTCGTATTCCTGATAGCTACTTCTTTCAACGAGTTGTAGAACATCTCAATAGATGTGACAAAGCTTATAAGCTGTCTCAGGTTTTCCGTGTTGAATCACAACCTCAACCAAGCAGGATTGAAAGGATTACAGGTGACACAGATCGTGCCATCTTTCAATCTGATCCGATCAAGGCTGACAAGGATTACCGAGAGATTTATCTAAGAGAAGTTGATCGACTAGCAGAAACTTTATATGTTGCCAATTACAGAAGAGAAGAAGTCAGACGTTATGCTTTCTCCAGCAGTGGCGGAGAGTTTATCATGGCTGTAAAGGGTCCTGCTGATACTGCAGTAGGAACAAGAGTAACTCAAGCTATTGGTTCTATGAACTGGAGATGATCATGGCAAGAAAAGCAAACCCACAATCGAATACAGGTTTTCCCCTGAATCACTTCGGAGCAGGAATAGGTCCTAACGAGCCTATTGTTTTAAATAGAGAGGCTAATCTCAAGGAACAGAAGAATCAAATGCTTCAGAACGCTAATGGAGGCGTTAATACAAGTGGTCAGTTCTCTCCTTCTTCTAATCCTGGTTTAGTCAAAGGAAGTCCTAATACAGTTTTATTAAAAGATATCAGTCCTGCTTTGGCTGGAGAGGCGAATACTAATTTCGCATTACCAGATAAGAAAGGTACTTTTTCAGCCCAGAACGTGATAGGAGGGCAGATGAAGGCTCAACAGACGCAGGCTTTATTACAAGTTCCTGGGGTAGGAAATCAAGCGGCAGACCAATTTAAAGGAGACATTAGCGGAGCAGGAGTTTTACCTACTACTAATGTTGCTGCTAATTCAGTCAATCTTAATAATCCCAATATCAACAGGGCATCCACATTAAAACCTATACAAGCCGGTTTTGCTTCACAGGCCATTAAAACAGGTACTGGCAACGGCCAACAACGTATGCAACCAAGTAGTGCTATTTCTAACAACGAGGGAACAAGATCTGCTCAACCCGACAATCCTGGTAACGTTGATAAGCCTGTTGATCAGCTATCTACGTTAGTTAATAATGATGTCAGCTTTGAACAGCCTTCAAAAGCAGTACCAGCTACAGCACTAAATAGTGGAACAATGGCTGACAGCTTATTAAAAAGTTTCATTGAAAAGGTTTAACAATGAATAAGCAATCACAAGACAAAGGAGCAAACGATTTCAGGGATTGGGTTGTTGATGCGAAAGCACATCAATTTGCTCAAACAAGCTTAGCGGCTGATGGTATAGGAGTTCCTAACAATCCTGACAACGTAAAGTCCTTCATAGGTATGCCGAATGCCGTTGACGAGAAAAAATCGTTAAAAGAAGGAGCAGAAAACTCCAATCCTTATGGCGATGCCACACGAATGCTTCCTTCTGAAGTTCCTGTATGGACAAAGCCAACTCAAAAAGGTGCTTATTTCGATGCACCTCCTGTTCCTGTAGAACCTACAATCGCTATTTCTCAGTTCGGAGGAAATGTTAAAGGTAAAAAAGGAGCTAAAGGAATGAGTACAGGGGTTGGACTTATGGGTTCTGGCCCTCAAAGGAACGTCACTGCTCCAGCCGGCCCTGGAATGTAATTAAACTTGGAATAAAGATCAACACAAATGGCAACCAGTAGCACCAACAAAATGCCCCTCTTGGTCGATAGACCAATGCATTCTTTCGCAACGGTAGGGGGAGCGACCTGTTTAACATCAGCGACCAACTTAAATACTCCTTCTGGAGGAGGATGCATTCTTTTAGTTGATTGTTCAGCTAATGACGGAGGAGTGATAGATAGCTTGTCTATCATCGCTAACGAAGCAACTACAACAGCCTCTAATGTTATTGTTTTCCTGAGTACAGCAACAACTACATCAACTATTTCCACAGCCAATACTGTCGCAGTAGCTATAGGAGGAATAGGATCAACCAGTATAGGCGAAAGAACAAATATTTCTTTACCACCTTTAAGTGTTCCTGTCCCTAACCTTGGTGGTGATACAACAGTTAGCGAAACTGATAAAAAGAATACAGGTCTTTATGTTCCTTCAGGAGCATTAATCTATGTAGGAGTGGATGCAGTTTTGACTTCTCCTAGTGCAACAACTGTAGTTCATGTCTTAGCTCAAGGAGGGTTCTTCTAAATGGCTTCTGCGTCCAATACGTCAGCTTATGTTGATGCTTTATATAAAGAAAAATTTGGTAGAGAACCTGACGCTGCAGGTAAAGCTTATTGGACTGCCCAATTAAATAGTGGATCTATTTCAAGGGAGAATGTAGAGAAATCATTTGATGCGTCTGAAGAGGCACAAAATAGAGCGACTAGCAATGTAGCGGCAGGAGTAGCAGCACCAGCTACTGTTCCTCAAGCAGCAGACTTTACAAGCAATGATAATGATTCATCTAATGACACTGTTGAACAACAGATTAATCAGATTTATAACGACAAATTAGAAAGAGATGCAGATGATTCTGGTATGGGTTATTGGGTTGCAGAATATAACGCAGCAACAGATAAAACGGCTGCGTTAGAAAATATAAGCAAATCCATAGAAGCTAGCGTCGAGGCTGACAACCTAGAAGATAATAAAGCGTTTTTAGAAGATATTTATAAAAATGAATTAGATAGAACTGATGATGATGGCGATGGAACGGTCTTAGATGAGGCAGGCAAAAAACATTGGTTAAAAGATCTAGCAACAGGACAAACCAAAGAGCAAGTTGCTTCGAATATTAGACAATCTCAAGAATTTGATACACAAGCAGAAGCTTTCCTAGACACGCAGTACGACACCTTATTAGATAGGGATTTAGGAGATGAAGGTCGCGATTACTGGAAAGACCAACTTAAGAGTGGACAATCTCGTACTGATGTTGTTGACAATATCAAAAGAGGTGATGAATACTTTTTAAATGAAACTTACAAAGAATTATTAGGTCGTCCTCTTGGAGATGAAGGTAGAACCTACTGGAGAAATGACCTAAATAATGGTCAATCTCGTGAGGATGTTATTAACAATATTAAATTATCTCCAGAATATGCTTGCCATCAACAGGGAAAGACCTACGATCATTCCACTGATACATGCGGAGATACCCAAATAACCTGTGGAACTGGAGAGGTCTTGATTAATGGTCAATGCGTAGCTAAACCTACTTGCTCGGCAAATGAATCATACGATTCAGCTTCTAATACTTGTGTTGAAAATCCAATTACTTGTTCAGGAAATCAAGTTCCTGATGGCTCTGGAGGTTGCAAGGATCCAGATCCTACCTGTAGCGCTGGCCAAAGCTTAGTTAACGGAACATGTGTAGATGATCCTCCAGACGATACATGTCCTACAGGCCAAAAGAAGGATGCTAGTGGTAATTGTGTCAATGACGATCCTAGTAACCCCAATAATTTAGTTTGTACTGGAGGTAAAATTCCTGACGCTTCAGGTACTCGTTGTGTATATGACACTTCTCTGGCAGATGATGATACAGAGATTGGTACTTATATGGGTGATCCTTTAGATGCGGATCAAAAAAATTCGGATACAGGAGAGGCAACAGGAGAATACATGGGAGGAGTACTAGGAGGAAAGGGAGGCTTCCCAGCAGGATATGACGCTGCCGGATCATATAGCCGTACTGGTTTTGCTAAAGGGAACTTATATGCCGAGACAGCTGCAGATAAAGCTGCTATCAATAGTGCTGAAGCGGATGATAAAAACAGAGCAAATGATAAAGATTATTTAGGTTTACGTAGAATTATTGATAATTACAGGGAAGGCCAAAGATCAGCAGAAGCAGGCAAATTAAGAAGAGGTTCTACGGTAGGAGGAAATCAAGCTAGCTCTGGTTACGGTAATTTGAAGAGTGGTCAAGGAACTTTCGGTTCTGATGTGAATGCCCCAGGTCAAATCACTAGTGGACCAAAAGTTAAAGATGATCGTCCTTACGCAAAGAAAGGAATGAGAGTAGGAGCAGGTAAGGATGCCACTTATTTTGCAGCAGGTAGTTATTTCTAAGGATGGGAAAAAGCTGCTGTGGGCTAGGTTCTCTTGACAAGGGCTTCGGTCTTCAGCCAATTACTAGAGGTTTAAAACCAAGAGCCAAAGGTTTATACCCACGCAAAGAATCAGGAGCAGGACAATACGGAACAATTACTTTTCCTACTGTTTTAGAAAATTACAATAGAACCACTGATTACAAAAGATGGCAGTTAGGTCAAGCTTATTACTATGGCTTAGGTCGTTCATGGGACGATAAATATTTATATAGCAATACTCGATTTTCTACTGGAGCCGTTAGTGGAGTATCTAAAGATATTGTTGTCATGTTCCCTAGCAAAAGCAGTCCGGAGCGAACATGGTATGCCGGCCTTAGAACAAGGGGTAGTATTATTTTGCCTTTACCTCTTAGCTCTTCTGCAATAACAACTAATACTAGTAGTCCTAACCCAGAAGATCATACATTAACTTACGATGTTACAGGTGTCCTAACACCGACTCAGGTAGGTATCTTCAATGTATTTATTGGAGATCAATTCGAAGATACCGCAAGTGGTCCTGATTATCCTGATCATGTAATAGAAGAACCAGAGGGAAGCGTTGCGTTAACTTTAATCTCTGCCAATGTTGGAGCCATGACATTGGTCTTTGACCTGTCTAAAGCTTATGGAAGAATTAGGAAAAATAATACTATTTATTGGAAAGAATTAAAGTACGATCCCAATAACCCGAATGTATGGGATACAAGTAGTGGCAAACACTTGTGTTCTTCTCACAAAATGTTTTGCTGTTGTCCTGATCATTTAGGAGGTGCTTTAGCAAACTTAGAATTCCCGAAAGATTCTGCAGGGATGGATGCTTTTCCTCTTCCTAACGCCAGTAGAAGTGTTATAGCAGAATGGGAAAAACAAGGAACAGGATATTACCGTCAGTGGAGGACGTTACCTCAAAGAATTGATCAGAGAAGAGAATGCAAACACATGCATGCATTGAGGTGGGTAGCAGGGATACCATGGTACGAACCTAGTGATTACCCAGTCAATGAGGATGACTTAAGATCTTTCGGTGTGCATATTGAACGTGATTTTGGTAGTAAAGTTTATAGCGATTACAATGCTCGTCATCGAATCAATTATGACCGCTACTTATTATCGTTAGCGGAAGTTGTTGGCATTGAAATATTTCCTGGAGGAAACCCACGAGACAATATCAGATCCAACCTTCCTATTCTTTGGAATGATCCAACTGAACCAGAAATTAGTTGGTGTAGACAAAATGATTGGTGGCTAAAAAGAGGATCTCAGCAACTGCAAATCTTTAACAGTAATACCGGTCAATTTGAAACTACAGTAAATCAAGATGGCTTCGACTATCCGATGGTGGAATCTGTCGCTGCTGATGCCCCCGATGCTCCTGTCATTGTTAAGTAGAATTAAACTATGGCTCAATACCCTGAAAATACTGGCGGAATTATTGCCGCAATCAATGCTTGCATTACAGCAGCCGGAGGAACTGTGACAAGTTACAACCATAACACTGGAGGAATCATCCAAGCATTACTTGCATTGCAAACAGCAATAGCAGGCATGGGAGGTGGCTCTGCAGTTGAGATTGAACTAACAGCTGGTGAAGCTTTAAGTAAAGGTGATGCTGTTTATATAGATGCTGATGGTAAATTACAGAAAGCCGACCAAGCTCTCACTAGAGACGAAGCCACTGTTGCAGGTCTTATAAAGGAAGATGTAGCAATTGATCAATTAGCAAAGTTAGTATTCTCTGGAAAAATAGATCTTGCTAGTGGAGGCTTTACATTTACTCCTGGAGATAGATATTTCCTCGGCACGGCGGGTACTATCAGCACTACTCCTCCGTCAGCAACAAGTAACTATGTTGTTTTAGTCGGAGAAGCGTTAGATACGACTACTCTGGCTTTAAACATTGATGTCCCAGTCCTTCTAAGTTAATGGCAGATCGTAAACCCATTGTCTACATCTCTGGGTATCCCCAAGAGCTTGCAGATTCCGACCGTATTAGCGGTGTACCGTATTCAAGACAGACAGTCTCAGCCACTGCTCCTTCCAACCCTGCTACTGGGGATATTTGGTTAGACACTAATGGAAATATTCTGAAAGTTTATACAGGTTCAGCATGGACAGAACCTACAGAAGATCTTTCAGCAGCTGTCGTTGCGGCATCGGCTCCTAGCAACCCTACTAATGGATTGCTTTGGTTTGATACAACGACTAACCAATTAAAGGTATATATATCTTCAACTAGTCAATGGGAATTAGCAGAGTCTCAGACTTATGTTTCAGGAACAACCCCTAGCAGTCCTTTGGCAGGAGAGTTCTGGTGGGATACGACTAATGAAAGACTCAAAATATATACTGGCAGTGCATGGGACGAGGTAGGACATAAGACCTTTAGTTCAAGCACTCCCCCGACTTCAGGAATGGTAGAAGGTGATTGGTGGTATAACTCTGTCAGCGGGGCCTTTAGTATGTATATAGCAGGCTCTCTTAACACTTGGCTGATTGTTAGTTCAGGAGGTGGAAGTGGAGGGGGAGGCTCAATTTCGGATATTTTGGCATTTAGTTAATGGCGTCATTTGTTCAAGCTGCGAACGGCTCAGTAGGAAGCAATCCAGCTAGCCCTTCACCAGTTTCTGTTTATACAGTCCCTGCTACTCAGCAAAGTGTAATAACAGGGATCGCGGCAACTAATAAGACAGGCTTCAATCTTCCTGTTCAAATATGGGTAGATAAAGGAGGAGCAGACTTATGGATTGCTAAAGATGTTCACCTACAGCCAGGAGCAGTTACGAACATCGAAGGGGCAGACAAGATGGTATTAGCGGCTGGCGATATCGTCAAAGCTGATGCACGTAGAATAACTGCAGATGGAGATGCTTTTTCTATTGTCGTATCTGTTTATGAGGATGTTTAATGTCAGCTAACCCGATCAAATTAGTCAAGGAGATTGAAACTCCTGCGACTAAAGAATTCCAAGAACCTACAGGAAAAGTAGCCTATGGGTTTAAATACAACAGACTTACCGGATCTTTAGACGTTATAAGACATGACGATGGCAGCTACGTCAAAATGACTGATAGTATTAATAATATAATGAATGATGAAGACTATACAGAAATTGTATGGTCAGACAAATTACTCAATTTTGAGTGGTCTTTCTCTAACAATTATCCAGGACATCTACAGGTAGAAATCGTATGAGCACTGTTATTGATCTCGGTAAACTACGATTTTTATTTCGTGGTGACTATGCCAACTCCACATCTTACGAGCTAAATGACGTTGTCACTTATGGTGGTAACTCATATACATACATCAACCAAATAGCAGGGGCTGGAACCAACCCAGACAACACGTCTCATTGGTCTCTAATGTCAAGAGGATTGACACTAAGAGGAGAATGGGATTCTGCTACTCAGTATGTACCTGGCGATATCATCAACGTTAGTGGTGTTCTTTATAAATGTACTGCGACAACCACTAACAACGAACCGCCTAATGCTAGCTATTGGGAAGACTTTGTAGAAGGTTTTAAATATACAGGAAATTGGAGCTCTGCTACTGCGTACAAACGCAACGATATAGCCATTCAAAACGGCGTTAACTATATCTGTATCCTTGCTCATACAAACCAAGACCCTCCTAATGGAACTTATTGGAACGTATTTGCAGAAGGTTTTAATGATACAGGAAACTGGAATTCAGCAACTGCTTATCAAGTTAATGACTTAGCAACACTGAATGGAATTATCTATAAGTGTAAGGCGGATAATACAAACCAAGAACCTCCTAATGCAACTTACTGGGACTTATTTAGTTCAGGTTTCAATTGGACAGGTGCATATGATGCGGCAACACCATATAAAATCAATGACATCGTAACCTTAAGTGGCATTCAATACAGATGCAAGCAGGCGAGCACAGGAAACGAACCTCCTAATAGTACCTATTTTGATATTTTTGTAGAAGGATTCAATCCTACAGGAGCATGGGATACTTCTGTAAATTACAAGATTAACGATCTAGTTTTCGTTAATGGTATCCAGTACAAAGCTAAAACCAACCATCAAGGTGTCGAACCACCTGATTCTACGAACTGGGAATTATTCACTGAATCATTCTCATGGAAAGGGGATTGGGATGTTGGAATTGCTTACAAGAAAAACGACCTTGCAAAGTTAAACGCAGATGTTTATTTATGCAAAGTAGCTCATACAGGTTCAGAACCTCCTAATGCTACTAACTGGACGTTATTTTCAGCAGCTTTATACGACAGATCTAATTGGGCCAATGGAACTGACTACAAGAAGAATGATACTGTTCAACATCTAGGGCAAACCTATAGATGCTTTACGACTCACACTTCGACTAGTAGTTTCTTAACCGATTACACAGGAAGTAATTACTGGGTCAGGATTTCTTCTGGACAGTTTTATAGAGGTGGTTATTCAGATTCAACTGCTTACTTCAAGAACGACTTAGTTACTTCAGGTACAGCACCAAACTTGAATTTATATATGAATATCAATGACCATACTTCTAACGGTTCAGCTATTACAGATGCAACAGAAGTTGCTAACTGGGCTGTATTGATATCTGGTCAGTGGACAACAACAAGTACGATTGTTCAGCAATCCTTCTTCTACGGTGTTATGAACTAATGCCTTTATTCAAGAAAGGTAAGCTTAGACAAGAGAAGAAATTAGAACTAGCGAATCAATTAGATCAACGCAATAAAACGTCTACGAAACGTCGCTTAAAAGCACGAGCTAAACTACGAATACGTGTAGAAAGAAATGGTGACTTCGGTATTGGACCGTAAGCATCTACATCTCCTCTATACTTGGTAAGACAGGGTATTAACCCAGCCGTTATTTTGAGCGTAAAGCATGGCATCTGGTATTAAGGGGCAAAATAAACCTACTGCAGGGACCCCCGACTACTCAACTACTCCCTTATTTACAGCGTCTGCAACGACAACTGTAATTCTTTCTGCTTGTAATCAGGCATCATCTCCTGACACAATCAAGATTTGCATAGCCCCAGGTAGTGATAGTGCTACTACAGGTACTATTAATGCAGGGTATTATCTTGAGTTTGATTATTCCTTAGACGGGAATACTGCAATAGAAAGAACAGGCATCACAATGGAGGCGAGTAGTCGTATGTGGTGCGGAAGTGGCGGAGGTAACGTTTCCTTTGTCGCCTACGGACTAGAGTCTTAAATAGCTAGATAACTACTCATGGGACGTAAACTTTCTTTCTCAGGGGCAGTTGGATCTTCTAAAAGAGACTGGGAATCCAAGACTGCCAACTATACCGCCTCTTCAGGCGATGCACTACTTCTAGACAGTTCTGGTGGAGCTTTCACCGTAACTCTCCCTGCCAGCCCAATGGAGGATGACTTCGTGGATTTCGCTGATGGAGCAGGTAGTTTAGGAACTAACAATGTCACAATTGCTCGTAACGGCAGCAATATCTGTGGCACAGCAGATGATTTAGAAGCAGATGTCAAAAATGTGGGCTGGACGCTCGTATACAAAGATTCAACTCAAGGCTGGAGGATTGCCTAATGTCTGTTTTATTATCTACTCTGATTGGTAGCAGTGGGTCTGCTTCTGACCCTAGAGAATTTAAGAATTGGCAAGATTGGTACGGAGAAAGATACGGAGGTCAAAACAATAGCTACCCCGATAATCAGACTCCTAGCTCTACTAGAGACGCTGGTAATGCTGACGGAGGAACTGGTACTGGAGCTCAGCAACGAAGAGCCCCCGGAGGAAATACCGCCAATGGAACAGCCTTTAACTGGGTAGTTCCAAGTGGTGTATCCAAAATAAGAATTACAGCTGTCGGTGGTGGCGGTGGTGGTGGCCATTATGGAAATAGCTACTACGGAGATTCTGGTGGAGGTGGAGGTGGTTTCGCCTCTGGTGAATATGCCGTATCTGCAGGAGCAACTTTAAGTTGCACCGTTGGTGGTGGTGGTTTTGGTTTCTACGGTGGTAGTAATGGTTGGGGAGGAACTGGCGGTCCTACAACCGTTACAGGACCAAATATTAATATTGAAGCAACCGCAGGAACAGGAGGATATTACACAACCAACGTTGGTAGTGGTGGTAGTGCAACCGCGTCTGGATCTGCTTTAGTCTCAGGCACTAGCATAACAGCTGGTGGAGGTAGAGGCGGATATGGCTCTCCTAACGGTTTCGGATGGGGACCAGAAGGATACCCAACAGGAGGCGGTGGAGCCGCAGGTAGTTGGAGAGGAACAGGTGGAAGAGGAGGAGACGGAGCAGGTGGAGGATATCCTCATGGAGGAGGAGGAGGAGGAGGAATCGGAGGTCGAGGTGGCGATGCCAGTAACTTCAACTCTCCTTCAGCCTCTAACTACTGGGCAGCAGGTGGTGGTGGATCTGCAGGAGCAGGTCGTAACTATATTCAAGATGGTCCTTGGTCTTCTCACCAATCCTATGGAGGACCAGGTCTAGCAGGAAAAGCTACACAAGAGGCAGTAAGCTATACCATGGAATGCCCTAACAGCAGTAATACAGCTGAAGGTCTAGGTGGTAATAATATGTACACTGGCTATACATCTGATAACTGGAAGAAAGCGTCTAATGGTGCTCGTTATGGTGACGGGGTTGGCTCTAGCCAAGGAAGCTTCGGCGGCGGCGGTGGAGGTGGTGGATCTACTTACACCGTTTCAATCGGTGGTGCTGGCGCTGGTGGAGTTACCTACGGTGAGAAGTCATTTAACGGTATCCTCGGCAGATGTGTAGGAGGAGGAGGCGCAGGAGCTCCTAGGGAAGATAACAACTACGGTTCAACTGGTCACGCAGGAGGAGAGGGTGGATCCGGTGCTGGTGGTGGTGGTGGTTGCACTCACACCAGTAGCGGAAATGGCCACTACTCTTGGCAGTCTTGGTCAGACTTTAGTCCTGTTGACTTAGCCTTGTACATTCCATCTGGTACTGCATCGTCTCAAAGTTACTGGCAGTCAGGTCAAGGTGGACATGGTGGAGCCCTCGGCGGTGGTGGCGGTGGTGGATATCACTGTGCTGGTGGTGCTGGTGGAATCGGCGGTGGTGGCGGTGGCGGCCATGGTTGGATCTATAGCTCCCCAGGCGCTGGCGGACCTGGCGGCCCCGGCTATCTTCTTATCGAATGGTGATTTATTATGGCTAAATTTGCTTTAATTTACGACACAAAAGTAGCGGATGTTTTCGATGATGACCCAGGACTTTCTGGGTCAACCGTGATTGAATGTCCTGATACAGTACAACCTAATTGGGTCTACGACGGATCGAGCTTTTCGGCGAATCCCGCTACAACTCCTCCAACTCCTGCAATACCATTAAATGCAACTCAGGCTGATAGAGATGCAGCAATTGCAGCACTTCCTGAGGGCGCTTTCGTCGATATAACATCTGCTGACGCAGTGGCTTGGAAGCAGGCTCAACAAGATGCTTCTGATGCCTTAGCTCCAAATCCTGGCTAAGTAGACGCTTCCTGAATCTTCTATACAATGCTGTTAGGTATGTATAGAAGATGTCTCAGGAGCAATACAAAGAGGCTATCAAGTCTACTAGGAGGTTTGATGAGATACAAGTTACTCCATTAAGGCGTCAGATTTTCTCGACGCCTATTTTTTGTGCAAAGGATTTAAGAGAAGAAGGCGAGGAAACAAGAAAGAAGGCTATTGATTTAGCCTATAAAACTATTCAAGGACAAACAGAAAGTGGATTAGTATCCGAAGGATGGACTGATGCGACCATCACTGGAGACAAGAAGAAACAAAATACGATGGGTGTTACCAGTTTCTTTGGCCAGAATTTATGTAATGAAAAAGAATGGAAATTTTTTAATGACTATATTGCTGAACTATCTTACGAAGTATTAGCAGAAACAATAGATCCCTACCTTCTAGAAGGCCTAAGCCTTGCCAATAGTTGGGTCACTATTTACCCTAATGGTGCTTATGTACCAGAACATATACATTCCATGTTTGAAGTGAGTGGAGTGTATTATTTACAAGCTGATGGAGGCGATATTAGTTTTAAAGATCCTTATTGGGTGGGTAAGACTATGAATATATGGGGGCAAGGGGAAAAGATATTTCCTCATGGTTCAGTGACAATGGATTACGAAGCAATTACTGGAGGAATCATGTTGTTCCCTTCATGGTTGCCTCATCGTACTAAGCCAAACCCAAGCGACAAAGATCGTATTATTTATAGTTTTAATCTATGTACTAGTAGTGCTCTTAGACGATTATGCCAGTTGAATTTTGAAGACGATGGGATGAATAGATAACTATGTTAGGTGATTTTTTCGTATTACATGACGTCCTTTCTGCTGAAGAGTGTCAGCAATATATTGACTTCTATGATTCACAAGCTAAACCTTCCTTGGTAGAAGGCAGAGGGGAAATTTCTGAAATACGTCGTTCAGAAAATAGTTTCTTGGAATTGGATAAACTCCAGACAGATCCCGTTTTATTGAGTATCACTCAAAAAATAACAGCAGCTTTTGCTGAAGTTGCTTATAACGTCTTTAGAAGAGATATTCAGCATATAGAAAATATTCAATATACAAAATACAAAGAGGGCGATTATTACGAGTGGCATATTGACAGTGGTCATGATTACGCATCTTTTAGAGATATTTCAGGAACCATAGAATTATCACCACCTGAAGATTTCGAAGGAGGTGAATTATGTTTCTTTCCTACGGAAAACCATTCTCAAGCAAAGCAAGGGACTTTGATTATTTTTCCTTCAACTATGGCACATAAGGTTAAACCTGTGACATCTGGTGTAAGGAGATCTTTGGTTATTTGGGCTGGGATCGAAGATCCTTCTGTTGCACGATGGGATACTAGAAATAAAAATGATGTTCAAAGATTGTTATGGAGCATAGACAAATGACGAGATACATAGAGGAACACCGAGAAGTACATCAACTATTCGCTAGCCATCTATACACGTGTGATTTAGATGATCCTTTTAATGAACTTAAGGATCACAAGGAAGACCCAGGTCATGTATATCCAGGAGAATACTGGGGCGCGCAGCAAAATAGTAAAGCAAAAATAGATAATTACAATCCTGACTACCGTGTATTAGAAAAATTTCCAGAAATCAAAGAAAAAATTTTAACAATCTGCAGTGATTATTTAAAAGGATATTTTGGATATACCAAAAATGATTTCCTGATCAGTACGTCATGGATAACTATCACACCTCCTAGCGTTATTTCAACGGAACATAATCATCGTGGAGCCTTCTTTAGTGGAGTGTTATATTTTGACGAGTATGACGAGAAATCAGGTAGGTTAGTATTCGTTGATCCTTTAACCTTATTAAAACCATATAATCTTGAGAGTATCTATGAAATGGATAGAGACAAATGTTGGTCATATGTAATTACACCAGCCCATGGCAGACTCTGCTTATTTCCTAGCTATTTACGACATAAAGTTGAAAAGAATACATCAGATGTTACACGTTATTCTCTTGCTTTCAACATCCTTCCTAAAGGTCGGTGGAACGTATCAGATTCCGATTCCATGATCGACAGCGAATGGTTTGCTGAGTAAAATTATTCCAGTCTGCAAATTAAAATGACTTACCCAAGAGAAGTAAGAGAACAACAGAATCGCTCTGACATGATGGAATGGTTGTATAAAGTGTTCGATAGAGATAACGCACCTCTTGGAAAAAGAAATACTTTTATAGGACTAGCCGACGAATACCGTTTATATCTAGGTAAAGAGGAGATGGATAGGATATGTAGTCTATGGCACGACGAGAAAACTAGATCATCTGCTCAAGCGGCAATCAAAGCTAGACCTCCTGTGATCTCTCATGATTCGTCATCCGATTAGTACTAGTCAACAGAAAATAGATTCAATGGTGGCTACTCGTGATTTCTTATTGCGATTAACCAATGTTAAACAAGAGCCACGTATTCCTAGAGAGGTTAGAAGAGAAGCACGTACTTTATTAAGGCATTATCCTCCGAAAAGGGAATTGAAACCGATACTAGAAAAAGAATTTAAGATTTAATCCCTTTTCAATATATAAAATTGTAGATAGAAAAGATATAGCAATGTTTATGGCTTTGACTCAAACTACAATACGTTTCAACATCAGTGCTAATGGTGTAGTAAAAGAAGAAGTGCTAGGTGTCCCTTGTAATCAATGCGAAACGACGACCAAAAAGATAGAAGCTGAGTTAGGAGATATTGAAAATAGAGTGTATAAAGCCGATTATTACGAGCCCTGTCCTATCGATCAGCCTCATATACTGTCACAAGCCGAATAAAATATTACATTTTGTATATAAAATTAGAAGTGTTAACCAAAAACAGAATTTCGTGCTAAAGACACTTTATAGCGCAGCCGCATTAACTTTAATTGCTGCTCCTGCAACATTTGCTGGACCTTATATTAATGCAGAGACCAACGCTAATTGGACAGACAAAAAGTATACAAACGCTACAACTGATGTTCACATCGGTTATGCAGGTGCTAATGACACTGGTAAGGTTTCTTACTACGTACAAGGTGGACCAGCTTTCGTAGCTGTTAAAGATGCAGACACTGAAACACGCTTTTCAGGTAAAGCTGGTGGTAGCATTGCTATTGCAGAAGCTACTGATGTTTATGGTGAGTTTTCTTTCCTTACAGGTGAAGAAGAAGAAGATTTCGCTACAGGTGGAAAGCTAGGGATTAAATACAGCTTCTAGTTTTTAAAAATTAAAAGTTAGGCCGTCTGTGTAACAGCAGGCGGCTTTTCTTTTTTCTGATAAAAGAACTCCACAAAAGCTTTGCAATCAGGACAACCTAGGATTGTGACCGCATTCCATGGTTTGTAATCATCGCCGTATAAATCTTGATCCAAAGAACAAGTATCTCCTTGGATAAGTTCGGCGGAACAGTTTAAACATTTCATATATATATCCTAGTTAGAATAAGGAATATTGAATATTTGTCGGGACAATGCTCTTCGCAGGACAGAATCCAGGAATAAGAAAGATCATTGGTTGGCAAATGAGCTATCCTCCTAAACCTATATATGAAGGAGATGGCATGCAATCTTTTGCTAGGCCTGGCCAAAGCCCAGGTGATGACAGGTCGAAAGAGCCTTATGACAAGGATTGGCCTGCCCCTGCACCACTTGCACCTAAAGTGGATGGCGGTACTGATATACAGAATTTACTAAGAAGTCTTGGTTTACCAGACACTGACATAGCTATGGGTAACCCTAGCTTTGACATTGGTGGAGGTCATAGAGGAGCAAACAGAAATGCCAAAATTTACAATAAGCTAAGAGCTAATTACAACGAGAATGAAATAAAGATAATAAAGGATATGCTTAGCGGTCCTTCCCTTCCTCCTTTTTAAATATGAATGATCTAGATAAAATTATTGGAAAGCTCAACTCAATGGAGGGCAAGAATAATTTTGAGAAATTAATTCTATTAGCTCAAGCAGGTGATGTAGCGGCTCAAGCTACTTTGAAAAGTGTATGGAGTGGTGTTCAAGCTTCGGATCAATTCGCTCGTAAAGTAGTCGGTGGAGTACAAGGAGCAGATCAAGTCGCTCGCGATGTCGTTCCACCTATCCTTAACAGAACTGGAGAGATTCTTTCTGGAGCAGGAGACGGAGTAAAAAATCTGCTATATCAGGCTGATATGGCTAAGGCTAGTTTAGTCAAGAGCATGGCAGGTCTAGCAACGCAAGGAAAATCAAACAGAATAACGGAAGGTGATTTTGCTACTGAATTTCCAGAACAATATAAAGATGGAAAAGCAGGTGCGTTGAAAACGTTCCTGAATTCTTCTGAAGCTTTTGATTTAGCTTTAGCAGAGTTCAGGTCTCAAGGTTTATCAGAAGAAGAATCTAAAGTAGCTGCCTCTGCGAAGATAGCTCAATTACAAGGAAGAGCTCCGAGTAAAACAGACAGTGTAGAACGACGGACTCCATTCGGTCCTGAAACTCGTGCAAGGGTGGAGCAACTTATTCCTACTGTTCAATCAGGAAGAACTCTAGATGCATTAGTTGGAGATTGGTCTGAAAATCTTATAGCTAAAGGTATTACTAATACAGACGTCAATTCCAAGGAAGTGTCAAAGGAAACGATTGTTGATAAAATGAAGAAAACCCCCACAAGAAAAAGTCTTGGGGGGATGCGAATGGCTGGTAGATATGGAGCAGGAATCCTAGCAGCATTAGCAGGTGGATACGGATTGAGTGAACTTTACAAACCACGTTATGCCTCAACTTCAGACCAAGACAGAGAAACAGCAGCGTAAGTTAATTAAATTAGCAACAAAAGCAGAACAATGTGTCTCCCGAGAGGAAGCACAAAAAATCATTAAAAAGGCTGCTAAAGCCTACAAAAAACTCTCCCATACTCATGAACGAACTAGCTGACCCGTCAACTATTCAATTAGCTTTTTTATTTCCTTTCATGCCTCTTGTCGCTGTTGCTATCGTGACATATGCATTAGGCTATGACTTAAGAAATGATAATGAAGATGATGACGATGATGATGATAGGGGTACATTGGTACCGGCTTACTATCCAGTTTGAAACGTCTACTATTAATGTAGATTAATAAAATGAAATGGCTACTACGGCAGATACGCAAATTCCAGAAAAGGAAGAGAAGAAGAAGAATATCTTTCAAAAGATCAAGGAGAAGATAGACGACAAAGAGGAGCAATTCGAGTACATCTCAGTCGCAGTAAGGCTTCTCGTGGTTTTTTGGTCCGGAGCCTTGGTGACTTTAAATTATTTGCCAAAGATTCCTGGGTTGACGTCAGGGGAAAAACAGGATATAACTTTTCCGGCTAGTCTCCTGGCTTCGTCGCTTGCAAGTTTTGGCCTGGAGAAGAGTGCTAAAAAGAAAGGCGACGGAACATATGATGTTAATCCAGAAGACAAACCATTAAGCAAGAAGGAGATGTTAGCCTTAATGTCAAATCAAGGCGGTAGTTTCCAGACAATTCGTGTAGAGACTCCGATTAAGATATTAGGTGCAGACGTTGTTGATTCTTCTAAAAAAGCTAAGTCATGACTTGTGAGAACCATTCGAACGTAGATGCCTCTCAGGAGACCCGCCTGACAGTGCAAGCTCTCAAAATCGAAAGATTGGAAGAGAAACAAGAGGAGTTACGTGAACGCCTCAAGGTTGTAGAGAAGTGGGTGATCGGGGCTGCAGCAGTATTAGCAGCCGGAGTGACATTAATAGGGTTTGCTACGAATATATCGAAAGCGTATTTATGAATAATGGAAAAAACAACAGATCCACAGCTAATACTATTGATTGGCAGTTTGGTAACTATTCTTTTGGGTGCTATTAGCTACGGAATTTATTTAACTCTTGGAAGCGGATCTAAAGATTTAAGAGATCCTATTGATGAACACGCCAAGATGCACGAGTTGGGTATAGCTCACGGACATCGAAAAAAATAATTACCTACTATAAGTAGAGAAGTCTGAATTTTTCCCATGAAGCGCGTAGTATTACCAGCGCTGTTGCTTACATCCCTTGCAGCGCCTGCGATGGCAAATATAACGCATAGTCTGAGTTCTTCGGTTCAATTGACCGTGGATGGAGCCAGTTCAGTTGCGACCAGAGTACCAAGCACATATAGCGTGTCTGGTACAAATATAAAAGTTGGCACCGGCAATAGCGACGTTTTCGGAGGTCTAACAGCTGGATCAGCTACTGCTGCATCGACAATGAAGGCCGGTACATACGATTTGAATGTCTCCGGAAATCAATTCAGTTTTTCAGAAAGTTGGCTCCAAGGAGACGCCATACCTGCAATAAATGCCGGTTCAACTGTGTCGACTACCACCGGTCAGGTACAGTCCATTCCGGCTTTCGGAAGCACCACCACGTTTGCAGGAGGTACTAAAGGTACCTTGGCTGGTGGAGTCTCAAGCTTATCTGGTGGAACAGTGACTTCACTTGTAGCCGGTGGAGCCGGTACTACCGCTATTGGACAATTTATATCTACTCTTGAAGTGAAGTAGATGTCCTATGCCTACTCTTGTATCCGAGAAACTGGGTGTCCAAATTGTTGGCGTAATATCGAAATTAAAGTATGTCGCAATTGTGGCGGTTGCCTTTGCCACACCTGCAAATGCGGTTCCGGTAGTACCCAATTTTTCGTCCGGACAACTGACTCAAACAACGACATCGCGATCTGTGATATCTGAGTCGATAGTCTCTGAAGACTATGCGACAGGATGGCAATATACTGTGTCCGGAACAGGCATTAAATTAGATGGTGCATCTATTGAACCAGCTGCCATAATCAATACAAATACAACCGCTGCGTCAGGAATAACGACTAAATGGACAGGTCTCGACGTGAACAACAAGCCAAATTGGACTCTGACAAATCCAGGGGGATCATTCCAATTTCAATCCAGTTATTCCGGACCCGGACTTCAGAATCGCACGACCATAACGAGGACCATAGAAACGGACACAACAATAGAATCGGTTTCCGTATTTTCTCAGTGATACCAAGGGTTCTTAGCGTTTTAATGCTATTCCCTTTTTGCCCTGTCGTCAAGGCAAGTGATGTAGGAGGGATATCTGCTACATCTAATCCGGTCGCTAATTCTTCCGGTCAAGCGAATGTCAATGCATATCAAGTGTTGACAGGAAATTTTATGCAATCAGGATTTACTAATGGTGTCGTTTGCCAATCTGAGACATTAACAATATCTCCTTACGTTGGTCGTTCTGCAAATATTAAAGAACCTTTTTTTGAAACCTACGAAGATCCGGTATACGACGTCAGAGATATAGATGGTGACGGCGCTCCAGATAACCCTGGAGATATTCTTTGGTATAAAACAGTTCAGACCTTGCAGAAGGACAACTACTCCCTCAACATGGGGATAACGGCTCAATGGAGTCGACCATTGGATAAGGAGATGATGTCCCTTTGCAAGGACGCTGCTGCAACTGAAATAGCCTTAAGAAAAGCAACATTAAATTTACGGGTTTTAGACTACGAAATTTCTCGGCTCAAGCATTGCGGTAATTTAGCGAAGGAGGGCATAGTATGGGATCCGACCAGCAAATATAAAGTAATATGTGAGGACGTTTTATTAACTTCGCCTCCNGGAGTGTTNTTAAATCACAGTCANTCAATCGATCCTATTACTTTCGATTCTTCCTCTGNTCAGTCATCCTCTCTCGAACAGACAGNATCTTCTCAGGNTTCTTCAGAATCTTCTTTAGAACAGTCTTCGTCACTTTCTTCGCNAGAGGCTTCACAANCTTCATTANATACTGTTGGAGAGGTTGGCCCACTAGGGCCACCCCTAGAGTTGCGCCTACAGCTATCGAAGTAGTATTTAAAATTGTTTGAGGAGGAGGCGTGTAATTGTTTATAACGTTGAGCAAGGCAATATCTTCATACAAGGTGATACATTCGCCTTCAGAGCTCTTTTCGTAGCCTTTTACAATCTTCGTACCATACTTACCGTATGCTCCCGGCGGGGGGCTTCCTGGTCTGGGACAGGGAAGATCAATGTCAACAGATGTAATAGCGTTAACATCGAGGTCAGGAATATTAGAGACTTGACTTGCTCCCTCTGTATTGGATTCATCCGTTTCATCTTGTTTTTCCTCAGATTTCTTATTTCCTAAACCACTCACTGCTCCCAAATTAGGAGTAGTATCCATCGGAATAACTACTAATTCTTTACTTGGATCGAACTCAGGGGGATTGAAGTAGGGCATACCTGGCCCTGTACACAGTGTGAGAGTCCCTTGAGGGTCGTCTTCGATTAATTTATTATTGCCCTGCGTCTCACGAGCCTCAACACAGCCAGGCATCTCTACGGTTGGAAAGCCGATTTGCAGAGTGACAGGCGGGGCTTGAGGAATACTTAAAGGTAAATCAATTGCCCATGTCGGTATGTCTGGGACGTATATCTCCCTGACTCCTATCCGAGGGATGGAACCCACTAATCTTACTTATTAATTGGCAGAACTCCCCCAGTGGAACTAGGAATAGATAAAAAACTGCTAGAGCCACCAGAAGGACTGCCACCGATGCCAGGTAATGCACCCTTGATTTGAGATTCGACCAAAGGTCCGACTTGTTCAATTAATGCCTTTTTGATTTTTTCTTGAGTCGTTGGTGATTTCAGGTAAAAATAACCTGCAATCGTTCCACCGACAAGGCTCCCAGATAGCACCAAGCTTGCAGCAGCGAGAATAGTTGGTAGGTTTTTCATGGTTTTTTAGGGGCCACTTCTAATTTTAGTGAGTTTGAAGTAGTGAAAGCAAAAATATTTGATAGTTTGATTTTACAGTTAATGTAACTGAAATCATTATTTGACGCCAGAACACTGGGGCTCTTACGTTTTTGGTCTTATAGACCTATCTCCGAGAGCCGCGCGGAAACGTTTCCGTCAGTCGATCAAAGACGAATGGGGATGTTGTGCTTACTGTGGGAAAAATCATGTTCACCTGACAATTGATCATGTGAAGCCAAGAACACACGGTGGCAGTAGTATGCGATCAAATCTTGTACCTGCCTGTGTTGAGTGCAATTCCACCAAAGGATCTTCTAATTGGCGTGAATGGTACAAGAACCAAGATTTCTTTTGCGCTAAAAAAGCGACCAGAATTGAAATCTGGATCAGACCTCAGATACCTGAGGAATGGGATTTATGGAGCAAAATCGGAGGAACTTTAAATGACCAAAAGTCGAGGGTTGACAGCAGAACAACAATTTATGCTTCATCGAATTGCTTTAGAGATCCAGAGTCTAAGTCGAGACGAGTTGCATCAGGCATTACTCGATTGCTGGGAGGCTCGATTTCGGCAGAAGCAGTCCTTCATTGCTAGCGCTAAAGAAGCAGGCTTTTCATTCCAATTCAACGAGGGAATCGCGGTTATGCCTGCAACTGCCGTAGAAGAATTCGAAGATTTTCATGGACATGCTCCTACATGGGAAGATGCAGAGGATTATTTAGAGCAGATACAGGAAAATGTACACATGGAATTAGACATGGATGCAATTGTCCTTGAACCTGAGGAATAATGTGTATACACTATGACTGATTCAAGTCTTACTCAATGGAAGCATTAATAGCAGTTTCAGGTGCATTAGTCGGTATTACGTTATCTCAGGTTATTGGTTTTCAAGTCAAGAAAGGAAAGCCCTCTGGTGATGATGTATCTACTCAAATAGACAACAGAGTTGCTGCGATAGAACGAGTGATACCTACTTTGATTCCACGAGATGAAGTTTCTAAAGCAATTAGCAAGGTTCCTCCACTAGTCATGCAGGCAGTGCAAGAGGAGATGAATGCTATTGGACTAGCGGCTTCTAGACCTTCACCTATTCCTTCTTCCTCTCCCATAGTGTCTGCTCCCCCTCAAATGCCAAACGCGGGTCCCGACCCTGCAACAATGGCTGCAGCTAAAGCGAATGAAGAGAAGATGAAAGAATTAAATGAGTTGTTGAAGAAATTTAATATTTAAAGACAATGGATGGATGTGAAACTTATTGGTTAGAACAGGAAGACGCTGACAAAATCGAAGCATTTGTTTTCAATGAGGAAATATATTGGACATTTACTCCAGATGTAACCTTTCCTTCTGCTCTTAAAAAAGATCACAAAAAGACAAGGATACCAGGATTCAATGCTTGTATTATTAAAGATGGTCTGCCAACTAAGGTAATTAGTAATTTAGCTAGACTTTTAGATCGTATGAATTTCAATGCAATTACAAAGCATTTAGATGAATATAAAAACCAAAGTTTCAATATAAGAAGATTACAATTTTGGATGTATCCCAATAGAAAAGGAGCAGGTAAAGTTCCTCATCGTCCTCATATAGATTTCGGGGAATACAACAAAACAGGATTATATTTTGTTAATGATTGTGATGCTGATACTATTTTCTTTAAGATTAAAGATCAATACAAAGAAGAGTTTAAAAAAGAAATTGAAGATGGATACCAGTTGTATTTACTGTTCCAGACCGATAAACTAACGATGGATCATTTAGAGGAGATCCATCGCGAGAAATCTGAAAAAGGTAAATTAGTATTATTTGATGGTTATACAATCCACGCAAGCTCATCTGCAGAGGATGAGATTCGTGTTACTTTAAATTTTAATTTACAACCAGTCACATGAAATTACGCTTAAGAAAAAAAGCACCTCAGGTATGGGGTAATGTTATTCAAAAACATATTGAAGATGTTCCTAAAAATTTAGATATTCTCAAAAAAGAACTTCGAGAAATTCAAACAGGGAACCCTTTCCTGAAATCTAGTCATAGTCCTTTTTTATATGATTTGTATAGAGAGTTAACTTTTATATTAAAACCGTTAATTAACTTTAGGGATCTTCATCGTACAACAATGCTAATTAAGAAAGATGATAAAGGGGAAGTAATCTTAGATCCTGAAACACAAGAACCTGTACTTGAACGTCAACCTAATCCTGACTTAGACAAGCAAAAGAACGACAGTCGAACTTGGATTAAATATTGGTTAAATATATCTAATACAGAAACAAACTTACATTCTCATAAAGGTAATTACGCTGGATCTTTATGGATCGAACCAGGGCAATCTGTTACTGTATTCCCTGACTTACATGAAGAGATAGAGAACAAAACAGGACTGTTATTAGTAAGCAATGCAAGGAATATTCATTACCTAAATAAACATCAATATCAGAAAAATGAAATGGCTGATGAATCAATGAGTATCGGTTTCGAAGTATATGATAGTGAATATTTCGAACGTGAAAATATAGATATTTCTGATTACAAAGATTTTGATTTAATGCCTTTGATATAATTTTTCATTCATTCCTTTTAACCAATATTTAAAGCTAGATATAGACCAAGGACCATACTTATAAGTACTAGGATAAGCAGCCTCTGCAATCTTGATAGTCTCTAAAGATTGATTCTTTGCGAAGTGCAAGGCATCTGTAAATTCTGGATCAGCCAACGTTAATCCTTCTGCATACTTCCAAAACGGAGTGTCGTATTGGGACCCAAATTTATAGTGCCATAAAATAAAATTCTGTACTTGTTGAATATGTCTTTTAATATCAATCACTGCATGGTGAGGAGCCCATCCTTTATTACCAACAAACTGATACGATAGTTTTGCCCAAGTTTGGTATGTAGATATAGATGTCGACTCCATAGGTTCCAAGAAAAACAATCTATTACCATTCAAAATAATACGGTTATCTATAACAGGATTCTTGGCTACGTAACTATTAAACGTCAAATTATCAGTTACTGTGACGTCAAAATTTTTGGTAAAATTCTTTTCAGCATCTTCCCGCGAGGTTATATCTTTGTTGTATAAATAGCCAACAGATCTGCTGTACGAAGGAGAAGTTTTATCCGTAGGAATAACAAAAGTCCACCCATCTTCTGTTGCGATATGCTTTGTAAAAGGATCTGTATTAGGTTCGTTTGGTTTACCTAATACAGCAGCATTTATAGGATTAATGAGTGGATCATAATCTTCAAAACTTGAAGGCTTCCCTCTGCAATCAACAATATAATCTGAATCGATGTTTGATATATCATTTACTTTTTGTCTTTTAACTTCGAAAGAATTAGAGTTCAAGACAAATGATTGCATCTCCCATGGGCAGAAATGCACAGCAATATGATTACCAGGAAAAGGATGAAAAATATCCTTATTAGTTTTACCCCAGTTTTGGTACAAGATACCTAGCTTTGGGGTGGCATTAATTTTATTGGAATAATAATTAAATTCTTGTTCTAAAGCGCTCCAAAGTAACTGAGGTTGAGGCGGAAATGTAGCTTGACCTACTTTTTCTGATTCGCTGTCTGGGTCGTAAATTAATTCAATTTCATCAACACCTCTACCTAGCGTTACCCATTTATCAATTTTGGCTAGCCATGAGTATTCAAGAGCAGTGAAACATCCTGCGTTACCTGCACCTACGATTGTAACTTTAGTCATCGACGTACCTTTTTGAGTTGGATATATAAATTGGTATAAGCAGCAATTACCAATAAGACTAATAGAAACGTATTAACTGTCACCTACCATCTCCTTTTGTAAAGGTTTCGTCGTCGGGACCTGTGAATCTGTCGTCGATTCCCCATCCATTTCTTTGATATTCCATGAGGAAGAGGAGACAGCATCCGGCGTGGGCGAGGTGGGAATAGCCTGTCTCGGGGTCATTGTCCTCTCCTCTCCACCAGGCGAAGAGATGCCTGCAGAGTGCGGCAAAGTAACGCCCCCACTCAGTTCCCCTACACCAGTTATTAGAACTATACTTTCGAGCACCGTAGCCGAGAACGTCAGCGATGTCTCCAACAGCTTGCCAAGGGATGAGATCAAAGCGAGTCTTTTCCATATATAAATCCATTGTGCCTAGGATAGTAAATGAAGCAAGCTTTTACATCTAGTGTTAAAAGGAGATCCGGCAGCTGCGTACAGAAATAAACTTTCACCTTTGGTTCAGAAATTCTTAGCGAAAGCTAGAAAAATGAATCACGATAGTCAATCATATGGTGGAAGTACGGGAGGAAGAAAGAGTCTTACAGGAAGTACTGGTATCAATGTTATGAATCAACGAGCTTCTGAACAAGGAACTAGGCGTCAAATATTTGATCAAGAGGTTAAACCATTTAGTGCAGGCAGGGAAATATGGGAAGGAAAGAAAAAATTATACGAAGATCTAGGAACTTAATTAGCACATCGAACTTCTACTAATCTTCTGGTTAATGGTTTAACAATGAGCTTATTACCTCTTCGAACCGAGTTGTAGTGCTGCACATCTTGAGCAGAAAAATTATCAATCATAAATCGACAAGATTTTCCATGGCTCCATAGAGGATCAATATCTTCAGGATCCCACCATAAAACAAATTCAAAAGGAGGTTCAATTGTTTGCTTGTAATTCGGTAATGATTGATGAAGCTTGTGAATGCGACCTGCTAATTCGACAATATTATTGTAAATTTCTTGAGTGAGTTTCGATCTAGAATCTTTATCGAAAGGTAGTGCATCTTGCCACGTGATCCAAGAATCATAGACAATGGATCTAATGGTTAAATATTTATTACCATCAGGAGCTATAAAAGAATCAGGAGGATTATCCAGTATCTGATTATCTATTTGACTCATGAATGATAGTTATATGGTTTCTTGTTAGCGACTTTGTAGGATTTCTCCCAGTCACTATCACCACTGTATTCGTTAAACACAATACGTCCAACAGGATTGAAGGTGTTATTGAATCTAGAAACGGCTGAATGGAATAATGCAGGAGGAGAAGGAGGAGGCAAGAAGAAAATTGCAGACCAATCAGCAGGTGCAACTGTTCTATAAACGTCTAATTCATCGTCGTACCAACAAGGCCTTAAACGTTTAAAAGGTATGCAGACAGGGAAATCCCAAATCCAAGGCGACCTGATCAATGCTTCATTGTGGGCGAGCCAAAGAATAGCTTGGTTTATATTGCCTTTTCTATATTCTTTAAGTGTTTTATTTAGTAGTCGACGTGTTAATACTGCGCCCGCTGGTGCTCCTATAAAAGCACGTTTTTGTAAAGGAGCATCCCATTCTTTACTGACAATATCTTCTAGCGTATACAATTCTCTATCATAAAATCGAGCAGCTTCGACTAAGGTATTAATTTGGTTAGTGGAATAAGGATCAAAGTCAATAGCCCCCATTACTGATTTAGCCCCAAGAGTGACGTCCTTTGGTGGAGCTAGATCACATTTTGCTACTGACATTAAAGCTCACTCATCATCTCTTCTATACGTTTGGCAGGATTTTCTCGAGGTAATTTTAAAATTGATCCTCCCGATTTATCTATCAAAATAAAGCAAATCTCTTTTTTAAAATCTGTTGTATCAAAAGTATTCAAGGCATCTTTGCAGAATTCAATAACTACGGTGTCTTTATTTTCTTCCGCATCTTTAAGATCTTGCTCCATCATGAATTTATTAACGTAGTTCTGCCTTTCTTGAACATGCTCCGACAGGAGGTTTAATATAATTGCTCCGTCTCCTAAATAACTTCTAATAGTATCAAAATGCCTGATCATATCAGACATGATCGCTTCGCAAATTCTTACGTCTAACTCCTTAGATGCTTCTTTGTTAGAAGCAGCAACTGTTTTATCTATTAATTCTGGGAAGAACTTCGTTAAAAGTTCTACTGGTTTGGGTCGCGCCATGCAGGAAATGCCTCTGAAAATCTACTAAGAGCAAATCAAAACGCTCCTCTGCTGATTTTATAGCGGTGACCACAGTAGTCAACGTTTCATCGCTTTCAATCACGTCTACCAAATCTGCTAGTGCAGAATGAGATTCCATGAGCAACTGCATTGCTTGTTCATCTGTTGGCTTCATAGTGCTACTTCTAACCTGCAACGGAATGTGTTAGACCACCACTGATAGATATCAGGAGACCAATCGTGGACATGCTTTTGAATCAATCCCATCACGTTCCTCATCTCATAAGGATGGCAAAGTCTGGAGTTGTAATCAAGGAGATTGAGCCACGCACGTAGACTACCAGTCATGGTAGCTCTTTGCATTATGTTGACTGTCAAAAATTGCTGAGCCATTGTTTCTGATATACCTCTATTCCGTTGATGGTCATAATCCATGGCAGCAGAATTAGAGATAGCTAAATGATTTTCTCTATCAGCACTGCTCCAAGGTTGTCTATGACCATGATGGTCAGGATAGTTACCTTCTCTCCTAGAGTAGAAGATACTTTCTAGTGGTTCGTTGTTGTCTTTAGATTTACGAATAGCATCTCCAGCACTGCTTAAAGATTGCAGATTAATATTAAATTCATTTTCTTTCGTTAATTGAGACAGAGTGAGATGATCTGCTTTGATTTGTAAGGTTAAATAAGCATGATCCAAGCAACTATAGTCGCCCCAACCTGGATCTCTTTGGCTAAGACTTCTGTAATGTTGTACAACTAATGAACCTGATGTTCTGTCGTCAAAATAGTTTTGATCAGTTTCTATATCTTCTAAGAAATGATTGTTTGTCTCGCTATATAAAGCAGAGTAAATAACACGTTGAGGTGTTTCCGTTGCCGATATTTTCGTAACTCGAAAAGGTTCGAATTCGGGGGTAGACATTCAGTCGGAGTTCGATCTGAATAGAAAGTATCGTTAAATGCTATCGATAGCAATAGATGTCAATGAGTGAGTATATTAACTTATTTAACTTTGTTTCAAATGATTAAGGTTAACCGTTAATCCTTATCTCCGTAGAGTTTATCGTAGTAATAGTCAAACATTTCCTTAGGATCACCGTAATCGGGAACCGTAAATTTAGGCCCTGTCGAATTTCCGTCCTTATCCCAACCTATGGCATTTGCCATATTTCTTTTATTAATGAAACGTAATTCGTTCATTGAATTACGAGAATTTTGATGGAGCTTATTAATATGTATCATTGCACTATCTGTAAGACGGTTTCCGAAACTAGCAGCAGCACTAAGCCCTGGAGAGTCGGGATCTATTTCGTAAGCAGGTAATGTTGCACTGTATTTATTCCAATCGTAGTTATCAGGATCATTCTGATCGTTAGGGTCAGGGTCAGGGTCAGGATCGGGATCGGGATCAGGACCAGGGCCAGGCTTAGGAGGATTAGGATTGTCATTACATCCACCAGGTCCAAAGTAAGGCAAGCAAATACTATTATTGTCTTTCCATTCGTCAGAACGTCTAATGTTTTCTAGTACTTGTTGACGAGTTTGAACTGGTCTTTCACTGCCATAAGTTAAGTCTTCCTTTCCTGAACCTTTACCACGTAGGTCTCCCATCCACCAATTTCTGCCTTCATCTCCTAGATCCCTACCTAATTCTTTTTTATAAGTATCTCCTAGCCACTTTTCATCACTTCTGTTGATATTGGCTTCGACCTGTGCTCGTGTCTGATTGCCACTGGACAGTTCCTTGCCCCAATAGTCGAGACCTTCTTGACCTACATCTCTACCAAGAATTCTTTTATAGGTATCGGATAACCATTGTGAATCACTATTTAACGTTGTCATAAGAAAATCCTAGTAGACAATGAATGAGTTAAGTCTATATGTTCTTATTAATTCTACAAGCTTTCTCTTAGCCCTTAAATAAATTGCCTATCAGATCGTCAGCCATCATCGTGGCGTCTCCAGGTTTGTTGCTATGCAAGAAAGTATCAAACTTACCTTTTTGGTAACTTTTAGGTTTGTAACCAGTAGTATTGTTTTGCCAATCGGATCTAGCGTTGAAATAATTACCAGGTGTGATATAAGGAATACTATTCATTTTTTCCATTGGATTCTGAGATACTCCTAGTTTAACTCCCATCCCTTGCATAAAGTCTTTGAAATTTAGACCCGGGAATGTTGATTTAGGATTACCTTTTTCAGGAATGTCGTCACCTATATTCCAATCGTTTCCTTTATTTTTGTTATCGTCTTCTTCCTTAGGAATCGTCTCTTCTCCTGGAGGAGAAATACATGTTCCTGATCCGCCAGGGTCTGGTACTTGAGGAGGTGTGCAAACAACAGGATCTGGTCCAACTGGCTCTGGATCTTTACATCCTCCGGCACCATCAGGAATTTGAGGTGCAGTGCAGGTTGGATCTGTAGATTGTTGAGTAACTCCTTTAAATCTATAAATATTAAAGTAGTCGTCATCTCCATCGTCTTCTCCTCTTTCATAGGAGGCTTTGCCTGACTTTCTTAGCTCCTCGTCAAGATGATCCCAACCTCCGCTAGCTCTCCATAGAAGATCTTCTCCATCAAAAGCTAAATCGTTACTCTTCATGTAACGATTATTTGCATCTAGTTTGATTCCTCCTGAAGTTCCCGCTTCTGCTAACGCAGCAGATATGGAATCCCTGCTATATGCGTATTTACCCCATGCCTCTCCACGATTATTGAATATCGTTTCATATTCGTCCTGAGTTAAAGCCTTGTCGTCACCTGCTGCAGTTATTATTGAATCGTAAATATGTTTGTTTCTATTTTTCCACTTATCGTCCATAGTTTTCCAACCTTGAGAACGATAAAAAGATTCTTGATCCTTAGCAAATGACATTACCTAGACTTTTCAATAACTCAATATATCTATATTAGTTGATTATTTTTTCAGCTTTTTGTAGCCATTCTCTGTATTGATAAGGTCGAAGCTGATAGGACCATCAGAGTTTAATCTGAAATCAATCCATATTCGATTTGCATTAAGGATCTTTTCAAAGCGTTGAGGATCCTTATCGGCTGTTGTTTCTAAAAATAATTGAGTATCTGCTGTTAATTTATTAGAGCAGAACTCAAGATCTATAACTTGCAAATCTCTGTTATGGAAGAAGTGTGGCACGCCTTTGATTCTCCAATGCAATGGATTGCAGCAGTTATGATCTCCGCAAATCGGCTTAATGGGCAATCTGCCTATGTCTCCCCAAGTTGTCCAGACTGCCATTCGAGGCGCTGAATATTGACGTCCTGCTCCCCAATGTCTAGGAATTTGAAAATAACTAGAGTTGGATCGAGAATGATATTTACCTCTCCACGGCCAGCACTCATCCGGACCTCTTATTTCGACAAAAGACCAAAATTCTAAGAATCGACGACGATACTTCCTTTCAATTTGATGAACATCTAATGAAACTCGACCTTCAGTTAATGCACTAATACAGCGAACACAAGCATGACTATCTTTGTATCGAGGAATTAGACCGTCTTTACTGCCTATCGAATGTTCAGAGTGAAAACAGACAGGTCCAGCCTCTATTTCAGAGTGCAAATTCGGTGGTAAAGCCCATTGAGCCATGAAGGTTAGATTGCTAGAGGGAAGCCTTTAGGGGGAATGAAATTTCCTCCAAAGTTTTTGAGTTGTAGCTTTTTGTTTCGCAGCTTCACCTGAGAAGCTGGCCATAGTTCTTTACGAGTTGATCCTTCTATGTTGACTGGAATCAATTGGTTATAAGGAACATTAATAACAAAACCAAATCGGCCATCAATCGTATTCAATACACGATGTCCGAGGACAATCTCAGTCATTAAACTTCGTCAAGACATTTATATAGCTACGGTAGTCAATTTACCTAGTCGACTATAGAAAGCAAGTATTCACTCACTGTCAGTTGAAACGAAACCGTCAATATCGCCGTCTAAAGGAATGCGATGCACGGAGATTCCTGCTTCAACACACATTTCTCGCGCCTTATCGAAAGACTCTTGCCATCTATAAGGTTCAACAAAATCTGGTACAACAATTTTTTGAATCCCTGCTTGAATCAATACAGAAGCGCACTGACTGCAGGTCATTAGAGGCCAAACATACATGGTTGCCCCAGCTAAACATACCCCGTTTCTTGCTGCATATGAAATACAATTCATCTCGGCATGAACTGTCATACTGAGTCTCGTGTCTCTATTTTTGAGACGAGCATCTGAATCAGTAATGCCTTGAGGTAGACCGTTATATCCCTGACATAAGATGCGGCGATCTCTGACAGCAACAGCACCTACTTTTGTAGAGGGGTCTTTAGACCACCCCGCAAACATACGTGCAGCCACTAAAAAACGTTGATCCCAATGTTTCGGAGCGCGTGGTGGTTTTAAATCAGTCATAATATGGTTGGAGGTATTGTGAATCCATGTTAGAGATTGCTGCCGTTGTTGGAATTGCTTCCGCTGGAGCTTTATGGCGGATTGCTTTCACTCATGGAAGCATGAAGTCAGGTATGGAGGCAATTCTTAGAGAGATTAAATTACTTAGACAAGATGTATCTAAGGATATTAAATATCTCGAATCTGAAATAAAAGATCATGAGGTAAGGTTAAGGCGTCTAGAGAAAAAACATTAGATTTTTTATAGAAATGGACTTCGAATTAGAGTCTAAAGTCATTAAACTGGAGAGTATGATCACAGTCTACGACGAGCATATACAAGAATTAGAGAAAGAGAATAAAGTGCTGGAAGAAAAAATCAAGTTCTTAGAACAGCAATTAAACTACAAATCTATGGGTAGACCAGCAGAGGACTTAGATATGCAAGCATTCCTTTCTATTGGCCGCAACCAGCTGTAACGTCAGCACCTGAACCTACTTCGTCTTCTACTAGTTGACCCGGTCTCCAGCCGCTTTGCCAGATTTGTTTGGCCTTAGCCTGAAGCTGATCGGGAGTCTTGTTCCACTGATGAAGCGCCATGAGAATATCACTTCGAAGATCTTTACCGTCAGATAAGCCGCTATAACGAATGAGAAGTCGGGATGCATTAACAATGTCTTCATCTGTTAGTTCATCTATGGATTTTGATACGATTCTATGCACAATATCTCTATCTGCGCCAATCATTGGGTGAGCCATAGTGACAGGGGGCCGGGGGTGTCAGGGTATCTATAAACTTTTTTAAGTCTTCTTCTCTCTTTTGTCTTTATTTATTACTATTTCGTCATATATTTAAATCTTAGAGAGTTCAAAAAGTGAACAAAACTTCTTATTTTTCAGAGAGGTTTATTGAAAGGGTGTCACCCCTGTCCCTATTTATGAGACTTATTCCAGCAGAGTAGATTTAACGACCTAGACCCCGACACCTTATATATTGAGCGACATTAAAAAAGACCACTGATTAAGCTATATCAGCAGTCTTGAGAAGAATTATTTTTAGAGAGTCTTAGAAGTCTTACCTCTGAAGTATCCAAACACGTTTACCTTTTCCATTTTCTTTTATCCTTTTAGGAACATAACCAAGTCTTTTTAAGCAATCTGTAACAGGAATATTCATTTGTCCTTGTTGAGCAACATTGATATCTATCCAACCAAATAAATCAGCAAGGACTATATAAGGCCGACTGTCGTGGTAGCCACTAGTATTTCCTTCTAAAGCTCTACTAACGACAGCATCTATAGGAGTGTCCCTAGTAAAGGAATCTTGATACTCGGAAATAAAACTTAATTCATAACTTGAGAAGACATGAACAGGGTTATCTAAGTAAGCCTTATAAGCGGCTGCCCAAATAGAATTACGATCTCTTTTTAAGCGATCTAAATCAATAATCTTAAGGTTAGGATTTTCCTTAGATGGTACTTTTCCTTGCACGATGATAGGCATAAAACGCCTGTTACCAGTAGGGTCACATAGGAAATCAGAATTATTAGTTGCTCCTGCTAAAACAAAAGCACGAGGAAAAGACTTTTCATTTTCATACTTACGTGCAGATCTATCGATAGAAACAGACACTAAATTTTTCAATTCCTCTGAATATTTGCGTTTAGTAAATCTCTCGAATTCATCCATGACCACAATAAACCCTGCGTGTAAAGCATGAGGTTTATCTTTGAGATATTCAATACCCTGCTGCATAGTTGGAACCCAAGGGTAAGTACCTGGGTCATCTAAAGATGGAGGAGTTAAATATTGAAAGAAAGTAGTTTTACCACAGTTCTGACTACCAATCAGGATAGGCATCCAGTCATGACGACAACCGGGAGAAACTACTCTTGCTACTGCACCAATCAAAAACCTCTTAAGGATGACATCTGCTAGATAATTCCCGCAAGGCATCCTTGGATTTTGAATAGCGTCAGTCGGTACACCTAACAACTCTGTTGCTAACGAGTTGAAATAAGGGCAAGGATCGTTACTAGCAGCACAATGCTCCAAGTAAGATTTAACAGGATGAAATCTGTTTTCATAACCAATAACACCAGCTAAATCAAATACTAATGTTTTAGGAAAAACCTGTCCTTGACCTCTAGATATATAGACATAAGCCTGAGATATATCGTGAATTGATTTTGGATTATCCTTCGGACCATATACTAATTCTTGGCTCATGCAGTTAAGCCTTAGACCGTTGTAATGTTGCTGAAGTAAATTTTTGATTCGCTCAACTAGATCTTCCTCGTTACCTTGCCCTCTGCGAGGTCTGGAGGGAGGCTCTCTATCTTCAACAAGATGAGGAACAGGAGGTTCTTGATTATTAGTACTATCATCTCTTTCCAGTACTGCGATCTTAGTCCATGGCTTATCTTGATCAAATAATCCCTGAGTTTGTTCTTCGTTGGATTTCGTGTCGTCTACCATCAAATCGTCTTCGCCTAAGAAGTCTTCGTGCGAATAACCACCAAAGGCGCTGCCATGAACACCAAGTTTAAAATCTGAGCCTGATTCTTTCAGTTCGGGAGGTAAAGACCTCCTCCAGCCGGGTTGTTGGGTATCGGCAGCCCAAAAAATCGTGGCCAACGACCTGCCCCGCCACCCTCTGAAGAATTTTTCGGAGGATTGAGATGAGTTTTTTCCTTTTCCGTGATGTCCTCTGGATGCCCAATCGGACCAGTAGGGAAACAAGGCATCTCCTCCTGTGCTGGCGGCTCTGGTAATATTACAGAATTGATCTCGTTCTCCATCGGCGGTGGGTTCCAAGATATGTTCGAGGCAGTAAGCAGCAAGATTAATGGAATGTTCATCGACATCAGCAGATTGTGAATTGTATAAGGTTTTAGTGTTAACTAAAGATTGCTTGGCATCTTCTATTAGGCTTTCAGGTAAACAAGCATTTGGCTGCCATAGAGGAGTCTCTGCATTATTGTTACCATAAAAAATTCGACAACGGTCAGAACAATTAGCGTCACCCCCTAATGATTTAATTAAAAGACCTGTGATTGACTGATATAGTTCTCCATCTGTTATTCGAAATGGAAGTTGAAAGATAACACGAAATCTATGCTTGCCTTTTGAAACATTGTGACTTGCAGATGTATAGACCCATGCAGAACTTGCAGCTAATGGATGTCGTAAAAATTCATCGACCGTCAAACCGTTATCAATATCAACAACTGCTAAATCTGCGTGATCAAAAGCCGCGCTATTCCTATGACCAGATATCATCGCTGCAGGTATGAAGGCTTTCCCCCTCATCACTTTGTCACGCAAGGATGTTATATCACCTTTAATTCTTTCCCAATCCTTACCGAAGCTACTCATCCAATGAGTGGGCTTGTTAATTATTGTTGGGTGAATACTAAATTCAATCGTCTGCAAAATTTGGTCCTTCTTCTAGGGGTTTGCTTGTCATAACAAATATAAAAATATTTGCAACTATTTATTATCAAATCTTACAACTATACCTTAGGTTCTATCTCTCCTAGATAATCAATAGCATCATTATATTTATTAAAGAAAACACATGATCCACCGTAACAAGCCAGATGGCGGTTGAATTCAGTTTTTCCTCCTGTCAGAGGATAAGCATGAATTGTTCCACCATTTGGAGAGGTGTATAAATGTGAAGGTTTTTTCATACGACTGTAATAGTGTTGCCCATTGCTGCGTGATTCCCGCAATTATAATAATAGCTACCTGTTTCAGTAAAGCGAATAATCATATCTCCTGATTCTGTACCATGGTTTGATATGTAAGCGAAACCTGGATTAGCTTCAGAGGCTTGAGCAGCCTGCACAGTATCTATCCAAAATGGATGGCCAGATGCATCGACAGCTAATTTGATTGGTTGATTCTTGCTAAAAGTTAAAGCAGGAGCCTGCGAATCCGTTAAGCCTTCACCATTGAAAATATATTTACCTCCTGCAGCAGTTACCGCATAAGACTTAGACGAGAATACTGTGACATCTCCACTAATAATCCATTGATTACTACCTAGGTAAACCAATTCAACTACAGCATTAGAGCCGTTTGTTTTGAAGCTTGAGGTATAACCATTATTAGATAACAAAACACTCCCACCATGAGCAATGATTGAGAGTTGATTAAAACCTGATTGAATGATTGTTACTTTAGTTCCTACCTTGAAAGTTCCATTTGAATCGGAAGAAGCATCGTTAGGTATACGGAGGGTTGGACCGCCTGAACAAACAATGGTCTTATCCTTGTCTGCAGTAGTAATAAAACGAGGAGTTCCAGCTGAATAATTATCAAGTACTGGATTAGGAACAAAAGTTTCTAACGTTGTATCAAGCTCGGTAGGAGTGATAACTGGGACATCTCTAAGGCCTTTGATCTTCCTGTCGGAAAGCAATTGTTGTTTAACAGGATCGTAAAGGACACCTTCTGCTCTATCTGTAACGGCCATGATGTAGCTATAAACGTAGTTCTATTCTAAAATCTAATTACAATTCAAAAAAATTCATGGTATTGACAACAAATAATTGGTTACAGAAGACAGCAGTAATTGCCGTAGCGGGTACATTTGGCTTGTCTCACCTGTGGATGATTAGCCTATTAGCTAATAAAGAGGCTAGCCTACCTAAATTCGATTTGCCTGTCAGCCCGTACAGTCAATACACTATTGACGCAAGTAAAGAAGGATATAGCATCACTCATCGGATGAATGATCCGAAAGTGATGGAGATGCGTAAAGATATTATTGTTCCTCAAGGCGGATTATTTGGCGGCAAGAAAGATAAGAAAATTTACCAATTTGAGCAATACACCATGGAGGGCCATCAGCACTTGGTAGGACCAGGTATCTTTCAATCCACTACTGGAGGAGACGGTAAGCTTACCGAAAAACAAATTGCCTGCCTTAAGAAAGCCGGAGCCGGAGCAGGAGTTGGGGCTTCGGTTGGCGCTGCGGCAGCTACTGAGTATATCGCTCCTTCCGTTTCTTCCATACCTATTATCGGTTGGGTTGCATCTGGTTTTGCTACTGCTTTCGGAGCTAAGAAAGGGGCTCAAGTAGGAGAAAATCTAGCCGAATGGTATCACGACTGTTGACATAAGTATTTCTTACTAGTCATATAAGAAATAATGTATGAGGAAGTGGTGTATATACGGTATAAAATATAAAATCGGAATATATAATTAAGAAGTTAACAATTTGTTACACAACATGACACCTGAAGCAGAGAAGTTTAACGGTTGGATGGCGATGATTGGTATCGTCGCAGCCTTCGGAGCTTACGGAACAACTGGTCAGATTATTCCAGGAATTTTTTAATGAGTTCTTCTCATATCACAACTGAATACGGTAAGCAGAACATCTTTGCGAAAGAAACTCAACCACAACTTGTAGATGACTATAAAGGTCAGCTAGAAGAAGCTGAGTTAGCTAATGGTCGCTGGGCAATGATCGGCTTTGTCGCCTTGATCGGAGCTTACTTGACTACTGGCCAAGTCCTCCCTGGCATCTTTTAGAATTTGTTTCGCTATTCTCTCTTCTTCTTTTATTTCTTGATAACGGCGAACCTTCTGCAACCATTTGGTCAAGAATTTAGCAAGTTCGTTTTTATTTAGAATAAAACTCTGGTTAATTTCTGGAGTAGAGACAATGATCTCTGCGCAGCTAACATCAACACCCAGGGTTTCGGAGCATGCTTGTGCATATGCTGCTAATTGCATGGCACATTTATTAAACTTATTCCAACCTGTAAATAAGGATCTATTTTCTTTACTAGCTTCTTTAGCCGGGTAATAACGGCAGTAGGGTTGATTAGAAGTTTTAAAGTCTCCGATAATAATTGTATCGTTGCGTACACCTAGCAAATCAGGACATCCACAGTACATATATTTGTGGCTCCAAACTCGACTGATACCATCTTCTCCAGTGCAAAAATTCCACTCTGGTCGTAGTGGCATTTCACTCCAGATAAATTCGTCGTATTTGTCTAAGTGTTTACTAATTCCGTTCCAAAATGGTTGGTATTCTTCTTTTAATTTTATTTCTTTCCCTCGAATATAATCCTCGCACGCTTGGTGTACCGCTGAGCCTCTTTCGGCTGCAAGCATTGCGCCATTTGGATTCTTTAATTGCCAATTAAGAAGAGCCTTTTTACTTCTTTCAGAAGATGTCTTTCCAAGGATTGTAGTAACTGAAGGGTAGGCTTTATCGGCTTTATCTGTTGCGTAATGTCGTTCACCATTAATCTCAAAACGAGTAGGCTTAGACATTAAGATTTACATCACTATTAGTAATGTAACGCTTTCCTACAAAAAGTCTAAGATTTTATAAATGTTTGGGACTTACAACGTCTAGTGTCCTTACACTTTGCCGCTTCAGGATCCAAATCTAAATCCTCGGGAATCACAAAGGTGTCGTGGATCCGAACCTCTTTTCACATCTCAAAGGAAGTTAGGCTCTCCTCCTAACTAGAACCAACCACTTGACCCGAGCAGTTGCCTTCTCTGATATAGGCAGAACACTTCAAGGCCATGCTATTTCCTTGTGACGTCAGCCCAATATTATGTGTTGGGTTTATCTTCTTTGTAATTTAAAAATTCCAGAGCATTTGCAAGCCTATCTTGAGGTTGCTGAGTCGATTGATATGCTGAGAATTCTTCAACCATTCTTTGAGCTAAAGGAACGCCTCCTTTGAGAATTTCTTCTACTCCTACAGTTTTTTCTAATTTCCTTGCCAAAGTAGGACCAACTACAGCTAAGTAGGCGAGTGTTCCTATGTCAGGAACATATCCATTAATAGATGCTCCTTGATTGGTGAATCCATCTAAGAGGAATTTTAAATCACTTAATAATGTGTGAATACCTTTTAGATATTCACCATTGATTTGAGTTTCCTTCAGTAGTTCTATGAGGAGTCCGTGGTCGTTCTTCTCGCTCAGGTTGGTAGTCATGGATAATTACTCCTTGGAAAGCGTTAGCAAATTGAAGTGCCGTTCTGTCTACAGGACTTAGTTGCTTCCAAGCCCTATTACATTCATCCTGGCCATAAGTCTCGATAACATGCTTGACATCCTTTCCGCAAGTTGCCTCGCGGAGAGAACGTAAAGCTGCTGAGTCATACCCAGTCATTTCCAATTTCCTCTTCTGTAGGAGTGGAGGTTATTTCGTGGTCTGCCCCTAATGCATCTCGGTGGGTAGGAGGTAATCCACGAGTTTTAGCTTCAGCTGGCTTACCCGCAAACGGATCAGCGTTGTCATATAAGGCTGGGACATACCATTTATCTTTTATCTCTGCCCATTTTTTAGCTACAGCAGTTCTTGCTGGAGTCTTCAGTGGAGCAGGAGTCAAAGTATAGACAGTATCTGTACCTGTTCCTTTACGAGAAAGTTTCATCATAAAGTTATAGACACCTTCCTCATTAGCTTCGTAGGAATCCATCGCTAAGATCTCTTCAAGGGAAGTGCGAAGACCTTTAGTACTGAACTCAATCAGAGCAAAGTCTTTCTTTTCTTTGATGTAGCCAACAAAAGTAAGTATTTGTTTTGGCTTATCTAAATCATCTTCGACATGATTGCCATATTCAATCTTGCGGATGAATTTAGCATCGTAATTTAATCCAATGTCATCTTTATAGTTTCTTGGATAACCCTCCGAAAAAGGAGTGGTGTGTGGTTGTCCATCATATTTAAAATACTTGTAACCACTAATAACGTGACCAGTGTCATAACCACCGCAGACTATAACGTGATGAGAATCACCATCGCCTAGTTCTTTACCAGGGGAATAGAACTTGTCGTTATTTTCGCTAACTGTTTTAGCGGGTGTATCTGTTGCAAATTTGTGATCAGGAGGAAAGAATCCCATAATTTAACTCCAAGATTGAGATGGTGGCATTTCTTCGGCTTCGTCATTACCAGTGAATGACTCGTGATCGTAACCAGCTGCCGAAGTTCCTTTAGCTGGATCTATTGTGTTTTTACCTCCAGAACCTTTCTGGTGAATTCTGCAATACCTGCATTTCACTTCGAGGAAAACTTTACCGTCAGCACCCTTTTGAGGTGTAAGCATCCCTGAAACTTCACATACAGTTCCTTTAGGACTGTCCATTAATTTAGTGCGAAGCTTGTCGTATCCTCTTACACGGAACCAGTCGGTAACTTGATTTCCTCCGGGATATCTATTCACCGCGAGAGTCCTGCTAGCACTCTTCTGGGAATCTGTATCTTTAGCTTGTCCTGAGAATCGTCCAACCAAGATAGCTTCGTTGAAATACTGATCCTTGTTAGCGGTACAGATACTGTTCAAACCAATGACAGGTAATCCATCGTTTGGATTTTCCTTGTCACTAATAAGAGAAAGTTCACCAGAGATCATTACAAGATCATCTGTTTTTTTAGTGCGAAGTACTGAAGTACATCCAGTCTTTTTCGTGAACGACCGTAGGATTATTGGTAAATCAGAATCTCCAGTGGATACTGAAGCAAAGCATTCTAAATACTCCTGACCATTTATAACTGTTTGAGTTGGGTCAGAACCTAGGGTCGCTACCAATATTGCGGTAGACAAAAGCTATATATAGCGGTGGCAACTTAGACTAACCCTATATCTTGTGTATGCAAGTATTCTTCTTATAAAAAAATTATGTACTTATGACGCAGCATATGATCTCAACCATGATGGTATATCTGGGATTGGTTCTGCTGTTTGTGGCATCACTAGAACCACGATATTTCCAGATGATTCTTGTATACGTAATGGACCTCCGTCGAAGGAGTGTAAGGTTACCGATGAATTGATGGAACTCAACGATTTAATAGCATCCTGTATATAGTTAATGTTGTAACGACCAGCTGTTATAGCATTGTTTTCTGTTGTATCCCATCGTTGAATAGCTTTGTTTAAAGGAGTAGCTAAATCAGGAAAATCAACCATGCTGCGACTGATACTGATTTCTTTTGTTTCTGATGTTGTCTTACGAGCAGTAGTTACGGTCGCTTGGTTTCCCTCTATGCGTAGAGTTCTTTCTGCTGTCTTAATTCCTCTAGCAGCTTTAATTAATTCGGTAGTAGGCAGTAAACATATAGTCTCATCTGTTTCTCCTGAAGGGTCATAAGCTAAGCATGCGACATTACCTTTGTCGGTAGATACTATATATACTCCTTGTTGAGCAGGACTAATACAAATACTTTGATATGGTGCAAACTTACCAGTAAATTCAGCTGCTATAGCTATGAGAGAGGAATTGCAACTTAGCATTGTCTGATTTTTCTGCGAGGGTAACTGCTCCTGCAAGGTTAACTATATTTTCGACCCAGCGCCATTCCCAGATACTGTAGTCTTCTTCTAGTAAGAAGTTAGCGTTCTCCATTTCTTCGTCTGAGATCAGTGGTTTCCAACTACCATCGATGCACTTCTTGGTTGCTTTATTGCAGAGCATGGCTCTTTTCCTGATCACTCCAAATTGATCGGTAAATTCTTTGTTCATCTAGTTATCCCTGGCCTTTTATCTTAATCTGGTTTCTTCAGAATGGCATCTTATTCCCGAAAAGATGAGCTAGAATTTGCATTTACGAGAAGACGTAGCAGAATAGAACGAAAGGGGTTAATCCATGGGTAATTTTGAATATAAACAAATTAAGTCGATGACTTATTACATCTTCTGGGGTATAGCTACTGTTGCCGTTGTGTCAGGTCAGATCTACATGGGTAGAGGCTATAGACGCATGGCTGATAGTGTTGATCGAATTGTTGATGGATTTGTTTATGAGATTGAGCAGAACTTTAAACCAGATAATTATTTCTTACCCGTGATTCCCTCCCCTAGTAATTCACCATACAAGGAACCTTTATGGATCGAATAATTACCGGTAACGTCTTTCATGCATTGAAAGAATTTTACGAGATTTATGAAAGTGGTCCGTGCAGTCCTAAAGGTGACGTGCCTTTGTTTTATGCTCCTTATTCCACGAGTGATAGGTTTCCTCAGTTTTCTCATACGTTAAAAGCACGAGGAAATTCAGCCACTTCTCCTTTGTATCCGTATTTTGAAAATATTGTTTTTAATTTTTTAAGACATCATCACCTACCGGAAGGTGAAGTCATTAGAGCGTGCTTGAATATGCAATATTATTTAGGCTCTGAATATCCTCACACGGATCCTCATATTGATTCATGGCATGGTCATAACGTTGTCATTATCTATTTAACTGAAGCAGAAGGAGATACCATTGTGTACGAGAGGCAGAGGAGTCACATGCTTGCTAAAGAAAACAATACAACTTTAATTCCTGTAGATAAAATTCCTGATGATTTCCCTGTATATGAATTAATTCCACCTGAGAAAGGGAAGATTGCTGTATTCAATGGTAAACATTATCATGCGAATTATTTTCCGAAACCTGGACAATTACGATTGGTATGTGTTTTTAATGTTTCGAAAACAGAACCACCAAGAAAATCTTAAGAAATTAAAAACGGTATCAACGTGATACAGTATCCATTGATACCGTTTGATAGACTAGGAATGTAAATCGTCGGACCTTTTGGTTGCATCCAAACTAATGCCATACGACGGGGGCATTAACACTTGGAGAACTTCCATGACTAAGACAGCAGTAAAACAACCTGATTCTGTAAAGCTAACTTACAGAGGAGTTGCTTTTTCTAAGCCAGTAAGAAAAGTAGTTTACGCGTAAACTCTTTTAAAGTATTCCATTACCTATTAAGTGTTCCTCAAGTAATTGAGTCCACTCATCAATAGTTAATGGGTCTACCCCATTCCTTTGGGTACGAAGATCTAACTCAGCCGCAGTTGAAGCAGCTTGAGTTAGATTTTCTGTGTCTTTAAGTAAAGACCAATACCGAACGCATTCTCTGCGAGATAGATACATGAGTTGTTGCATTACTTCTTCTCGTTCATCCAGTGATCAGTTTTATTTAATTCGTGCTTGCATATATTAGGAGCAAGTGTTTCTAATTCTCCTCCCTTATATTTGTCAGGCGGAACAACAGTGCAGAAGGTCATAACCCCAGCTTGGTTTTGTTCATCATCTTGAGATGCAATAGCCCATATATCTTTATAGGGGTTAGGTGTAGAGCCTATGGAAAGTCTTAATGCCAAAGTGGAGTCATCCCAGTGACCACATTCTTCTTTATTTAAATATTTAACTGCAGTTATTGTCCTGCCTAGGAGTTGCTCTCTAAACCTATCAGCCCATGCCTCTCCGAAGGGAAGCTTCCTTGGCTTCCTCTTAGCAACTGCCTTTTGTTTCGCTATTTTCTTTTGTAGCTTTTCTGCTTTCGCAATTGATTGTTTAACTCCAGAAGATACTTTCCATTCAGAATCTTCTTGAGCTCGACGTTGTCTAGCTAGGAAATCTTCAACCTCTTTGTCATTGAGAGGTTCGAGAGATGCTTCTTTGGTCATGGTGGTAATAAGTGGATAAGTGTTTAATTCGTTGAAGAGGAACTGCAGCACAAGCCGGAACGATTGTATTTCCGAGTGCTTTTAAACGAGGTATCCGATTGGATAACCCATCATCTCCTCTACAAAGTGTGGGTTGAGATACGTACTCTCTCCACTGCGGGTTAAGACGTCTGGAAGTTGGCGGGGTCTGCCACCTGATCGATCCTGGAAACCTTGGCCTGATCTCCCTTTCCAGTCCCGAGCACATGGGGTCGGAAGACTGTTCGTCAGAACTACTGCTGATCCTGCTAACCTCCTCTTCTGATGAGCCTTCTCGTAATTGAGATTGGGACCTGAGTCCTTGTGATCCCTTGCTGTTGGAGTTGGTAGAGGTGGATTCCTCATCTTCTTCAATTCCTCGAAGAGTTGAACTGCTTCTGGATTGACTGCTTCCCTGAGATTGGAGAGTTGTGTCCTGCCCGGTCTGGTCTCTGTTACCTGCTTGATCATGGATTCCTTGCTCCTTAATGGAAGGGAGTCCATCGTGTTTGGGGTAGGCAATGATCCAGATACGTTCGCGTTTATGGCAGGCTCCCACATCTCTAGCTGAAACAATTGACCATTCAGCATCGTACCCTGCTTGGGCAATTTGAAAGAGAACTTCTTGGAACGTTCGCCCTTCTTGGTGCGAGAGAAGATTTCTAACGTTTTCAAGTAAGACGAATCGAGGTCGAAGCTCCCTAACCAAACGCATGACGGAGTAGAAAAGGCCACTGCGAGTTCCTTCTCCAATTCCTCGTTGCGAGCCAGCGACGGATAAATCCTGACAAGGAAACCCAGCTGTGAGTACGTCGAATTCTCCTTGGCCAGCGTTGAAAGTTTGAATGTCATCGTGTATGGGAACTGAAGGGAAGTTTTTCTTTAGGACTGATTGACAATAAGGGTCGATTTCAATGAATTGTTTAGTTTCAAATCCACCTACCAAATTGTGAGCAGCATACGAGAAACCTCCTATGCCAGCAAAGGCATCCAATAATTTCAACTTACATTGGCTCATCGTCTGTAACAGCGCACCAAGCTATTTGAAAATCTATTAGCCATTGTCGCTGATCTTTTGAAAGATACAAGTCATCGCTGGCATCTTTATGAAGAAGATCATCACAGCACCAATTAGGTAGTGATTGTTCTTTGCAGAATTTTTCGAGTTGCTCGGATAAGCAGATTCGAAATTCTTTGACGGGAATTTTAATTTTCATAAGGAATGTAAAACGAGTAGTTAATTTCCTCAGAGTCCTCATGGTCTCCGAAGTTGAGATCATCGTTACGGATAGCCTTTACAGGACATTCAGCCAACCAATCAATAAAAGTTTGCTTGGCGATGATGTTTTTATTCATCCTTTTCAACCTCATGAATAACGGATGAGTCGTAATCGGTGTAATCATCGTAGTGATCTACACCATCCTCCTTAACTAGCTTGAGAGCTTCCTCTTTAGATTCTGCTTCTACGTTGTAGTCAAGGTAACGATCCATAACACAAGTGATTTTGTAGTTAGGCATCGGGATCCTCAATGTTATCTATACCGAGGAAGTTGCTGGTTGAATCAACACGGTCGAGATATTCGAACTCTGATTCATCCATTTGTTCAACATCTTCAAGACTGTCAGCCTTGACATGAACGGTATAGCTGGTTTTCTCAGAACAAGTGACGTGAAAGGTTGGCATTAGTACTTACCTCCAGTGTTGTTCGGGTCTAGGACAGTAGGGTTGGTTACATTGTCAATTAATTCAACTAATAAATCTTTGTCATCAGCTTCTATTAACTCTTTCAATTGATCGGGACTCTTCTTGGCGTAGTGGCTGATAAGCATTTCTTTGTGTTCTTCGAGTAGATCCTCAAAGTCCAATCGATCAACTTCTATTTGAGAGAATTGTTCGATAAGCGTTCCCATTTGTTCTGGGTTTAATTCATTAATCGTTGTCATTTGCATTTAATCCCCAAGATGGTAAGAATTTCGTCATAGACTTGTTTACCGGATGAGCTCATGCGGTCATAATCCCATCCCAAGTCACAGATCTTTTCGATGATTTGCTCAAATTGTTTTTGAGTAATTTTTTTAGTAATGGTTTCAGTGGTCATCTGTAACAACAATTGTGGTTTGAATTTCGAATATTTCTGGCTCAATACCTTTTGATCTGGCAAGAGCCGTAAGAAAAATTTCGGTGACCTGATGTAATTCATCAGGTTTTAATACTTCATAAAGATCGTAAGTTTTGCTCATGACACAGCCTCCACCAGATCTTGATCGATTGTGGGAATAGTGTCTGAAACTTTCTCGAGAACTTCAAAGATCTCGTCTATTTCTTTAACGAGTTGTTCATCGTCATTGCCTTGCATGTATCCTTCCATTACGTAGAGTGATGTGGATATTTGGTCAGCAGTAAGAAGTACGGGATACTTATCAGTCATTAGTTTTCCTCTTTATAGGTAATACCCCTGAGTTGTAGGAACTCATAAAGATCTGGGATATACCCAGCATGAAAGGTGACAATCTTGTGGATTAGTTCACGAATGTCACTGTTGTAGGATTCGTCATCGTTGTAGGATTCGTCATCATCATCTAAGTAGGCATGAAGTGCCTCAAGGATTAGCTTGTACTCAGATGACACGAATTCAGGTGTAGGAAGCGGCATCGGTTTCAGGGTTGTAGGTCATGAATTTGGTGTACAACATTTTTGCTGGTTGAGATGCCCAGCGTGGAGTACGAAGACATTCGATGTAATGATCCAAGGTTGGAACAAAACCGAGATCTTCTGTAATGTGTTGCTC
>PAZU01000038.1 GCA_002715725.1 Methanobacteriota archaeon | reverse complement strand
TAATTGATTGTAGTACGGGTTTGTCCCTTAGTTCTAGACAAAACGTCACTAACTCCAGCAAGAGTTAGTACACGCTTTCCGGTTTCTCCGATAACTAATCCCTTACCCGCAGGTGCCGGCATTAGGGTTACACGAGTTGAACCAGCCTGTCCTTGTACCTTGAATGGAACTGATGTTCCAGGACCTGTACTGGATTCCCAAGAACCGTTACCACGCTGGATTTGAATCAGGTTTAATTTGGCAGCGGTTAGAGCTTTGCGGATAGTCTGAGCGACTTCCTTACCCTTTGCCATTGCCAGACCGACATAGCCATCTTTGTTTCCTACACATGCCATGACGTTGAATCGAACACGTCGTCCGGAGTCTGTCATTCTCTGAACCATGTTGACTTTGATGACTTCATCCTCTAAGTTTGGAATCAATGCATCGACGATTTCTACTTCACGAATTGGTAGACCAGATGCCATTGCTTGCTCGTAGGTTAGGATTCTACCAGCCATAACTTCACGGCCGAGTCTTGTCTTAGGTGTCCAAGTACGTAGAGCAGCAATTGCTTCGTCTGCAGAAGAATGACGGCGGCGACGGCCTCCGGTTTCTTCAGTTTCCTCTTTTGCAGCAAAGGCCTGAATTAGACCCGGTGCCATTTGAGTTATCTCTTCATCACTCATTTCAGAACGCCTCCTCAATCTTTGTCTTTGTCGCTTCTACAGCAGAAGCATAGGAATCATCAATGTGTGCACCATTTAGGCGATCTTCACTAGGGAGAACAGATTCCCCGTGAGGAATCTCTAATCCTGCGTCAACCATACCCTTTAGGGCAGCAAACACACGGTTTCCGTTTGAACTAGCAGCCAAACCGATATCCAGGACAGCTTCATCATGGCCTGCAGCAATTGCAGCCTTTCCAAGTGCGAATCCGGTTAGGTAGGATGCTGGAATATTCTTGCGAGAGTTAGACTCTGGCCATCCGTAGCGAGCGACTAAATCATCCCCAGTTACGGAAAGTTCAACTTTGTCTCCATCTGCTTTCCAAGAAACTACTTGGCAAACAACACGGGTGTTGGATACACGAACTACAGCTCGTGAATTGCCACTCTTCAATAGTTTCAGACGACGCCTGTAGTCAGTTTCACCACTACGACGTCGGCGGTATTGGTTGCGTTGTCTAGGTCCACTTGCCATCATTGGTCACCTCCGATAGAAATTCCTTCAACGCCCATCTGTGCTTTCATGTGAGCGATTGAACGGTAAGAGCCACCTTTTGCCTTCAGGTAATAGTGGCGATATTTAGAGCGGTCAAGAGTACCATCTTCACGCATGTCCTTCAAAGTTCGGCGCTGTGCACGAATAGTAGCCATCCATTGTTGCTTACGAGGATTGCGAGCATTTGCAGAACCGGACCTCTTTCCGTGTCCTTTTCTGCGGCCCTTCTTCTTCTGGTTCTGGCGCTTTAGAGCACGAACTCTGGAAGTTCCTTGAACAGCCTTTGCTTTGATCCATCCGTTGTCGATAGCCTCGCGGATATCTTCCTTCTGAACGGATTGTGCTACCTGATCTAGGTAGGACGGGTTAATCCAAATTCTATGAACACCACATTTCAATAGTTGAGCTGCCATCTTCTTTTGGTTAGTAATCTGCATCAGCGTTCCCTCCTGCGGTTTAGTACCCTGATTCCCAATTCATCTGCACGAGAATGAATGTTCTCACGCTTGCGTCCGCCCACAGTCGCACCTACACGTGCAGCCTGAGTTTCAGCGTCGATTTGGTCAAGGTCTCTAGTATTGTGAACCATCACTTCTTCGAAGCCAGATGGGTGTAGTCCGCTTGCTGCGTTCACTTTACCATGTCCGATTCTTACTAGAGAACCACGATACTTGTAATTGCGGCGTTGCTTGTTATCCATACCGTGTGGCTTTCTCCATCCGGAACGAGATAGACGCTTGTAGCGGAACCATTCTGTTCTGCGGAAAGAAGGGGTTCCCTTCTTCTGAGCAGCACGAAGTGCAAGTGCAGCCTTCAACTCTTCAGAGAGTACTGGCTTTTGGCGAGCAACGTGTTCCTCGTTGTAATCTTCATCGTCATCCCAATCTTCATCGTCATCGTAATCTGCTTCGAAATCATCTTCTTCATCAGATTCTTCTTCAACAGATTCCTCTTCGACTGGTGCTGGTTCTTCTGCTCCTTCCTGTAGGCGTGCAATTAAGTCAGCTTTCTTACCAGAAACTGGCAAACCTGCTTCCTTTAGCAATTCCTTGAGTTGTGCAACTGTCATACCTTCATAATCACTCATCTCAATTCCTCCTTCATGCCTTCTCAATCAGATATATTCCATCCTGGAATACACGGCGGTCTCGCTTCTTGACGGTTGTTGAACGCTCGATGTTTGCAGCGGTCTGACCGACTGCTTCTTTATCAATTCCAGAGACAACGACTTCAGTCTTGTTCTGTACTTTTACTTCAACTCCGTTTAGAATTGTAGCGGATCTTGGTACTCGCTCACCAAAGTAATTGTTCACAATTAGTTGGTTTCCTTTTACAGCTAGTGTCATTGGGAAGTGAGAATACAGTGCCTTCAGTGTGTAAGTGAAACCATCTGTTACTCCTTTCACCATATTGTTTAGATGTGCATTCCAAGTACCTGCTAGGGCTCTTTCCTTGCGACGTGGAATATCTACGCGAACGATCAGTGCACCGCCCTCTTGGAAGATATCGTGTCTTGCGCTCACGAAATCACGAGAAACGCTGCCCTTTGGGCCTGTGATAGTGACCATGTCACCATCAATCGACGCAGTAACTCCTTCAGGAAGTTCTACAGTGTGTTCAACTCGATCTAATTTTACCATGTAATCACCTCAGAAAACATACGCTAGGAGTTTACCACCAATTCGGTTCTCCTTAGCTTCCTTGTGGTGCATAACACCACTGTTGGTGGTCAAAATCAGTAATCCGAAATCTTGAGCAGGAAGATATCTTCCTTCCCACTTATCGAACTCCTGGCGACGAACTGAGTGGCGTGGCTTAACTACGCCACACTGGTTAATTGCGCCACGTAGTTGAACGATGAATTTGCCTCCTCGTCCGTCGTCGTTCTTCTCAATCTCTCCGACATAGCCGGAGGTTTGCATAATTTCTAGAACAGATCCAAGTAATTTGGATGCTGGAGCCAAATCAACATTGAATTTTCCAGCTTGCTCTGCATTGAATAGTTTTGCTAGTGCGTCATTAAGGGGGTCAAATTGCATACATAATCACCTCAATTCATTTTCTTAAATCCTATTTCGGGAGCTACGTCGCGGAAGCACTGTCTGCACAGGCGAAGTCCGTGTCGTCGGATCAATCCTCGGCGGCGGCCACATCTGCGGCATCCGATTGTTCTTCCAATATGTTCTCCATGGTCTCGAGCCATTTTCACTCCTCCAAGATTTTGATACCATAATTCTCAACAAACCATGCTCTGGCATCATCAGCATTGGTTCGGTGGCTCTGTGCGACCTTTGCACTACGACGTCGGCGACGACTGACACGGTGGCCAGGCCTCTCCAACACGATATTGATATCCATGCCAAAGATTCCGATGTCTGGGTCGTACTTCTGGTCTGGGAAGTCTGTATAATCAGGAATTCCAAATGATAGGTTTCCGGACTTGTCAAAGTTCCAAGATGGAATAGTATTCTCTCTGACCCAGAAAGCATCGGTAAGGAATTTCTTGATAGATTCAGAGTTTCTGATAGTTGCCTTGCACCCAATAGGGAATCCAACACGTACCTTTAGGTCACGGTTTTGCTGCTTACCTAGAGTTCTGATTGGAGTTACTCCAGTAACTAATTCCAATACTTTCTCAGCATTTGAAAGGCGGTCTCCACCTTCTCCAACACCGATGTTTACTACAACTTTGGAAATTTGTGGTATTGCCATTGGGTTTGCTGTCTCGCTCACTGGCTCACCTCCACACCTGGTAGAGTGCAATCTCCGACTGTGAATACATTGTCAGTGACTGTACCGAATCCTTCGAATTCAACTTCGTTAGGCATACTAGAACGCTTGACGATGTAATTGGTTACATCAGCTAATTTTCCAATGTGAGCACCTCCAACAAGCATACAGCGTGTTCCTTCTGCGAACTTAATGTGCTCCAACACTTGCTGGTCAGGTAGTGAAATCTTTAGGGAATCACCAGTCTTGTGCTCTGATGCATCATCGACTAGGATGTTACGACCATCGTGAAGATGGACTTGAGTCTTACCGCCTCTGATGGTGGACTTGCCTTCAATACGACAAACCTTCCAAGTTGCTTCCTCAGGAGAAATTGGGCGGTAGCGTAGGCGACCGTTTGTGTCTAGAACACAGCGATAGTTGTCCTCACCAAGAGTTAGTACATCCATTATACCAACACCACGGCGGGTGTCCTTTACGATGCGTCCGTCGACCTTAGCCAGTCCATTGTGTAGAATCGTACGAACTTCACGAGTGGATCTTGCTAGACCGATTACGTCTCTGATTACGATATTTAGTGGCATGCATCTCTCAAGACTGTGAGCACCTGCGCGAGGACGGGTTACCCAAATTGTAGTCTTTCGAGGAAGAGGCCAAGTACGAGGCATGGCCAAACGTTTCAAGTGACTGCTGCTTCCCATTTTATTCAACTCCTATCTGCGGTCAAATGTTGCATTCGCAACTTGTCAGTCTCGTCCAGTTTAGTGACGACGACGTTAGAGGCATGGACCGGTACTGCCTCTTCTCTGTTGTCAGACTTGGTAGCGGTTGCACCTTCGATGAAGATACGTCCCTTGTTTGAGTCTACATTGAGTACTTTTCCAGTTAGCGGGTCAGCATTTCTCTTACCGCCAACTCTCTTACCACCGTGAGCATAGTCTCCACGAACAACACGTACTGTGTCGCCAACGCGGATTGTTACAGATCTAAGACCTGCTAGACGCTCGTCTGGCTTGTCTAATTGTAAGCGTGCACGAATGCGCTTACGCTTAACGTGAATTGGTGCATTATACTGAGCTTTACGCTGCTTTCCAGGTTTGCTACTCTTTACCATTCTTTACACCTCATACGATTTGCTTTGCAGTTGCTGCAATACGAGGCCAGCGTTCTGCTGCCTCACGTGAAACTGGTCCTTTGATATCAGAACCTTGGACATCGCCCTTTTCGTTAGTGATAACACAGGCATTGTCTTCGAATTGTACCCAAGTTCCGTCTACTCTGCGGAATGGACGTCGTTGGCGGATGACTACTGCATTGAACATTTGGCGGCGAGTATCTGGAGTACCACGCTTTACGGAGACTTTGATCAAGTCACCAACACCAGCTGCAGGGTAACGGCGCATTGTACCACCTAGTTTACGGACATTGATTATTTGTGCAATCTTTGCACCGGTATTATCCGCTACTTGCAATCTAGCCATTGTAGGCAGACCACGGGTTTGCTTTCCTGCAATTCCACGCATCAGGCTTCACCTCCATTGTTCTCAATGACACAGAATGAAACTGTCTTGGAAAGTGGACGGCATTCCATTATCTTCACACGGTCGCCAACTTCTACTCCACCGATACAATTTGGCAGATGAGCTGAAAGTGCACTTGTACGCTTTTCGTATCTCTCGTATTTCTGCATGTAACGAACATTGTCACGTTCAACAACAATCGTCCCTAGCATTCCTACATTTGCCACTGTTCCTTCAAGCACCTGGCCGCGTAGGCGCAGGGACCCGTAGAACGGGCAGTTCTGGTCTCCATCCCACTCACCGGTAGGGGGCTTTACATCAACTCCGATGTCACGCATAGTAATCACTCACTCCTTTTGTTACGGTATATTCTATCTTCGGAACGCTGCCGTACCAGCTTTCCGTCGATGGTAACGCTGTTACCGATTTTGAATTCAATAGAATTCTTGCCAAGAATAACCTCGCGGTTATTCTCGAGCATTGTGATGGTTTCTCTGGTCTCATCTACGACTAGACCGCTACGACCAACCAAGGCCGCATCTGGAGAAGATGTGACAATCATGTCACGTCCAATCCAAGATTGATTCAGAGGAGCGCTAACCATCTTATCGCACCTCCACATTGAATCCGTTGTTTTGCAAAACAGCCGCTGCTTTCTTTTTGTGATCTCCTTGAAGTTCAATCACACGGCCTTTCACAGTTCCGCCTGCTGCACATCTGTTCTTGAGCAACTTAGCAAGTTGATTGATATCGATAGCAGAATCATCGATTCCTTCGACCTTGGTTACAATCTTGCCATAGCGGCGGCGGTCGGTGCTGATAGTGGCCTTCTGCTGCTCCTTAGCAATCTCCTGGCAGATGCATAATTCATCTGGGAGCCCACATACATTGCAGATTGCAGCCATTCTCATTCACCTCCTTTATTCTGTTAATCAAATTGTATCACTGGGATGCCATTTTGGTCTTTATTCGCGCAATAGAGCGTCGGCATGCCTTGAAAGCACCCATGTTTGAAGGGGTTCCACCAAGTGACTGCTCTGCACGAAGTTGCAGAAGTTCTTCTTGCAACTCTTCTAATCTGTCCACAAGTGCCTCAGCGCTCATAGATGCGATTTCTCTGTTAGAAACATGGGTCATTCAGAACCCTCCTCGGTTTCTTGCTCTTCGCCAGCTTCTTCTGCATTCATACGAAGTTGCTCTTCAGAGTAAATTGAAATCTCGTGAGGTAGTTTTGTGCCCTTACGCATGATTGCTACAGTTACTCCGATTGTTCCAAGTTTCTTGATACATACTGAATAACCTACATCCATGTGCTCTAGTGCAGTTTCTCCACAGTACTTAACGTGTCCACGAATGAACTTCTGTGTTCTGTTTCTGCTTCCAGTTAACTTACCTGCAAGTGTGATAATGACACCACGTGCACCAGCTTCCATAATGTTCAGTGCAGCAGAGTGACCAGCACGGCGGTAATACCATCCACGCTCCATAGCGCTTGCAATCTTTTCAGCCATTACCTGTGCATTCAATGCAGGGTCTTCGACTTCTTCGACTTTCAACTTTGGATTTTCAATTCCGAATCTTTCATCCAATTGCTTCTGAAGTTCATTGATGATCTTACCTTTACGACCAATTACCATTCCTGGCCTTTCTGCTTTAACGATAACTTCAGTTCCTGCAGGTGTGCGGCGAATGTCTAATCCACCGAAACCTGCTTTCTTGGTGTTGTTCATCAAGAACTCTTTGACCAAATGGCGCTCGACGTTACGGTCGATAATGCGTCTTAGTGTACTCTTATTGTCGCTCATGATATTCACCTCAGAAGTCGTCCTCCAATTCATCTTCGACTCCGCTGAAGTCTTCTAGGAATAGTTCGAGATTAACTCGGTAGTGGTTCTTTGGAGATGCTCTTCCACGAGCACGTGGAGTCCAACCTCTCTTGATTGTACCACGATGTGCTGCGCAGTGAGTAATTACCATCTCTTCAGGATCTATGTCTTCATACTGATGGCGAGCGTTTTCCATGCAACTCTCTAGGAGTTTGATCATGATTCTGCTAGCCTTGACAGGGTAACGTCCTGGTCCAATTCCACCCTTGCGGTGTCCGACCATAGATGGTCCAGATCGCTTGCGTTTCTTGTTACCGGAACCTAGTCTGAAAGGAACGGCTGCTGCCTTCTTTCGGATATCTGGCCTGTCACTGTCAATCTTCAATACATTGTTCAAGAAAGTGATTGCTTCCCCTGCTGTTTGGTGCTTGATAGCACGAGCAATTTCGAAGCAGTGCTTTACGTGTACGTCGACCTCAACTGTACGTGCAGTAGCAAGACGACTTCCCTGAAGTAACTGAGTGTAACCCTTCTGAGGGAGTTCTTTGCGCTTTGAGCGACGATCCATTTCTGATTTCTTCCAACCCATCATAATCACCTCACTTCAATGCCACGTGTGATGAAGAGCGGGTCGCACCAACACCCGGGCCAGAGTGAGTAACACTCTTGCGGGTTAATGCGAACTCTCCGAGATAGTGGCCTATCATCTCTGGCTTGATATCGATTTCAACGAAATTCTGTCCGTTGTGTACAGCGATACGCTTGCCTACAAATTCTGGAAGGATTGGAACATCACGGCGGTGTGTACGGATTGTGCGTCCTGTTGAACGTCGTACACGGCTGATGAAGTGCTCGTTTTCTGAAGAAAGACCACGAGAAATTGACCTTCTAGCACGGCTACTTAGTAGGGTGACTATGGAAGGAGAGCTAGGATCTTCTTCAGACGGCCATAGTGGCATTGCCTTGAGTTCCTCGACTTCATATCCTCTGTAGGTAAATTCTTTCTTCTTACGGCCAGTTACTGTTGTACGCTTCTTACGAGCCTTTCTTCTGCTCGCCTTTGGGGTCATGAATGACTTCTTCTTCTTTGCCATATTATCTCACCTCAAATTTTCTTACCGCGACCTCTTCCTGTGCGGCTTGGTGCAATGTTGCCCACCTTAGCACCTGGAGGGGTACCACGAGCAACAGAGTTCGGTCCGTGAACAGCTTGGTGGTTACCTCCACCATGCGGGTGATCAACTGGATTCATTGCAACACCACTGACGTGAGGGTACAACTTTCCACGAGCCTTTGCCTTGTAGTGTGCTGCACCAGCAGTTCGTAGTGGCATTTCTCCACGACCGTGCCCTGCAAGAACTCCAATAGTCGCTCTGCAGTTTCCGGACATGTCTTTTGAAACACCGGAAGGTAGTCTGACACGCACCTTGCCACCGTCTAGGTGTGCTTCGATGCTTGCAGAATTTCCTGCTGTTCTTGCAACCTTACCACCGTCACCTGGACGAAGTTCAAGATTGTTGATTGCAGTTCCTTCTGGAATGTTTGAGATGGAGGTAATGTTACCTGGCCTTAGTGCAACATTGTCGCCAATTGCTACTGATGAACCGATTGAGATTCCTTCAGTTGCAACAACCAAGTTGGTTTTTCCATCTGGTAGTTTAACACGTGCTAGAGGAGCAGTGTGTACTGGGCTGTGAATCAACTCAGTTACTTCACCAACAACATCCTTTGCACGTGGCATAGAGTTTGAACCTGGGAATCTGTGGCTCGCCACGCGGTAACGTGGTGAACTTCCTTTTCGCTGTGAACGTGTTCTCTTACCCATATTATCACCTCATCAGAATGCGCCAAGACGCATTGCAGCCTCATCTGCATAGTAGCCTTCAGCAAGTTTGACACTTGCTAGCTTTCCGTTCTTAGTGTTGCGAACATTGACTTTCGCAACCTCTGCATCGAACAATGCTTCAACCGCAGCAGCGATATCAGCCTTAGTAGCACTTCGGCGTACAATGAATTCCAGACGGTTGCCGGAAGTTCTAGCTTCCATTGCCTTCTCTGTAATCCAAGGTAACATAATTACATCATACGGATTTACCATTCATCACACCTCCTCAGTTCAGTGCCTCCACTGCTGCCTTGGTAAAGACAGTTAGACGACCTAGATCTCCACCTGGAGCTAGATGCTCTGCGGAAAGGTCCTTAGCGGCAACAACATCAACACCTGGAAGATTTCTTGCAGCCTTTGCTAGGCCATCCTTGCTAGCAACAACTAGTAGTACACTCTTAGGTGTCTTGTGGACTCTTCCACGCATTGTTGCCTTACCTGCACGAATCTTGCGGCCTTCACGAGCACGGCGTAGGTCATCGCCTAGGCCAAGTGCCTCGAATATTGCGTTGACCTTGCGAGTTCCACCGTTTAGGTTGAAAGCCTCAATGTCAATCTTTTCGCCATTCTCAGAATAGTCTCCTAGAACGATAGGCAGGGATGAAATTTCTTCAGCGAATCGGTGTCCACGGTTGGAAACCATATCGACGTTTGTCGTTGCAGCTAGTGCGGAATTGCGTGCTAGTCTGCGCTCGTTGCGGTTTAGTTTTCGAGACCAGTCCTTCTCGACCTTAGGTCCGTGAGCACGGCGACCACCAAGTGTGTGTGGACTCTGAGCACCACGGCGCTGACCAGTTCTTCTCATGATTCTGGATACACCACGACCCTTACCCCACCATTCGACGGAGTGCTTCATACCGCTCATTGGCTTGCGCTTTCCAACATGTGGGTTGGAACCGTATGCTTGTCGGCGGTTTGCACGAGCACTTGCTACTGCAAGTTTAACTAAATCAGACCTGATTTCTGAATTGAATGATTCTGGAAGTGAAACTTTCTTGCCTAATTCGACATCGATATCGTATACTTCCTGAAGGCGACCTGCATCGAGTTCATCTTGCTCGATGTTGTTGATGATGTTGTGTACTGCTACCTTCATCTTCAGACCCCCTGCTTGCTAGATGTACTAACGTAAGTTATCTCGTATGGGTGAGTTGCTTTGTCAGATCCACGTGTTGCGTCACGGAATCTAACCAAACGCTTTGCTGGACCTGGAAGGCTACCCTTAACCAATACGTAATCTGAGTTGACCTCACCATAGTGTAGGAATCCTCCTGATGGAGTAATTGCCTTGTCTTCTGCAGATGCGATTGAAAGAATTCTCTTGTTGTATTCTGTGCGCTGGTGATATCCAGTCTGACCACCTTGACGGATTGTCTTTCGAACATATCCGGTTCCGAAGTCACCCATGTTTCCATGTTGTCGGCGCTTCTTTGAGTTCTTGTGAGATTGCAACTTACCGCCAAATCTCCTGATTACACCTTGCCAACCATATCCCTTGGTAACACCGATTGCATCTACAAAGACGCCTTCTTCGAATACGTCACCAATGGAAATTTCCTGGCCAAGGTTTTCTTTTGCCCACTCTAATTTAGCAGCGGAGTCGCCACCAACTAGTCCAAGTTCCATTACTTCAGGAGTCTTGGAAGGAGTTCCAGTGATTGAATGTGGTTGAGTAGCAGCAATGATTCTTACTTCAACTAAATCTGCTTCTCCTAAAGCCTCTAAGTGCTTGTCTGAGTCGTGAACTTTCATTGCATTGTTGTGCATTCTGCGGAATAGTTGAGGGAATGCTTCAGAAATTTGTTCTGAATCTACCCAAGCCTCACCAGCAGCTTGTTTACCGTAAGGTGTCATTTTGTATCCACGAACACCAAGTACTCTCATCTTCGGTACTTCTACAACAGTAACAGGAATTCTAACCTCCTGACCTGCGCTGTTCGATCTAGGGTTTAGATCACGAGCCATGACGTGGGTCATGCCGGCTTTCCAGCCGGCGAATCCTTGTACACGGACCTCGCTCGCATCGGTTTCTGGCCACGACTTAACATGTCCAAAATGGCGTGCGGACCGCTTACGCGGGCTAAACGCCATACTTCCACGTCTTGGGTGACTTCTCTTTGCCATATGTTCGGCCTCCTATGTTTTGTTACTCCGCATTGGCCCCCCGATAAGGGGCATACAGAGGCTGTCAAGGCTAGGGAGTTGCCGTGACACCGGCTTCCAGTCCACAATTGGGACCGGCAGTAATGGGGTGCTGTGCATTGCCCACAGTGTCTGGCCACTCGCCTATCGAGCAGGTTGCCGACTTACCTCCCCTATTTGAGTGGTTCGGTTTAGAACGATGTACGAGAACGCTAGACTTCGATGTAAATTGGTAGTATTCAAGCATTATCATTTTAGATTAATTCTAGACCAAACTCTAATGCAAATCCTCTTGACCCCCCGCCTCTCAAACTCTTGGTATGACGCCTATGCTGTCTCACCCTCGCCTTAGCGAAGGAGTAGAGGCGAGAGCATACCAATTACTTGCTGCAAAGCAAGCGATTTCTGGTTCTACATTACTCGTAATGCCTACTGGGCTAGGGAAGACTGCTGTGCAATGGATGGCTATGGCCAATGCATTGGACGGTGATGGGAAAATTGTACTTGTGGCCCCAACTACAGGTCTAGTAGCACAACAAGCTAGAATGGCTAAAGATTTCATAAACATAGATTCTGAAAAGATTGTTACCCTAACAGGGCAAGACAGGCCTGCAAAAAGAGAGAAGATATGGGGTGATGCAAAAATCGTGATGGCAACGCCTCATGTAATTCGTAATGATGCTAGAAGCGGCAGAATATTACTATCAAACATTGACCTATTGATCGTAGATGAAGCACATCATGCAACAGGTTCGGATTCGATGGCGCAACTAGGAGACATGTATCTTGAAGCATCATCGAATGCACTAGTATTAGCCGCAACAGCATCGCCTGGAGTTAAGGCTGGCAAGGTTTTGGAAGTTATTCAAAGGCTTGGAATCGAGAGACTTCATGTAACCAAAAGGCAGGATGACTTGGTACAGCCATACATTACATCGATGGATATAACAAAACATGAGTTGAATATTCCTGAAGAACTTCACGAAATTATCAGGCCGTTAAGGATTTTAGAGGCTGAAGAGGCTGAGTTTTTGATAAGGTCTGGTTTCTTGATTCGCTCAGGACGAATAACAACAGCAGCAATTGAAGAAGCACAACGCAGGGCTAGTGCTGCGATAGGCAGAGGTGATGCTAGAGGATACGATGCGGCCAAGAGAATTGGTGACATCCGCAGATTGCATAGGCTTCTGGATTTGCTCGACACACAAGGTTTGAAGTGTGCAAAAAAGTATCTTCAAAGGGCTAAATTGGATAAGGACCGTAAGACTAAGAGATTCCTATCATTGCCACCAGTAGCAAGTTTACTAAGAGAAAGGGTGGAAGAGACAGAGTTTCATCCTAAACCTTCACTAGTTGTAAAATTGGTTAGAGATGGTCTGAAGAATAATGGAAAGGTAATCGTATTCACCGAATACAGAGACACTGTAGATAATCTGCTTGAGATACTTGAAAACGAATCAGAAATTAGACCTGGAAGATTTGTTGGTCAAGCCAGCAAAGGAAGTCAACTAGGGATGAAACAAAAGGAACAAATCGCCCAATTACAGAGATTCAAAGAAGGCGAAATCAATGTTCTAGTCGCTACAAGTGTAGGCGAAGAAGGACTCGATGTCCCGGCAGCTGATAGTGTGATTTTGTACGAGCCTGTCCCTAGTGCAATCAGAGCCATACAGCGAAGAGGAAGAACGGCTAGGCAAAGAGATGGAGATGTTCATATTCTGATTGCTAAGGGTACTCGTGACGAGTATGTACAGCAGGCTTCACTAAAGCGTGAGCAAGCGATGTATAGAACTCTTGAATCATTACAAAAACAATCTCGATTACCAAAAAGAGCTGCTCCAATATCAGATGTATTAGGAGATTTTAGCGTAGATGGAAAGGATATTGATTCATTCATTGAATCGGAAGAGAAAAGGTTGTACAGAGAAAAGGAGATTATAGAGCCTAAACAAATTCAAACAAAAGAAGAGAAGAAAAGCGCTGCACCCTTAACCAATAGACCTAGGGCACAAAAGTCCCTCGCTGAATTCTCGAATGAGCAAAAAAACCAAAACGAACAAAAATGGTGGAAACCTGTTCTAGATGGCACTAATCCCCATTCAAGAGATGAGGAATCTAAGGCATCAGCCGCCGCACAGGCCGAAGTACTAGCAAATAGCCTTCAAAATGAAATTCATTCGATGATTACAATAGATCACCGTGAAGCGAATTCGACGTTACCTGCAATGCTCAAATTGCACGGTCACGAAATTAGTTTCGAGAATCTTACAGTTGGTGACATCAGAATCTCTGATAGAGTATTAATCGAAAGGAAGACTGCTAGAGATTTGGTAGATTCTTTGATAGATGGAAGATTGATTCATCAAGCACGTAGATTACATGCTGCAGCACCGAGGCCTTTGCTGATTGTGGAATCATTGGAAACAGAAAGAGTACATCCTAATGCAGTACATGGAGCAATGGCATGGGTAACACTCGACCTTGGGTTACCAGTTTTGATGACTGGTTCGCCTGAACAAACTGCAAGATTCATATCTATTGTAGCCAAAAGAGAAGCAAGAGTTTTGGATTTGCTAATCAATCATTCACGAAAGAAATCAAATGATGCTGAAAAATCAGCAATTCAAGCTGCTTCTGCAGAAATAATGTCAATTATTGGCGGTGAAAATGAAGAGGGTGTTTTGTCAAAAAAGTGGAAGGATGAAGTGTTGGAAAAGCGTGTCAAACTTATTGCAGAATTACCAGGTATTGGTAATGTTACAGCGAAACGAATAATGGCTGTAGCCAAGGACATTATGGGTCTTTGTGCTTTGAGTGAGCAACAACTAACTCAAATTGAAGGGGTTTCTTCAATACAAGCAAAGGATCTGTTCAAATTCTTGCACGGGTAATCAAGAACCAATCAATATTGCACGGGTTTTCAACTGAGCAAATCTGTCAGGGAAGTGACCCAAAGCAAAAGAGATAATTTCTGTCAGATTAACAGCTGGAATGTTAGTATCTTTGCTAGCAACTCGGCCTGCTTTACCTTGATAAGAATCAAGATTAGAATGTGATTGAGTACAAGCGCTGACAATAATTTGAGCTCCTGCTCTCTTTGCATCATTTAGCACTCTTGCAGTCATTTTCATTACCGAGTCTCCCAAGGAGAGCAAGGAAGGATTCCCTACGCTAGATGTCTTGGTCTTGTATTCTACTGGTCTTCCACCTAGAGCAGTGATTAACTTCTCCATGTAATTTGGATTCCATGCATCATCTCCCCCACAAGCACCAGCTTGCTGCATGTGTGGCCCGTAATAGCAAGCGACATCCATGTTTAGTGGGTTTATGACCGCTTTTTCGACTTTCTCCAATCCAATTTCATCAACCAACACATGCAGTAGATGATTGGTCGTAATTTCATCTGCTTTAGCAGACATGCCAGATATCTTGGACAGAACAGTGTTTGCATTGGCAAGAGCGATTGGGTCATTTCTGAAGGTCTCTAGAGCCTCGTGTAGAATTCCTTGGGCTGAAGCACAAGCAGTAATTATCGGATGACCATTCTTCTCAGCTAATGCAATGTTTCTGGCATTTAGTGCAAGTTGGAGGTCTCTGTTACCTTGCTTGATGATATTGCCGCCGTCGCTGTTATAGCCTACAATCTCGATCAACTCAATCCCTAGAGTTTTACATAGTGGCTGAATTGTATCTTCAACCTCTGAAGAAGATTGGCGTGCAACATTTCCCGGAAAATACGAATACTTCACCATTACAATCACCTCAAAATCTGCTATCTAACTCGTTGAATATTGCAACGACTTCGTGATGATTGGCAACCTTGCCATTGAACATATTTGGAATCTTACCAATTCCTGCTGGAGGCACAAGCATACCTTGGAATCCACGCATCATCGGACCGCCATTTCTAGTAAATCCAAGCATCATTCGCAAAGAGACACCATTCATGATGTTAGAACCAAGACCTAGAGGGCCAAGCACTGAGCGGTATAGAGTGGTCTCATTGACATTTCCTGACATCTTTACTGAACGGGAATAATGTTTGACCAACCTGCCGCTGCGACCAGTGAATTTGTATTCAGCCAACAGCCTAGCCCTTGCATCATAAAGAGAATCTGCTGCCTGTGAGCCATCGATTCCATGCCTCTGGATTGAGGAAATATCTGCTTCATCCCAAACACCACCCTTTCTCTGCATTAGTTCAAACATCTGCTTAACATGTCCTTCGCCTGAACGAGGGTCTTGGCTTCTAACCCATCTTTGTAATGCAATTCCTGGTCCCGAATATTCTTCATCGACATCATATGTGTCGGACATTGCATTAACCAGTTGAAGTGAACCAACATCTGCTAATGTATGCAAGTGAGTTGCTTCTGCAGAAGTCATTGTACCCATTGCTGCTCCGGAAACTAACCTCTCACCTTGGCGTGGGTCTGCGTCCATCCAAGGTTTTGATTCAGCTCGAACAGTGTCATATCGGTCATAAGAGACCATCAGATCTTTTAGAACGTCGTACCCAGGTACTGGCTCGATTGTTAGAGTGTCTCCATCAGAAACAATGTCACAAATTCGAGTGGTGTCTGCAGGCAAAATTCTACCATTTGCTTTGATTCCTGTAAGCGGGTCCTGCCCTGCAATAGAACCGCTCCTGAAGGTTAGTGAACCATCTACTTCTCTCTTGATTGCGACCAGTGCATCCTCAATTGAAGCGTGCCCAGGGAGTGCTACTGCTACTGTATCGAAACCAGATTGTGCCAATGTTGGGTTGTAGCGGAAAATACGCATTGTGATAGAAAGGTCAGCCTGTACTATCTGACCTGGAGTGAAATCGCCAGTATCTGCTTCTTCTTCCTCACCAGAACCGTATGCAATCATAGCCTCTAGTAATCCCTCTTGGAAAGTTCCTGAAGAATCAACACAAGCGATCTTGGAAAGTGCAAGTGGCGCCCACTCCAACCATGGAGGTTCGAAATCTACATCGCAGAGTTTTATTTCCTCTATGCAAGTGGCGCCCAATGCCTTGAATTTCTCATCCCAATCAAGACCTGCCTTACAGTACTCGTCGTATGAAGTGTCCCCAATTGCACAGACTGAGAAGTGGACATTGGCCAAAGGAGGATTGCTTGCAACAGTTGCATTCCAAAGAGCATCCGCATTATCAGGCATCTCTCCTTCACCCCATGTAGAGGTTATGATTAGAATTCTTTTGTGAGAGGAGAACGCTGCTGGGTCATAACCATCCATGTCAATAACTGTTGGCTCAAGGCCATAATTAGCAGCCATCTTTGCTGTCTTCTCTGCTAGCCCTGCAGCGTTTCCGGTTTGAGAACCGAAGAAGATTGCTATACTGCGGTCGCCAGATAATAGTCCTGATAATTCACCTGCATCTGCACTTACTACATTTTCCGATTCGCTTGAAACAACTGCAGTCTCTTCGACGATATCTGCTGATTCTGTAGACTCGCCACCATCAACTGCTGCCATCAATGGAATTACAGCATCAGCCCATTTCTTCCATTCCGGCTCATATTCTACATCGCACAATTGTATATTGTGAACACGAGATGCGCCTAATGCTACAAACTTTTCATCCCAATCAATCCCGGCTTTACAGAACTCGTCATATGAAGTATCTCCAATTGCACAGACTGAGAAATTAACACCTGCTAGGTTTGGATTTAATTCACAAGTTGCAATCCAAAGGTCTTCTGCATTGTCAGGCATATCGCCCTCACCCCAAGTTGAAGTGATAATTAGGACTCTTTTGTGAGAAGAAAAGGTGGATGGGTCAAATCCATCCATATCGAAAATCTTTGGATTAAGGCCGCTTTTTTTTGCTAATTTAGCAGTATTAGCTGCTAATTCCTCGGCATTACCGGTTTGAGAACCAAAGAAGATTGCAATATCAGGATTGCCAGCGACCTGCGACATTAGAACACCCGTGCCCCTTAGAGCAGTCTGTTCGACTATGGACTAGTCTTTGAAGGTTCGTACCTCTCCCTAAAGGGAGAGAATAACTAAAGTGATAAAATCACATATGGAAATCTTCCATTCCACCCATCATGTCATCCCCGGATACGCCTTTTGAGGAAATGACATCATCGATTCTTAGAATCATGATCGCTGTTTCAGTAGCGGATTGGATTGCTTGCTCAACAACTCTTTGAGGTTCCAAGACATTAGCTTCACACATGTCCATTACTCCACCATCTTCTACGTTGATTCCAGAGTAACCTTTGCCGTCAGCATGAGCCTTTCTCAATTCTATAATTGTGTTTACTGGGTCCAAACCTGCGTTCTCAGCGAGGGTTCTAGGAATGATTTCTAGAGCGCTTGCAAATGCTTCAATCGCCATTTGTTCGCGACCGCCAACAGATTCAGCGTATGACCTTAGTTCACGTGAAAGTGCAGCAAGTACACTGCCACCGCCAGTCAAGACTGCCCCGTCTTCCCAAGCAACTGAAACCACACCAACTGCATCATCGAATGCACGGCGAATCTCATCTACGACGTGCTCAGTCCCTCCACGAAGTAATACTGAGACTGATTTCGCCTCTGGACAACCAGTGATGAAGGTCATGTCAGATTCGCCAATTTTGCGCTCTTCTACCTTCGCTGCAACACCTAAATCTGCATCGCTCAAGTCGTCAATATTTGTCACAACTCGACCACCAGTAGCCTTTGAAAGTGCTTCCATGTCGCTCTTCTTTGCTCTTCTAATTGCGAAGATTCCTGCCTTGGACATGTAGTGTTGAGCAAGGTCATCAATTCCCTTCTGACAAATGATTACATTTGCACCACTAGCCTGGATTTTCTCCACTAGGCCCTTGATGTAATTCTCTTCTTCCTCAAGGAATGAAGCAAGCATCGAAGGATCTGTGATCTGAATCTTTGCGTCAACTTCAGTTTTCTTGACTTCGATTGCACTGTTGATCAATGCAACCTTTGCATCGGAAACAGAACGAGGCATTCCAGCGTGTACTCTTTCCTTGTCTAGTATGATTCCGTCCACTAATGAACTGTCTTTGATTGAGCCACCTTGGCGCTTCTCTACTTTGATATCAGACAAATCTACCATTCTCTCACCATCTTCAATGGTTCCAACTGAATTGACTGCTCTAACGCAGATGTCAGCTAAAAATGACTTGACTGCCCCTGCGGACTTGCCTGTTAGCGAAGTCTTTGCTACTTCCATTAGAACGGAGTCATCGTTCTCTGTTGAAATCCCATGAGACTCAAGGCAACCCACTGCCTTTTCCGCAGCGAGCCTAAATCCTTCACAGATTACGGTAGGGTGAACATTTTGCTCGATTAGGTCTTCCGACCTCTTCAGTAATTCTCCAGATAACACAACAGCAGTAGTTGTTCCATCATAGCAATGCTGCTCTTGAGTCTTTGCTACTTCAATAATCATCTTTGCAGCAGGATGTTCGATATCCATCTCTTTTAGGATGGTTGCTCCATCGTTTGTGATTACTACATCGCCCATGCTATCTACTAACATCTTGTCCATTCCTTTTGGACCCAGAGTGCTGCGAACAGCATCTGCTACAGCTTTAGCTGCTGCAATATTGTTGGATTGGGCACTACGGCCTCTTGTTCTCTGTACTCCTTCCTTTAGAATGAAGATCGGTGCCTGTCCATTTCCATACATGTAACTACCTCGGCAACCTATCCCACGGGAAGCCTATCTTCAACCCATCGCAATTGAATATCAACGGTTATTGTCGAGCCATTGCTGCCCATAGTGGCTCCATTGTTCCATAGTCCAGCCTTCTGGAAGGCCTTCTGCTGGAACCGGAGGACCTGATTGAACAGTCGGTTCCGGCGATGGAGGCGCCATGTTTTGAACACTGTTTTCCATTGAGCCAACATTTGGTGCCGCAGCAACTGCGCCATAGGTTGCAGTCAGGTTATCTTCGTAGCCATCTCCAGCCCAGTCTGGCTGTTCTTCTTCCTCTTCGCTGTTGAGAACCATCAATAATACTCCAAGTAAAGCAATGATTGTAGCACCACCAACAACCCAGATTCCGATTCCAACCCAATCGATTGAATCTCCTCCGGAAGAAGCAGAATCAGCATCTGCTGAAGTTCTCTTCAGAGTTACAGGTAATTCTAGAGATGCTGCGTCTTCAACTGAATTTGAAATAGCCCAAACAGTTACAGATGTTTCAATAAATTCTTCATCGAGGTTTTCAAGACTTGAACTTTGAACTACAAACTTGATGGTTACCTCTCTATTTCCTTCAACTTCCAACCAGAAGTCTCTGTCGTTAGCAGCAACAGAAGCACTGTACCAACGGTTTGTGCCGCCTTGGTCGAGGTCCATAGTGACGGATTGGCCGTCATTGTATTGGTTTCTGACAGTAACAATGACCTCATACTCACCAGCTTCATCGATAATTGTTGATTCGGTAGAGATGATTCTAAGCCAGTTCTGGGAACCAACTCTGTATGTACACTTGCCGTTACTAGAAACTGTTGGATCGTTGACACTTGTCGCTACCACCTTGAGAATCAATTGACCATTTGTTCCTTCATCAAACGTGAATCTGACAGTAACATTGTGGGTAGCGCCTGGCTCCAAAATTGGAGTCATGTCGCCATCTACAAGTTGAACGAATTCTGCATTCATTCCTTCTGGGAGTTCCATGCTCATAGTAAATCTATCATCCTGATTGCCGTCATTTCTAACTTCGAAACGCATTGATTGAGCCTCAGAACCTGGAATGTAAGATTGGTCGGCTTCTTCATCAGAAACCCATACCGCAGAGGTATCAGTAACATCCACATTGATTGTTATCTGTTCTGAAACTGTTGGGTCATCTAGGCTAGTTGCAGTTACTCTTGCAGTGTATAGTCCCGGAGCAAGACCCACCGGCATAGGAAGATTCAGTGCAATACTTGTTTCTCCGTCCCATGCATCAAGAACTGGAGTCTCGTCAGATGAAAGGTAGGCTTGTAATTTCCAATTAGATTGGACAAGATTTAGAGCATATGCTTCGTCGTCATTTCCTAAATTCAGCAAATCGATGTATACTACCTTTGAATTTCCATTCGCAGGAGCCAAAATTTCCATTTCTTCAGCATACATTTCCACTTCTCTTAGAACTGGAATTTCAATTTTCTTAGAAATAACATCAGTACCGAATAGTGATTCACCGCATGAAGGACATACAGCGCGTAATGAGAAAGGGACATCTCCCGGTGAGGCATCAGCAGGAGCTGTTACATTAAGCAACAACTGTACTTCCTCTCCCTTAACTAGAGGCATAGGCATCTGAACAATACTGTGATTCAAATCTGTAACATACGAAACCCAACCTTCGCTTTGGAAATTGGAAGTTACTGTGTACCCCGCTTCTCTGTTCCCTGCGTTTTGTAATTTGAATGGTATAGATGTCGTCTCACCAGGATACAAACTATCAGCAAGCAGAGGTGCGGTTGAAGATAGGTGAACGCCATACTGTTCTGTTATTGCTAGGTCTGCAGTTATCCGACCCATTTCGCCTAACTGAGTACCTCCTGCATCTTCCCACCAGACTTGCCAAACTTGTTGTTGGACATCTGCACCAGCAGGAACTGATAGATTGATCCACATTTCAGATGTGTTTCCTCCTGGTATTGCGGGTAGCATAACAGTGGTTCCATGTTGGTTAGGGTTTTCACTATCGATTCTAATCGCAGGCAGACTTGGGTTCATCCAAGAAACATTGGAAACATTGGATTGGATTCTTACTTGTGCAGATTGGTAACCATTGTTCTTTACAACACAGTACATTGGAATAATCGTGTTTGGAGGTGTTGTGTATCCTCCAGTAGGGTCGTCACAAGTAATGTCTAGAGTGTATTCGCTAACCTTCTCAATTCCAAACATAACGAAATCATCGACGTGCATTCCACTAGATGCACCCGAACTATCTGATTGGAACAAGATACCGTATGACCATGAATGCCCGCCTAGTTGGTCTGTTGGATCCCATGAAATATTACTCCATTGACCGGGTGTAGTGCTTGGCGCATCCTCTACGAAATTGTGAGAAATGGTATTTTCAGGTGCGCCGTTGCCTCTCCATAGTTCAAGTGCAACGAAATCACCTGCACCCATTTGGCCCCATGTTTGGACATGCATTTGTGCAGACATTAGACCTGCAGAATTGAGTTGCATCTTACACATCCATTGGATGTATTGTTGAGATAATCCTCCGTCCAAAGACGCACCATAGCCACAGTTACTGTTTGTGCCTCTGAAAGCGAATACTAGACGGCTTCTAGAATTAGAAGCATAATCTGAACCCGAGTTAGCATGTCTCCAATTAGCTTCACCGACTGCAGATGCTGAATTGTCCTCTTGCCAGTATCCAAGTCCATTTGCATCGCTTCCGTCAAGAGGATATTCTCCACCGTAGAAAGTTGGAATTGCAGCTGCTGGAAGCGCTGAATCTCTTGGGTCGCCTTCTGCATCCATGTCGTCACGTGCCAAAGCAACAGGCAATGGTTTCTCCATCATGTCATTCTCATTTCGATCATCTGAAGGATTGAATACATGAGCCCTGATAATTATACCACCAGACAACTCATTATTGGATACATTGAGATATGAATGAGCTACGAATGCTTCCCATTCAAAAGAGTCTGTAAATGATTGACTTCCCAACAGAGGAACAGTATTCCAAGAAGTAGTATTCATTACGAAACCGATTGGATGAACCATTTCCACAGTCACTGTTGCGTTTGAGCCTTGGAGGGATGCACCACCTCTCTTCACCTCAACAGAAATTTCCACGAGTTCGCCCTTGGCAACATACATCACTACGCTACCATCGGGTTGAATCCATTGGCTTGCAGAAGTTGAATTGATTGAAATATCTGTGACAGAGAAATCATCAGTAGAGCCACCGCGGCCCATTGTGGCTTCAACATTCTGAACAGAAATTGACATTATCGATTGTACCAAAAGGAGGCTCACCAAGAACAATGGTAACGACTTGCGCATATTCATCAACGGACATGCGACTATCACTCTGCATATGAATGTCGCCTTCACATGTCCCCGTAGGGGACAGGTGTGAAAATTGGATTTTACCGATTTAATCGCTATTTTATCTCATAAATCTAGGGCAACCTTTGAGAAAGCAAAGGGGCGGGATAATATCGTGAGTGAGTATTCTGACAAAGGGCCGTTCGCGGCTCGGGTCTGGTTGACAGGTCTGGTTTTCTGTCAGATTTTCCTTACTCCGATGGCCGCTTTCTCGATTACATACCTCATCGAGTTTGAAATGGCCTCCGAGAATTTCACCATGTCGTTTCAATCCGAAATGATTCCATGGATTGTTGCGGCATCTCTAGCATACGGAATGATCGCTCTATTACTGGCACTAATTTTCGGAGGATTCACACCTCTCTGGGTTGTAGAAAAAGGTGGATGGAAAGCAGCATTAGGATTGACCAGGGCTAAGAGAGACGCTGCAACTTTACGCAATTCTAGAAGAAGCCATGCGCATTCACCCCATGCAAAATTGACAGTAATGGTGAGTGACAGGATTCACAAGAGGCACTCTCTGTTATCGACTCATGGAGGCCTTGTTCTTCTTGCAATACCTTTCCAATTGATGTTGGTGATTATACCATTAGGATTTGTGATATTTATCCCAGATGAATGGATAAGAGCAAACCGACGATTAGAGGTAGCATTAGCATGCTATCTAATTGTACTAGTACTGGTGATGAGAGTCTTTCCAAAATTCGCTAGAAAACACATCACTATCGCTGCATTTACACGAAGATGGTTGATTTCAATGACCAAATTATCATGGTTAGCACCTGTTCTCGTTTTGTGGTTGATGGGAAGATTAGCCAGTGTAATCGTTCTTTCATGGGTTGGAGCAGATGTTTCGAACACATTGCACCTAGAACAATCATTCATGGAGGACTTCTTGCAAATTGGTAGCGTTCCTGAGGCCTCATTCTTAGATCTATTAACTGCACTCGCAGTTATGCCTCTGGCAGCATTTACCACGCTTGCATGCCTTGGAGGAGGTGCTGGAACACCTCCTGAATGGATGCGTTTAGGAGATGAAGTCGCAATTAAATCTCCCGAAGAAGAAGGCGATGGAGGAGCAATCGTATCGATTGGTAGAACGGTTGGTACTGTCACTGGTGCTGCTGTAGGTATAGGAGTAGGTATTGCTGCAACTGCTGCATCAGGAATCGCATCCAAAGCTCAAAGCGCAGGAAGTTCAGCCGTGGCAGCAGCTAACGCATCGCCTCAAGGAATCAGTAGTGGTATCGATGTTGTTTCGGCAACTGATGATACCTTTTCATTCGTAGATGAATCTGAAATTATTTCAGAAGCACCTCAGTATATAGAAACTGAAAACACACAAGAAGAGGAATCTGAATTCGAAGGATTCGGTTCAATGTTTGATTGATTACTCTTCTTCATCAACCGCCATTATTGGCTTACCATCTGTAAGTATTAGGCGTACGAATCCCATAATCCAACCATCACTTCTTGGCCTACCCAAATCCGGTCTTGGCTCATTTAGTAGAACTATTCCACACGATTTACATTTTACTGAAGTTACTTCCCACATAGGCTGCGCAAAAGCACAGCACGCATCTTCAGAATCTGAAATGTTCCTTACCTGTTGCAAACGCATAGCCATCTGTTTGTTACATGGAGCTTCTTCGCCTGCAAAGAAACCAGTTATTCTGGATAGAACTAACCAGCCCGCTACTGTCCACAAACCAAATCCGAAAGGAGCAGAACCATGGGCTAGGCTAATCCACCCAAAGGTTAGTGGAATGATTGCAAATACTATGGCCAACCAGTAGAACATTCTCATATGCAGAACTCTTTGAACCAAGTGTGCATCCACGTAAATTGGTCCTGGATGAGGTGGGAATTGTTCATTCCAAGACTTTACTCTTGGAAAGGTAAGATATGGAATTCGAGTGATTAGATAGGCCATTATAGCCCCACTGAAAAACTCGAAAAAATCAATCCACATTTCAATCGCCGCGCAGACGCTTTAGGACTGATTCGGTCTTGTCCATTCCCAATGAAATATCATCTCGAGAAATCGTATATGCAAATCTAAGATGCCCTTCCCCTGAAGGCCCAAAAGCACTACCAGGAGAACACAAAACACCGCCTTTAAGCAATTCGATAGCAACTTCTTCACTACTCATTCCCGGTACCTCCACCTTTGGGAAAACATAGAATGCACCCTCAGGAACATGGCATTGTACGCCGGGCATAGAATTCAATCGAGAACAAATTATATCTCTTCTTGCCTTGAATTCAGCACACATTTCATCGGGGTAATCATCCGCTTCATTTATTGCAGCGAGAACAGCATATTGCATGGCGTCATTTGAACATGCAGTAATGTAATATTGCAACTTAATCATTTGACTCATCGCTTCCTTATTTGCAGACATAATGTAACCGATTCTCCAACCAGTCATCGCATATGTTTTCGAGAATGAATTGATCAAAATGACTCTATCATCATCACTACCAACAAAAGAAACGTGTTCGCTATCGAACACAATTCTATCATACACTTCATCAGTTACCAACCACAAATCATGGCGCTGAGCAAATGCTAACAGTTCATCTCGCTGTTCAGGAGTGATTGTTGCACCGGTTGGATTGGAAGGAAAGTTGTAGAGGATAGCTACTGTATCATCGTCAACTAAACTCTCAAGATGCTCGATTGTAGGAACAAATTCATTTTCAAACTGACACTCATAGAACCTCGGTTCTCCTCCCCAAAGCCCTACATCTGGGCCGTATAATGGAAAATAAGGTTCTGGAAGTAATACGTTCTTTCCAGGGTCGACTAGTGAAGCAAAAATATTGAGAAGAGCATTTGTTCCACTCATTGTCATACATACATTGCTTTCATCTAGACCAGGACACAAATAGTGCCATGATTCAGCGATTTTCTTGCGCAAAGCAGGAAGCCCTGCAGTGGTAGTATACTTGTTATGACCATCATTCATCGCTTTGTACATAGCATCGATTGCAATCTGAGGTGGTTGGAAGTCTGGTTCTCCAAGACCGAATGAAATTACGTCATCGCCGGCCATGTCAAACATCTTTCTAACGCCAGTAGGCTGGATGTCTAAAGCACGCTTTGAGAAGCCACGCATGTAAGGACGATAACGAACCTACTTTTCAAGATGAGCCATTATCCGTAGCATCATCGATGATGACCGCCTCTAATGGTTCTCCATCAATAGGGGGAGGCATAGCTTCTGCTTTTTCAGAAATAACTGCCAATTGAAGTGGTTCGTCAATGTTTTTGCGAATCGCAACCCAAGCCCCGAATGAAATGATTGCAAGTCCAACGGTTGCAATGAACATAGTACGGCCAAAGGAATCTCCGCTACCCATCGAAATGACATTTCCACCACCTACGACTGAATCCCAAGAGATCATCGAAGATGCTCCATCTGCATCAACACCTCTTACAATAATCATGTTGTATCCACTTGGTAAATTATCTGTATCTACAGTAAATTTGAACTCAAATGACTCATATGTGCTTAGAGCCCCTTCAACCGGTTTATACATAACTTCAGTCCATGTTTCTCCGCCATCGGTAGAATACTCGATTTTCTCCATTACAGCACCTCGAGACCAAGCTAAACCTGTGTATGAATTTACTGTGCCTTCCGAAGAAATATTCTCAATGTGAACTTGTAAATCTAAATTCATATCAGAAGTAGACATGCCGGTAATGTTTAGATATTCAGCAGTCCAAACTGCATCGTGACCGTGAACTAATCCCCATCCGAAATCCTTGTTCCAATGAGGATCGTGTTCTGGTTGAGATGCTTCACCCATCCGAGTTGCTGTTGAACGCAAGATCTCTCTTATTACCAAAGGATCAATCTCATCATTTACTTCCATCATCAGTGCGATAATTCCAGTTACTGCCGGTGTTGCATAAGATGTACCGGAACCTCTGCCAGTGTATCCATTCTGTGAAGCATCTCCGCCAATGAAGTTGTTACATCCACCAGATGTAACACATGCTTCTGCTTGCACTATGCCCGTTCCCGGAGCGGTAACATCGGGTTTCATTTCATCGATAGGGTTGCTGTTGCCATTGTCCCTGCGTGGACCTCTACTAGAGTAGGAAGCGATTTCATCATCATCTCTGGTGATGGTGTTCAAATCATCAGTAGCACCAACTGTAATGGAAAGAGAAGATGAACCCATACCCGAAAAGCCATCATTATCTGGACCATCATTTCCTGCTGCTACGCTTACAGTCACACCTGCAAGTGTCGCTTCGTCTAGGATTCGAGAGTGCATGTCTTCTCCATCGCTACCACCATTCTCATGGCTTGTAATTCCCCATGACAGGGAGATAATGTCGATTCCATACAGGCTTTCATCTACACCAGGCCATGCAGTATCTTTGTTGTCAATAATCCATTGTATGCCATTCATTGCAGACTCATAGAATTCTTGTGAAAGTAGATAATTTTCGAATGGTCCTGCTCCTACATCAGTTCCTATTCTGACATCGATGAGGCTTGCATTGGGTGCAGAGCCTTCATACCCTGTTTGTTCACCTGATGCATCCAATCCTGTTGCTGCAGCCATACCCATGCAGGCTGTGCCATGTTGGTTTCCATCATCTGGATCAAATGAACCATCTGTTTCTCGACCACCTGCTAGAATACATGCAGGGTCTGTATGGACAAAACAAACAGCATCATACCCGGCGACAAACTTGTCCTTCAAACCTGGATGCTCATTGTCAGTACCGGTATCGACCATTGCAATGTTTATTCCCGCACCCATCATTGGGGTATGATTCCAAGCAGTGTGAGGATATTCTTCAGATTGCTCCGCTAGAATGTTAGGTGTTTGAACATCACCCCAAAGAATGATTTGTCCATATCTCTCGACCATAACAACTCCATCAATTTGAGATAAATCCCACACATCTGTCGAATTGATTACACCTAATAGCACCGCATCTACTGCCTCAATAACATCAGTTATCTGGTAACCCAATGACTCCAAGTAAGCTACATCTGAATCGGTAACTTCCCGATCATATGACAAACCAATCCCTACTGGCTCGTCTAGTGTTTCTAAAGAATCATGGATGGCATTTCGATTGGAATCTAATGTTGTTCTTTCCCACCAATCTAATTCTTGATGTACAACAGGAGTCATCTCAGGAATAGAAGTAGTCCAACCATCTTCATGGTTGATTTCATTGCCGATTGAACCGGTCAATGGAGCCATGAATAAAATTAGACAAAGAAATGGAAAGCCCTGACGCATATTGTTCCCTACCTTAACTGAGAGTGGCACCTAACATCAAGATGTTGGTTAATAGATTATTGAGAATAATCGAATATGGTGGGAGCACAGGGATTTGAACCCCGACCGGCTGGTATCTTCTGATCCGCCACTAAGTTTTGTGTGTACGGCTGGTGGCGGGATATCACAGGTCGGTCTTCCAGTTGATCATCACAATCTTCAGACCTTTACCATTCGTCATTCCCGTGCAACTGGAGCCAGCTATACTACCAGGTTATACTATACTCCCCCGTATCGTTTACCTTTCAGCGTCACTGCTTAGCCTGTCGGCGAGCACGCTTACGACGTCGTAGCTTTTTCTTACGCCACTTCCATCGCTGATTACCAGTCTTCTTCCACGCTCTGGAACCTCGCTTCATGGTGAACAATCCGCCGACCAACCTTTGCTATATGAGGACTTCCCAAAGCAACAAGACAGCCCTGTGTTAGTTATTATCCAAAATTTTACTCAAAATCGAGCGCCCGTACGGGGATTCGAACCCCGGTTATCGGCTTAGAAGGCCGAGATGATATCCAGACTACATTATACGGGCAAACTCACCCTGCGCGAATCTCCTCTATCAGTATTACAGTGGTCTTGCACATTTGTGACAGCGTATCGGTTTACGAACTGTAGAACGCTTCCACTCATAGCCACAGTGCTTACATGACCACGATTTTACCTTTGCAGAATCGAGGTATTCCTCCCGTTTTTCTTGCAGCATTGGAGAATCTGAAATAGAAACTCCTGGAGCAATTTCATCAACAGCATCGTGCAACTCTTTCGAGTGATTTAACACTCCTGAAGCATGGATTAATTCGTGAGTGAGAGTATGCCGTAATAGTGCAGGCTCATCTAACAATCTAGGGTGAAGTCCGATAGTAATTGGACCAGGGTCTAAGGAAAGCCTGCGCCTGCGAACTAATTCCACATTTCCTTCTTCGAACCTAGTCATACCCAGGCGACTGTCATCTTCTTCTAACCAGATTAGAGAAACTCTCTGACTCAACCATCGGGTAAACACATTTTCAGGAACTTGTGGAAGTAACTCTGCGAGTATTTCATCCACGTCCATGGAGTGCCGAACAGTACCTAATTGAGAAGCCTTATGATTGAAAGGCAGGTGGGCAGGATGCCTTAGGCAAAACATTGGGCGCTTAGATCAGCTGGAAGATCGCTTGAGTGGCACTCAAGAGGCCGGGGGTTCAAATCCCCCAGCGTCCACTTACTCTGTACCACGGTTTTTCCAAAAATCAGATGGAGTAAACCGGGAAAAAAAGTCTCATCTTGCTTTAGCAAGTAAGTCTATAATTCCAGTTAACACCGTGGACAAATCCTACAGATGGAACGAAGTCCGCAAGTAAGATTTCGCCTAATGTTCACTCTTGGATTCAATTTTCCATCCAAACTTCAATTTCCTTAGATGCAAGAATTAAAGTTGGAGCCCAAAGACCCACAAAAATTCCTAAATTCTCGTCACCGGTTACAAAATAAAGATACAAAGATCCTACTACTGATAACATACTTGCTACTAATCCAACTTTTCCTAGTTGTCCGCTCATTCTATTCGCCTCGAATTGAATTTAATCAATCCAATAATAATATGATGTTTTTTTCCCGAGGACATTAAAATGGCTTATTTCAATCCAAAAGTAATCTTATCTCTTCAACAGATCTTAACTCAGCAAGATAGATTTGCTCTACTGCATCGTATAATTCTCTATCAGAAATTTCCTCAAGCAGAGGTAATAACTCACCGTATACTTCAGAAGCCTTGGTCTCAGTAGCAAGTGCTGCTTGTAGCATCTCTAGTGTGTCAGTTGTATGTGCGATTACCATCTGGTCTCTGATAGTAACACATTCTCCGCCATGCTTCACAATTGCATTGCGAATGGTTGCTGCATGTACCATAGATTCATTCGCTTCTTGCTGAAACATAGGCTCCAATTGAATTCTATTCAAACCTTTGACGTAAGCAGCATAGTGTGCATAAAGGTTGATTGCCCGAAGTTCCAAGCCCAATGCTTGATTCATTTTTTCTATCAGTTTCGACATAGTATCACCATTTAGGTCAAACGAAAAAAAATCCTCGCTTCTCCTGTTTGGTTAGTGCTTGACGATGTGGTTCAAAAAGGCTTGCTTCAACACTTTAATCCAAACAATGGTACTTGTAACCTAAGTTGACGTGATAAAGGATAAAACCACAAAGTTTCAGCACGATAATAAGGCGACTGTTTTGATTTCTAATTCGAGATTTAGACAAGTAATTTTTGTTTTCATCTTAATTGCATTACCATCCTTATTAGTAACTGGTAATTACATAATCTCAGATTCACCAGCACCACTAGAAGGAATGGAAGAAAATCCATACCCTTCTGAACAACTCAGTGACGGCTTCTTGTTCGTAGTCATTGATGGCGGCGGCAGGAACATGATGGGAGACCCTGAATTCATGCCCAAACTGAACGCCAGAGTTCAAGATGGCGCTTACATGGAAATTGAATCTAATCCGATGACAATGACTGCGATCTGCGTCAAAGAAATCGCCACAGGAGTTCCTTCAAAACCGAATGAAGCACTATCCAACTTCCGCCCGGAGCATCCTGGCACACCTGATGGTTGGAAACTTGTTAGCACACATGATGGAGATAATGACGGAAATTATGACCATCAACTTGGAATCTTAGGCGACTATGTTTGGAAGGACCTTTATCCAGATAGAGATTTGATTCCATTTTCGCAGCATAGATACGGTCATGCTGATTATTACCAAGGGGATGAAGAGGCATTCGTAACTTTGAGAAATTGGCTTGAGGGTGGCATCCCTGAAGGATATGACAGGACTCCTAATGTGATTGTAGCTCACCTCTCTGGATTGGATAGTGTAGGCCACAGGTACATGGTAAAGGATTCACCAGAATTTGAAGAAAAGTTGCTTTGGCTCGATGATAATCTCGACATGATGTTTAATCTCGTTCCAGACAACTGGACTGTCCTAGTAACCTCAGATCACGGACTTTCAGATACTGGACAACATGGTTCACCTGAACCTGTGATTAGAGAAACTGCTGGGTTCATGTGGGGTCCTAATATTGCTGAAGGAGTAACTGTAAAGGGAATGGCACAAAGAGACCTAGCAACAATTCCATCGATGATTTTCGGGCTCCCGATGCCTCATGCAATACATGGAAAGGTTCCGCTAGATGCATTCGACTTGACAGATGAAGAATATCAGGCGTACGAACAGTGGAATTGGGATGCTGCTGTTGAGAGAAATGATTGGCTTGAAGAGAATGGACATTCTTACGTTGATGGACTGTCTAAAGATAAAATCGAATGGGATAAAATCAGGGGCGATGAAATCGGTATGAGAAATATTGATTTAATCATATCAGGATTGGCAATATTAGTCTTCAGTGGTTTTTTATATAGATTTTTTAAATCGAATGAAAGTACAGCAGAATATGCTAATGAAGCAGCCATTGGATTCTTTGTTCTGTTTTCGATCTCAGCATTTGTATCTTACAGCCGTGGTTGGTTGACATGGTTATATTATCCGCTAGGTTTCTTTGGTGTAATCGTACTTTATTGGTTATCTAAACAGTCACTTACCGGACGAAAAACAGCAACTAAGCGAAATGTAACGATTTTATCTGCAGTACTATTATTCACAATTATTTTCCCAGAAACAAGATTCACAATAATCGCTTTACCAATATGGATTGGATTGGTTTTGATGATTGAAAATCGCATGTTCGTGAACAATGACGACAAGACACCTAAGCGCTTGCTCATTCCATTGATCTTGATTCTAATCGCTACAATCTTTTTCTCCGATTACAGAGTATATGGCGTCTCAGCAACACGTTTCATGGTCATGTTTACGCAATCTGATGAATTAGACGCTGTAATTTGGTCGGTTGTTATTGCATTCACATTAACTTTGATTTACGCCTCGAGATTCAGAAATGGGAAATGGCCTACCTCGTTTGCCATAGCAGGTGCAATGGCCACTATACCGGTTCTAATTGCACAAAATTCGAACACAGTGGATTGGTTCCTAATCTGGACTCTAATTGCTGGAGTGGTTGCTTCAATCGTCCTGCAAGTAATGAAAAAACCGTATTCATATGCTGTTTTCCAATACTGCGCATTCGCTTGGCTAACAATGAGTTGGGGTGCATGGGGCGGTGGAATCTCAATGATTTTCTTTGGCTGCATAGAATCCTTGATGAATAGAGAATGGAGCTACCTGAAAGAAGAAACTGATAGCAAGTTCTCTGAATTCGGCAGACATATCATGCTAGGAATAGTACCGATCGGCATATGGTTTGCGTGGTGGGCAACATTGGGTCAAACCGATGGAATAATTCACCCTAGAGATATCGACCCAGGAAACTTATTCCTCAAAGGCGGGTACATTGGAGACCGCCTATCTCCAAGCAACAACTGGGTTTTCTTGATGGGAGCTTGCCCTGTAATTTTGATGGGTACATTGTGGTGGAATTTGTTCAGAAGGAATTCTTGGCCTTTGCAGATGACTGTGCTAATTCTCTCGGTTAGGTTAGCAGGATTAGCAATTCAGTTATCCATTTCTCCGAATCTTCCTCGTTTAGTATTCAAAATCGGATGGGACATGTTGTTCTGTATGATGCTGATTGGGGCCTCTACTGCATTCATGCTTTACGACAAATATTGGCCTAAACAAGACGAAACTATCTCTGCATGAAGATTAACGCGAAGCGTTATGATGGGTAGCCGTCTAGTTGACATGTGTCTGCAAAGCCTTGGGTCGTAGTAGCCGTCATGGCAATGATGTGCTTAATGCCATATCAATCAATGGATTTGAGCTACCTAGATGAGGAAGTTGAATCCAAGGAAGGCCCTGGTCAAGGTCAAGGCCCAGCAGATATTCTTCTGATGGGAAACAGTTATGTCGCCTCTAATTCACTTCACAATCTGGTTGATGGAGTGATGAGTGCTGCTTCACAGCCAGCCAATGTATCTGCCCTGACAAGCGGCGGTATGCGCCTTTCTCAACACGCAACCAATGTCGCATCTGCGGGCCATCAATGGAATACTACGCTCAACAACGGCAACTGGGACTATGTCATTTTGCAGGACCAAAGCCAGATTCCAGGATTCCCTAGAAGCCAAAATGAATGGATAGCAAGCAAGGACGGTGCTGTTGAACTCGCTGAAGTGATCGAGGATAATGGTGGAGAAACCGTCCTAATGATGACTTGGGGTAGGAGAAATGGTGACAGTAACAATGCTTGGAGATTCCCAG
>PAZU01000037.1 GCA_002715725.1 Methanobacteriota archaeon | reverse complement strand
TCGCCTACTTGGGATAATGGTGGAATTGTGATCTTTCCTTTTACTCCATCAGGTAGAGTAACCGTAACCTTCCCACCCAAGACTAGAGTGGAATAGGAGACTTCAACTTCCTTGACTATTCTATCGCCATCCCAGCGACACCCTTCTCCCGGGTCAACACGGATTTTTACAATTAAATCGCCATTGACGCCTTGAGGATGGCCATGGCCTTGGTCTTTGATTCGAATTTCAGTACCGTGCTTAGATTTTGGTTTAACCGTGATTTTTAGAGTACGACGTTTGCGTTCGATACTCCCATGGCTTCCAGGAATAAGTTGGGTGTAAGTCAAATTGAAGGAACCACCGTTGGTTGCTTCTTCTGGAGTCAAATCAATCCAAGCGTTAGCATTGTGTCCTCTTTCTTGAGGCGGTCTAGGGGCGGAGCGTTGTTGTTGCTGAGCACCGGCCATACTTTTGCCAAACATTTGCGAAAAAACATCCTCCATTCCACCCATGCCTGCAAAACCTCCACGGTTTCCAAATGGATTGCCTCCTGCTCCGAAACCGGAGAACATTTGTTCCTGTTCATGTTTACGACGATTTTCAGCTGTTCCAATTGCATCGTACGCCGCTTGGACCTCTTTGAATCTGGCCTCAGCATTGGCAGATCCTTCATTTCTATCAGGGTGATATTGGCGAGCAAGTTTGCGAAAAGCCTTCTTGATTTCAGCATCACTTGCTCCACGTGATACACCGAGAACCTGATATGGGTCTCTTGCCGCCATGGTACTATCGAGGCACAAGTGTGCTTTGAACCAGTCGATATATGAGCGGTTGTATACCGTTTAGGTTAAATGAGGGCCATAAGTCGCACAGAACCCCCTGAGGTGAAACCATGTCAGATGAAAATATCCAAAGTCGCTCATTTGAGGATAAGGTACAGGATAGGCAAGACGCCATTGAAGCCCAATTCCGCAAGATTTCTCGCGGTAGCTGGGCCCGTATTATTCGCATGGCTCGAAAGCCAACACCGCAAGAATTCAAGCAAACATCAATAATTTGTGGAATTGGATTGTTCGTTCTAGGATTCATTGGATTCGTTATGCTAATTCTAATGGATAGTTTCATCCCGTGGATTATCCATGATGTATTTGGAATTTGATTGGAGGAATAGAAATGACTGACGCATTTATCGCATTTGTTCGCCATGAGCAAGAATTGTTACTACTCCGCCGTTCAGCATCTGACCCTGATTCTGCCGACCTTTGGGACGGAGTTTATGGAATCGGTGACACCGAAGAAGATGTACTAAATCGTGTATCTGAATGTACTGGAATTCCTATGGAAGATCTAGAATACGTTCGAGATGGACCTGCTCTTGGTATCGATATCGACGGCCGTCTGCAAGATATTGCACCGTGCCTAGTTGTTTCCACTAGCAATGAGGTAACCCCTGCAGGGCGCTACACCGAAGCCGAATGGGTTGACCCTGGAGATATTGCATGGGACAACAGAGAAAAGAGCGAGGCTCGAGCCTGCATTTTCTCCAACTTAGAAATGGAAGACAGTGACAAATTGTTCCGTGAGATGTATGGTTCAGTTGCTGCATATCTATTCATTGTAAAGACTGCAATCGGTTCTGAAAAGAGAGTTGCAGACGAAATGCAAGCAAGATTGATGGGTTCAGGTTCACTTTCTAGAATTCAAGAAAACATCTTCGCAATCCTACACCCAACTGGTATGCGTGGATATGTAATGGTAGAATCAAACGCTCTTCACCATGTAGAGAAGTTGATTGGTCGATCTGGAGGCCGTGACCCTAAGGCACGCCGTGGATTGAACCAGACTCCTTTGAAGAATGCAAAAACAGTGCTTCCTGGAGAAGCACCTCTCAAAGATATTCTTCCATACCTCGAACCAAAGGCTGTTACTAGCGGTATCGAAGTTGGATGTATTGTCGAAATCGTCACTGGAGCTTTCAAGGGAGAGAAAGCTCGTGTCACTAGCGTTGCAGAAACCAAGGAAGAAGTCAGCATGGAGTTGTATGAACAACCAATTCCAATGACTCTGAAGATGCGTGGAGACCATGTGCGCGTTCTTGAGAGAGTTGAATGATTGGTTTCATTTAACAAATCGGATTTTATCTACATACTATAGATGGAAATCTTATATCATTTGTTTAGGGGGGCCTAAACATGGAGATAAAGGAAATTTTAGACCCAAAGAAGCTTTTACTTGCAATTGGAACAATGGTAATCGTCCTTTCTGTACTTGGAATGGCAAACAGTGAAGACTGGGCTGAATGGGCTTGGGATGACGAACCAGTAGGTGACCATGATGCTGCATATGAACAAATGTGGGCATTACACATGCTACCTATTGGAGTAATGGCTATTGGAACTGGATTATTCGTAACAGGTAAACCTCTTGCTCAGATGTCTATGATTTCTTCTGCAGCTGTCGTCGTAATCATCGGCGGCGGAATGGGATATATGACTGGAGAGCATGGCTATGATGGAACTCCACCAACAATCTGGATGATTATACCAATTCTTACACTTCTACTGACTCTCCTTCTCGGAATTGCGGGATATATGCAGTACAAGGACCTTGAACAAACAGAGGAGGCCTAAACATGAGTGATAAAAATTTAACACCTTACTTCTTAGCAATCGGACCCCTTCTACTAGTCGGGGCATACATGAATTGGCCTGCATCAGATCTAATCGGTATGCGTGGAACACAATCACTTATCGGTGAAGCAGACAGTCTAATGCCACTACTAATTATGGCAACTCTTGGTACCCTAATGGTTCTTGGAGGACTATATCTCTTAATTTCAGATATGATGTCTAGTGCTACTGGAATGAACAAGCAATTGTTGAGTATTGCGAGTGTTCTAGTAGTACTAACTATGGCTTTCTTCGTTACTGGAATGGGAAGCAATGTTTCAGTAATAAATTTCGAAGAGGCAGAAATCGATGATGATGAGGATGAAGCGTATACCTTTGACTCAGAGGCAGATCAAGAGGCTTCTCAGCGCAGTGCATTCGAAACAGGTAATACAGTATGGCAAATGTCTCCTGTAACATGGGGACTATCTCTAATTTTGGTCGGACTAGTAGCATTCATGACTAAGCGTCCAGAATCTGCTATGGATTACATTTTACCGGCACTTATGCCAGTTGGAACCCTTTTCCTTAGCGTGCCAATCATAAACAACCCTGGCATGTTTGGAATGGTTTTCCCGGTTGTTCTACTAGTGCACGTGATAATCGGCGGATTGATGCTAGCAGGTAAAGTTTCATTGCCAGAGGCTTCTGAGGAAGGTGCTTGAAATGGATATGTCCTCAATCCTCAACACCAAGATTTGGTTGATCATCATCGCCGTCATGCACATGCTGATGGGCGTAGGTGCGTCTTATGTTCAGATGGGTAGTGATCACCTTGCTCTGATTGGCTTCTTTGCAGCAGTCGGCGTCTATCTATTCTATGCAGCCCTCATGACAGAAGGTCAAGAACAAGCTCGGCTTGCCGCCGTTCTATGTGGACCAGTGTTCGTTTGGTTCGTGATTTGTGCAGGTATGGGTCTGGATATGGCTGGCGAGCCCGCAGCCCCGTTCCCTCAAGCTATTCTTCCAATGATTATCTGGGGTATGCCTGCTCTGTGTGGAGTCATGGGATGGAACATGAACGAAACCGAATCATCATCAGATGCTTAGGTTACTCTTCATCATCGGATTGGACAATCCGTTCTGACGTGATGGTGATGACTTTCGTAGAAAACATAGCTCCCTAGCGATATGGGGGGTTGACTGCTCTCAGTGGAGTGCTGAATGGTAACTTCCAAAACCTTCTATCTGATGAAAGCCAATAATCGGTCACAAATCAACAGCCGCAGCACACGCGGCGCGATTAAATAGGGGAGGCAAGTCGGCAACTTGCTCACGTCCGTGTGAGTGAGAGGTGACCAAACATGCCAAAGCCTTGGACTAGCCATTTAATCATTAAAGCGCTAGGCGTAGAGAAGTGCAATGGAAGTTTGGAAGCAGCTGTTGAGGACTTGAGCCTCGAGAAAGCAATGGACGTCGCTCGTCAAAAGAACGATGACGGCCACCTTACAGGAGCAGATCTGAAGGCGCAGACCCGCGAGGTCATCGGCACTTGTGTCGCTATGCGTGTGAAGATTGACGGTCTCTGGGCTAAGGATGCATTGAAAACAATTGCAAATGGAGATTGGGACGAACGCTTTGCTTGAACTGATTCACGGACCGCGGTAGAGGACTAGTTCCTCGCAGACCGAAGTGGTGAAATAAAATGGAAGAAAAAATATCTGAAGCAATCAAGAACGCCATCGAAGGCGCTCCAGAACGCAAATTCGTTGAATCGTTAGACATCGCATTCACAATCAAGGATGTCGATTTGAAGAATCCTAACAACCGTATCCAGGAAGAAATCCGTCTTCCTAACGGCCGTGGTAAGAATATCAAAATTGCAATGTTCGCAGCATCAGATGCTGCTCAGAAAGCAAAGGCTGCTGGAATACATGTTATCGATCCATCAGAAATCGAGGAACTTGGTAAGAACAAAGGAACTGCAAAGAAGCTAGCAAACGCGTATGATTTCTTCCTATCAGAAGTCCCACACATGGGTCTTATCGGTCGTTATCTCGGTGTAGTCCTCGGTCCACGTGGTAAGATGCCACGTCCAGTACCACCAGTAGTAGACCCATCTGTAATCGCAAACGGTCTACAATCAACTACTGTGGTTAAGTCTCGTGACAAGGTCACTTTCCAAGCATCATTTGGAACTCGTGCTCAATCGCATGAAGAACTCTTGAAGAATGCAATGGAAGTTTACAATCGTGTAACCTCCAAGTTGGAGCGTGGAATTGGAAACATTCGCTCTCTATACATCAAGACATCAATGGGTCCATCAAACAAGATCGAGGTGATAAATTGATTCCTAAGGTCTCACCATGGAAGAAGGATACAGTCGCATCTTTATCCGACATGCTAAACAAGGGCGGTACCTTCGCTGTTATCGATATTCATGGAGTTCCAGCCGGTGCTATGCTAGGTATGCGTGCTGGATTGCGTTCTTCTATGAGCATTCAAGTTGCAAAGAAGCGTTTGATGAAACTAGCTTGGGAGGCTACAGGCAACGATTTCGCAGATTTGGAAGAGTTATACTCATCTGCAGTTCAGCCAGCACTCATTCAAACTGACATGAATTCCTTCGAAGTATTCTCTGAATTGAAGAAGACAGAAGCAGGTCGTGCTGCAAAGCCAGGCGATGTTGCTCCTCACGACATTATTGTCGAGAAGATGGATACAGGAATGCCTCCTGGTCCAATTGTCGGTGAATTGAACTCTGTAGGAATCCCTGCTAAGATTGTGAAGGGTTCTGTGGAAATTCAAAAGGAAGTTACTATTCTGAAAGAAGGTGAAGTCTTCGAGGGCGATCTCGGATTGATGCTCTCTAAGATTGGAATCAACCCAATCGTAACCGGTTTGAGGCTATGTGGAACTATCGAAGATGGAACTAGATTCAAGCCAGCAACTTTGGATATCGACTACGAACAGTTCGAAGCGGATTTGATCAGCTTTGGTGCTGGTGCATTCAATCTTGCATGCAATATCAGTTGGTTCACAAAGGATACAACCCCTACACTCATTTCCAAGGCAAGCGGAGAAGCGCTTGCATTGGCATTGGAAGCGGCAATCGTCACAACAGAGACTATGCCGCACTTAATCGGACGAGCAAACCGTGGCGCAATGGGCCTAGCGGGATCCTTGTCTGCTGACGCACTCGACGAAGAGCTAAGCCAACTTCTTGGCGCAGCCGCTTCTGCAGCATCTTCTGCTGCAGCAGTTATGAGCACCGATGAAGCCCCTGCCGAGGCTGAAGAGGAAGAAGAAGAAGAGGAAGAAGGCGGTTTCGACGGCCTTGGGTCCTTATTCGGTTGAAAAAAATATTGAGGTGAAAATGAATGGAGTACGTATACGCTGCAATGCTTCTGCACTCTGCTGGAAAAGAAATTGACGATGATGCTGTATCTGCAGTCCTAAAGGCTGCTGGTGTGGATGTAGACGCTGCCCGTGTGAAGGCACTAGTTGCTTCACTAGGTGGTGTTGACATCGCTGAAGCCATGGCTACCGCTGTCGCTGCCCCTGCCGCTGCTGCACCTGCTGCAGCTGCTGCTTCTGACGACGCTGCACCTGCTGCTGCGGAAGAAGAAGAGGAAGAAGACGACGGTGGCGGCTTCGAGGGACTTGGTTCTCTCTTCGGCTGAAGTCAGGATTGAATCGAACTGATCCAATAGAACACGTGGGCCAATTGGCCTTGAGCGTGAGCAGGGTCCAGTTACGGTTACCCAAGCGGTCCACAGTCCGTGGTCAACCTCGCCCAAATGTTGGGCTGGGGATTGCGGGACAGGCCGTGAATGGACCATCCACAGCCTCCCTTCCTTTGAGGGGAGGCGTGTGGCCTTTCCAGCATTCGATTGAGGAATGCACCCCCTACCTTCTTGATATCCTACCATTTGGGTTTAGTTAATGCTCAAGCGCAAGGAGTTCATTCTCGAGGTTTCGACCTCACCAATTGAGAATGTCAAGGCTTTTCGCGTAATCGCTGAATCTAATGATTGGTCTTTTGCAACTCATGAAGGCAGTCGCCTTGTAGATCGTTTTGCAATCATCATTCCTATGGCACAGAGTGCTAGAACTCTGGGTTTGGAGCTAGAGGAAGGTCCACTGCAGGGTTTGGAAATGCACTCATGGGCAGAGACCAAAGGAAGTGCAGGGGCAATCAACATGGCAGCATGGACAATTCCAGGTGGCCAAGGAAATGAAGAAGCGATGGATTTGATTCGGGAATGGGCCAAATCACTTCCTCGCTGTCCATGGAAATGGTCGTTTGGAGAACGCAGCAGAATCGGCTATCTATTACCTGTATTCAGGCGCTCACGTAAGGCCTTTGCAAAGTTAGGATTAACCAAATGGGATAAGAAATGAACCAAAACACTTGGAAACTACCACTTACACCACTAACATAACGGAGGGACGATTATGGCATTCATGGATGACCTGAAAACCGACCAAAGAACACAAATTCTAGTGGCAGGAATTGTCTTTTTCTCTTTGGCCTTCCCACTTTATTTCAACTATGCAGCAGGTAATGCTGACGAAGTCCAGATATCAGGCCCGGTTGGAAACTACTCTATTGAAGGAACTTATTCCTATCATGTGCTAGGTAGCGGAGATGAATATGTGAATGACGGTGAAACTCTTGAGTTATCAGCCAACTCAGATTCAATAGCTAGTGAGATCACCGGTAGGAATATTGTCGGAGTAAGAGCAACAATGACATTTGATGATGATGAAGCAGCACCACCAACATGCCCGGGCCAATCCATTGATGATGATGTTTCGGGGCACTTAATGCACTCAGATTTACATAGTACAGAGCAAGTCTCATCTGGTGATAACGTGAGTATTCTTTGGCACAACTCTACTATTATAGGAACAAATGTATCAGATATGAGTAAATCTGAAATTGAAGAGATGCTAGATAACAATGATGATATTGGTTTTGGGCAACATATCTTACAAATTTCAGTAGATGTTAACAAAAGAAATTGTCCGATTCCAACTCAAGACTCAAATGATAATGGCGAACAAATTTCCTATGCTTGGGAATTGATTTCACTTGAATACACAATCACTGCAATTGAGTGATTAGTTCAGTAATTTACTGATGTTGATTATTGGTGAGACTCGCTCATCAATCATTGTAAGAATCTCATCCAGAGTTTCTTGGTCGTTCGCTTCGACACGCATAACTAGAATTGGCTCAGTGTTTGACTTTCGTGCAAGGTACCAGCCCTTTTGCTGGCCACTGCCATCATTGAATCGAACTCTAACTCCATCGATTGTTGATGAATCATAATCGGAGAACGCTTCAGTAATCGCAGCAACGGTTTGCAACTTTTCCTCTTCTGGACATGGGACTTTGACTTCACCAGTGGTTGGAAGATTTGGAGCAAGGCGGTTCAGTTCAGAACTGAATGACTGCCCTTCACGTCTTGACCATAGTTCGAGAATCCTTGCAGCATTGTATAGTGAACAATCAAATCCGTACCATCCTCTGTCAGCCATGAAGATATGGCCACTCATTTCAGCCGCCATCAAAGCATCAGGATGAGCAGCAAGAACACGCTTCATGAATGAGTGTCCGGTCTTTGCCATCATTGGTCTGCCTCCAGCAGCAACGATTGCTTTCTCAACATTCATTGAACATTTGACATCATAGATCAGCAAATCTTTGCCATCTTCTGTTCCTACTACATCTTCAGCTAGTAAAGCGATTAATCTGTCAGGATAAACAAAGCCACCGTTTTCATCAACGGCTCCAATTCTATCTCCATCACCATCTGCTCCAAGACCCATTTCACAGCCGTTTTCGACAACAACTTTTGCGAGGTCTACCATGTTGTATTCACGAGTAGGGTCTGCTCCATGGTTTGGTTCAGTATTATCCCAGTCACAATACAGGTCAAAGTGCTCAGCCCCAATCATGTCCAACAATTTTGACATCGCAGGGCCGGGAACTGCATTTCCACAATCAACTGCGACTTTGACAGGTCTTGCCAATTTACCTGTAGAGGCAACAATTGCTTCCAGATATGTGTCTTCATGAGGATGGTCGATATGCTCTCCAGAACCTTCTTTGAAATCTCCGGCCAAGAATACATCCTTCAATTCTTGAATTTCTTCACCAGCTAGAGGTAGTGTTCCTCTGCACATCTTGAATCCATTATGTGTTGGCATTGGGAGATGAGATGCAGTTACCATAACCCCTCCATCAACCGGTAGCGTCCAACAGGCATGATACAAGCAACCGGTAGAAACAATTCCCAAATCTAGAACTTTGACTCCGGAATCAACTAGGCCTTGAATGAGATTAGATGCATAGCCAGGGCTTGATTCACGGATGTCTCTGCCGACTGCAAATGATGAACAATCGAGGTATGCTGCCATTGCTCTACCTAAGCGGTATGCAAATTCATCGGACAGTTCTTCTCCAGACAAGCCACGAATATCGTAGGCCTTGAAGCAGTGTACTGGCCACTCTCCCATATTGTAGGCCTGCGGGTCTTCTCGTATGTATTTCATCTCCTTATGAGAAAAGAGATAGTCAATCCTAAAGTTAGGAATATTCCCCACTCCAAGATAAGGTCATTCCACCATGCAACAGCAGTTAAAGCGGCTAGGATAGGGATACTAATTTTCAGTAATTTAGGCCAAGTTAGCAAACCTCGTGGTTCTTCTTCGAGGTAAGGTGTGCCTGGCATTATTCTCACTCATCAATGATTAGTGTCGATTGCTTGAACAACAATTTCGACCTTAGCGCCAGCCGGTAATGCCGCTGCTTCAAATGCAGCACGTGCAGGTTTAACCTCCATTGAATCGACCCACGCACCGTAGACCTCATTCATCTCTTGGAAATCACCTATGTCATCTAGTAATACTTGAGCAAAACAAACCGCGTCTTTGGTTACACCAGCTGCTTCTAGCAAAGCATCAATTTTTGCAAGCGCACCAGCGGTTTGTGATGCTGTGTCATTTCCCGCTTCCACATCTATTTGTCCGGATAGCCAAATCAATCCATTTGCCTTAACTCCGGGAGTATACGGGCCGTACAATTTTGTCCCTGGAACGGTAATCGCTTTCTTCGCCATAACACATGGCACTAAACGGTGGCACATCAAAATAGCCCGTCTCTGTCGTCAGTACATGGCGACTGGGTGGGTAATTGATCATCCCGCTCATGCACGTCTACTTGCCCCCTTGATGCGAGAATTATCCACAGTTGATGATGTGATTATTGCTTGTGATAGAACCGAGGTTCGCTCGATGATTGAATACTGTGATGGATATATGCCTCGCAGGAAGACGATTTGGGTTCCTAGACCGGTTGGTAAAGGCAAATGGAGGAAAGCTTGGAAGCGTAGTAAGGCATCGAAAAAAGCGCTCAAAAATGTTTCAAAAGTCATCAGTATTGGAGCACCTCTCGAGTTGAGAGTCGCCCCTCGAAAAGCAAGAAAAATCTACATCACCGATACAGAGGTGAATCATTTAGCACATCGTTTGGCAACACCAACAGATGTCATAATTCCTAATCATTTCATCGATTCTTTAGCAGGACCCCTGATGAAAAAGAATTGCAAGTTCCATCGAATCGATGGATTACATGGCCACATTCACCTACACCCACACATGCGCCCATCTACTGTCTCCAATCCTCCAAAAGTAATGGTCAGAAGATTGCAAGGCGATGGAATCCATGACAGTGAAGAGATATTATCGATTCCNGANGATTGGTTGGATGGCTTAGAATTGAGTTATGCTGATGAAAATCAGGTTGAGGGGAATCCNTGGGATTTGACTAGNAATATGTCTGGCATGAATGCGGTGATTACTCAGTCGGTNACTCTNGCNAGCGAGGCCGTTCTTCTTGGACTTCCCACATTACTAGTCAGTAAAGCACGTAGAGGATTTTTAGACAGATTAGAGGATGATGGATATCCATTATTCATTGCTAAAGAGCACGATGAATCAGTGTTAGCAGCTTGGTTGGCGGGGATTCATCTAACCGAAGCATTAGAGGAACCAGATTGGCCGAATGCCAAATCAGAGATTCTTGAAATCATCAAGGATTGACATGTGGTCCCCCGCCATTTCTTCGATTTGAGAAATCGGGTACCACTCAGCGCTAGCAGCATCATCTCCAGCAGTCGGTTCACCATCGGCAGAAACAACATAAGCAATTGAGATTACATGGCCTCTTGGGTCTCGATTTGGGTCACCTTTCACGCACAATAAATGCAAAATGTTGCCGTCAATTCCGCATTCTTCCTTTAATTCACGGATGACAGCCACTTCAGGGTCTTCGCCTTTGTCAACGAATCCTCCAGGGAATGCTAACATTCCTTTCCACGGCTCTTTTCCTCGACGAATCAGTAAAACCTCATCGCCTCTAATAGCAACTGCATCAACGGCCAAAGATGGTTGTGCCCATTGGCCACATTCATCACAAGCAGTCATTCTACTCACCAAATCTTCGCTTACGAGCCTGATATGTTTGAATGGCTTTGAGTAACTCTTTCTTTGAGAAAGATGGCCAGTATACGTCAGTAAAATACAGTTCACTGTAAGCCATTTGCCACAACAAAAAGTTAGAAATCCGCTCTTCTCCGGATGTTCGAATAACTAAGTCAGGGTCTGGCATTTCTGCAGTATACAATCTGCGACTAACCTCTGACTCATCGATTGAATCAAGAGATAAATCACCTGAACAATGATCTTTGGCAATGCTCTTTATCGCACCTAGCATTTCTTCTCGACTGCCATATGCAAGGCACACAGTAAACGTAAAATTGTCATAGTCAGAAGTTTTCTCTTCGGCATAAGTAATCGCTTCATTGACTGAATCAGGTAGTAGTTCTCTTCTACCAATAATTTGGACTTTTACTTTGTTTTCATGAATTCTTTCATCATTAGCAATGTCCTTCAGTCCTTCGATATAGAGTTTGAATAAACCTTCTAGTTCGTTTGGAGGACGATTGAGATTTTCTGTCGACAAGGCATATACTGTGAAATAATGAATTTCTAATTCTAGAACCCAATCTAGAACCTGTTCCAATTTCATCTTGCCCATTTTGTGCCCTAAATCGGTTTTGAGAGCTTTAGACCAAGCGAATCTACGATTTCCATCCATGATTATGGCTAGATGATTCACCTTCTCGGGGTGCTGTTTGACTTCTCGAAGTAATTTTGATTCAACAGCGCTACCGAGAACATCACCTAGGCGATTACTGATACCCATTTCATCGCCCCCTGTGTTCATCCCATCCGCTTCAACCGTTTGAGTTAATCCCCACCGACCCTTCGGCCCTACTATGGAGGGTCGTCCTTGGTGGCCGAAAGGCATAGCTTTGAGTCATGATGATGACTCAATAACCACTTCTTGGGGCACGATGCCTTTGCATGTCCCTGATGTTTCTGTTGAATGGTGGAACAACCTTGAGGGCACTTGGGGCGATTGGCCACAAGCTAAGCAGATGGAACTCATCAAGGAAACTAGGACAGGTATGTGGTATGATATTGGAGATTACAAAGCACTGATTGTTCCAATACCAACTGGAAAACAAACATCTCGCCTTTGGAGAAATCCGCAACTTAGAGCAGCTCTAGAACCTCATCTACAACTTCCATTTGCAGGACTTGATTTTGATGGAGATCATATTTTAGTATATCCAAAAAAGGATGCTGCAAAGATAACTGCTGAATCTTTAGCAGGGCTTCATAAAGCACTAATCCAAGGTAATTGGAATACTCCTCAAGATGAATATGGTTGGAATGACAGATTGAAAAAAGTCGAAGATACTCTGAAAACGAGTACTTTGTGGAGAGCGCCACACAGTTACAACACCATCGGGATTCCTAGAATCGAACTTGATGGAATGATGCCAGTTCCGATTTTATTGAGCGAAGCGATTCTTTGGAAAAAGGACACAAATCTTCCTATGATTCGCCAAGCAATCCAGCACGAAGTCCTATTGGAATGGATGAAATTGATGCCCTCAAAATATACTGGTGATGATGTGATGAGAACTGCAACTGGTGGAGTGGTACATCTCATCTATGACCTAAGATTATTGGAAAAGGCAGAATCTTCAGCTTTCGATTTAGACACTGCTGAACTCGATGAATACCTCGCAGGAGTAGATCGTTTTCAAGCAAGGTTAGGAAACATGCGTTTGATGTTGATGGGCTCACCCTTAGGAATTTTTGGTTTAGTCGCCACTTTCATGCTTGATAGAGCGGGAGAGATTAGTCAGGCCAGCATCGGTTACTGGACATTTGCGATAATCTGGTTACTGTCGTATACAGCGTATGTATTGATTGAACCAGAGTGGCGTCAAGAACTGTGACGCCTTCGGTTATCGTGGAAGTTTAATCCATGATTTTTTGCTAGTTGCATTACTTCGATTAGGAATCCATCTCTGGCTTCCCTCTCAATTTTCCCACTGCTAATATTCCAGTATATGTTACAGCCGATATCAATAGCATCAGGTCCCAATGTAGATACTCTAGCAAAGGAGTCTTCCTCCTTCATTGTCTTATCATGCCCTGCAATTAAATCTGCAACTCCATCACAGAAATCGGATACCTTTGTCGGGTCCGAATTGATATCTAATTTGAAAATCGGTTGCCATCTCCTAAATCTACGCTTACCCCAATTTTCCACAGGAGTGTTGGCTAGGTTAGCATTTGGCATGGTAATTACAGTGTCTAGGCTTGTTCGAATCAATGTAGTTCGTAGCCCGATTTCCATCACTTCACCTTCTACAGTGCCGATAACCACCCAATCTCCAACTTGAAATGGCCTGTCCAATAGAACCGTGGTTGCACCAAAAATGTTCGAAATGGTGTCCTGTGCTGCAAGTGCTAGTGCAAGCCCAGTTATTCCCAATCCTGCAACCATGGTAGTCAAGTCAAAACCAAGAGCATCAGCGATAAACACCATTCCGAATATAACAATCAGAAATCTCATGATACTCTCCGCCGCAGAAACTACAGTTTTCTGCGATCCATCAAGAACTCCATCATCATCGGTCCACAATACGAAAGCATGTATTACGCCCACGAATCTGAAGGCGGTTACAACAATTGCAACTACCATGACTAGTTGCAGAGTTGAAACAATCCAATCCATGTCGTCAATTAGGTTCATGGCAACCCAACATCCGGCTGCTACACCCAATGATTTACCCGAGTTAGAAAGAGCCTGCTTAGCTACTTCACTACCAACGCTGACAGTGCTGAAAATTTTAGGTAAAATAATCCCGGTAATTTCTCTGATTATGAGAATAAGGATGAGCAACAATGACGCTGCAATAACGCTCTCCATACTTATTCCGTAAACCTCTTTGTCATGACCCGGAATCGCTTCGATTAATTTCTGCATACATGCGCCTGTTGCACTAAGGAAGATGTTGTTTTCGCATACATTTCTAGAAAATAGCCCCCTAAAGGGGCTAATTCAATGACACGACGCTTTGAAGAGGGGGTGGGTCTTGGCCAAGTTGGTAGCCATGCAATTTGAATCCCGAAAGACATCTCTTACGATTCTTCTACTACCCTTTTTACTTTCATTCCTTTCACCAGTAGTGAGTTCTTCTTATGCCCAAGATGCTAGTGAAGGATTGGCTCCATGGGACCAATGGGACCAAGATGATGAAGGCAAGTACATCTCTTGTGAATTCGATTCAGATGGTAATCCTCAGTGTGAGTATATCTTCCCTTGGGGCGGCAACGAAATGATGCAATTCAAGGAGTACTACACCTTTGAAACAATCAAAGCAAGAATGATGGAAATCGCCCGAGATAATCCCGATATCATCCAATTCCATGAAGGACTAAACGGTGGCACGAACGCTAGAGGTGAAGAGACCTCGGCCGACACTTACGAAGGTTGGCACTATGGCCATTCTTCTCCTTGGTTGAAGATTACTAAAGATGTTGAAGAAGGAGAATACAATGCTTTCAATGGCGATACTGGAAATTATGTAGATCGTCCTGATATCATGATTGTTGGAAACCATCACGCTCGTGAATGGATGAGCCATACCACTCCAATGTTATTCCTTGAAACAGTCGCTTACTACTATGACGGCGGCCCAGTAGACAATGACGGAGACGGTAAGTTTGACGAGGACCCATGGGGTGACGCAGACGGAGATGGCCAGGTTGATGATGATGGAGATTGCTTAGCTTTAGAAGCACAGTACCAAGACAGTAACGGAGATGGTAAACCGTGCAATCCCGGAGACTTTGGGGTCGACGAGGACTTTAGCGAGGTTGAATTGACTAATCTAATCAACAATCGCGAAATATATCTTATTCCATTACTCAATACTGATGGATTCATCTATGACCAGACAGTATTTTGTCCTGCACCAGCTTGGGAATCTTGCCCAAGTGGCGGATGGAGAAAGAACTTGAGAAACAATGGCCCTGAACCTCTTCCAGACCCTAATGAGCAAGTCGACGAAGATTGTGACGGCGTTGATCTAAATCGTAACTATCAGTTCGAGTGGGGCTGGCCACTTGGAGCCACAATTCCTCTGATTCCTGGAACTTGCACTCCTGCAGAGGACGAGCAAGCAGGTATTTCGAATAACGACGTGTATACAGGTCCGTATGATACTACTGATAATGACGGAGACGGACTTGTCAATGAGGACAATGTCGACGGTGAAGATGACGATAATGACGGCAAAACCGACGAAGATTGGGCTGGAGGAAATTCAGAACCGGAAACAAAGTTCATCCAAGATATGACAGAAATGAATGATGATGACGGAGATGGTGCATCAGATTACAAAGCTACTCTGACTTACCACTCCTACTCCGAATTAGTACTGTATCCATGGGGACACTGTACTGGTTGTCAAACAACAGATCACGACCAATTGGTCTATCACGGAGACCAGATGGCTGAGATGACAGATTACACCAACATGCAATCTTCAGACTTGTATCCAACTACTGGCGACTTCTGTGATTGGCATTACGGGGTACACGGCTCATACTGTTACACTATGGAAATTGGAACAGCATTCCACCAGCATGAAGACGATATCGATCACATTGCAGTTAGGAATAATGGAATCGCATTCTACATGGCAAAGATTGCTGACAATCCTAGAGAGAGAGCTGATTTGGCAATGGAAAATGTCGTCCGTAATCAAATCCTAGAAAGCCCTAGCCAACTGAATGTGCCTGCATCTGGGAATGTTCCAATTTCAATGTGCCTAGATAATTCATTTTCAATAGACCTAGAAATGCGAAATTCTCACGTGATGTATCGCATGGTCAAGCCAAGTAGACAGCAGTCTGATTATGGTCCAAAAGAATGGTACACAGAGAGTTGGTCAATGTCGAGTTTCTCAGTTGCTAAGGGTGAGACTTGTGATTTGCTAAACGATAGCGGTCAGGGCTACAAGGTAGTAGCAAACGTTCCAGTCGAAGATGATGAATCCGGTTATTTGCATTACAAGGCAATGGTGTCTACACTTGGAGGAACTCAGAAGATTGAATATCCTCCAAACTCTCAATACCATGAGATAAAAATCGACTACAGAGCACCATATGGTACTATTTTCGGTTCGATGGTTCTATTCGCTACAATCGCCGTATTTGTTTGGGGTGGTCTTGGTGTCTGTCTGAGAATGATGATGGATGACGAGTCGCTCAAAGAGGGGATCTTGGATGCAGAGTTTATCGAGGAGGAGGGCTCTTCATGAGCCAATCTGATGAATTCAGCGGCAGAATGGGGCTGATTTTCGCCGCAATTGGTGCTGCTATTGGAACTGGAAACATTTGGCGTTTCCCTAGAATGGTTGGAGCTAATGATGGTGGAACATTCCTAATTCCGTGGCTGTTTTTCCTATTCGTTTGGTCTATCCCGCTGGTAATTGCGGAATTCGCTCTCGGTAAGCGTAGCCGAACTGGAACGATTGGGACTTTCCGTATTTTCGCAGGTAAAGGATATGCTTGGATGGGTCTTTGGACTGCTTGGATTTCAACCGCAATCGGATTTTACTACGCAGTTGTTGCGGGATGGTGTCTGAAATATTTCCAACTTGGAATTACCAACGGATTGGTTGGTGAAAATGTTGATACACAATTGGTCTGGAATGAATTCTTGCAATCTTCAGGTTCAGTGATTTTCTTCCAATTTTTGGTTATTGCAATCACCTTGCTGGCGATATGGAAAGGAGCGAAGGCCATCGAAAAAGTCAATGTCATTCTGATGTGTTCATTATTCGTTCTCTTATTCATGTCCCTAGGTCTTTCACTATACATGGACATGGCTGATGGCACATTGGACGGTTTCTTGTTCATGTTCACAGTTAACTGGAGTTCATTGGGTGACCCTGCGATTTGGATCAATGGATTATCTCAATCAGCATGGTCTTGTTCCGCAGGTATGGGTATGGTCATCACTTACTCTGTTTACATGAGAAAGGACGAGGATACAACACTGAATGCTTTCACTATGGGATTGGCTAACAACTCGATTTCAATTATTGCAGGTTTGACTGTATTATCTGCAATCTTTGCAGTATCAGAAAATCCACTAGACACAGTAACAGGTGGTTCCTCAGCGATCACTTTCCTAGCTCTGCCTGAGGTATTTGCACAGGCGCCAGGTGGTGGAATCGGTGCATGGGTGATGATGTCAGGCTTCTTCCTTGCACTGTCCTTCGCAGCGATAACTTCGATGATTTCGACTGTTGAGTTATGTGTGAGAAATTTCGTAGACCATGGTTATGAGCGCGAAAAATCGGTTCTGCTAACTTCTATTGCAATCTTCATCTTTGGTCTTCCTTCAGCACTGCTATGGATTACCATGGCGGATGACGGAACAGCCTTCCCGCAGTTCTTGGAAGTTCAGGACCACATCTGGGGATACGGTTTGATGTTCAGCGGTTTATTCATCGCTTTCACAATTTGGAAATATGGTTTCCAGAAGTGGAGAGCTCAAGTTGATGCTGGAGAGGCTGCACCCGGGCTTAGCGGATATCTCGGAGTTGGTGTTTCTGCATTCCGTGATGATTTTATCAACACAGGAGACAATGACATTTGGATTGGACGATGGTGGGATTTACTCATGTATCTCGCGTTCCCGTTCTTATTCGCAGTTCTGATTTTGTCTTACTTCGGAGATATGATTGCCAACACTCCTAATGTATGGGACCCAACCAACCCTTCAGGAATTACAATAATTCTGTTGTTCTGGGGTGTAGTAGCAGTTGGATTCATTGCATTTAATCGTAAATTGACTGAGAGGCCTCTATTCAGAAATATTCCAGAAGGCGCTGAAGTCGACATTTCAATGCTACCAGGTGGCTCTGATGAACTAGTTGTAGAACTTGGCGATTGCCCTGAAGGGTGGGAACACCTTATGACTCGAGAAGTCCATTGAGGCCGAGGAATATATTGTGAGGTGAGAATGTGGCATTGAGCCTATTCCAAATGATCGGATTAGGCTTGGTAATTGCTCTAATTCTAATTCCAATAGTTAGATGGTTTTGGAAGCGATTCGACATGCCTAGTAAATTCGCTTTAGAAGTCCTCAGGCGCAAAGAGATAGAAGCCGAAGAAGTAGAAATGTGGGCTGGTATAGAAGCCCAAGTTGAAGCAGAAACAGCAGCCAAACGTGAGTTCGAAATGAAGCAGAGAGAGAAGCAAGAACGTGCAGGGAAAGTATTGGATGATTCACAATCTACAGAGGCATGGAATAAATTGGGTATTGATGTTCCAATTCAACCGGTTGAACGGGAAGTAGCACCTTCTGTAGTCGTACAACAAGAGTCTCAAGGCATTGATTTAACGATGGATAATGCGCTGAAATCAAAAGGCAATCAGAGTGAACCTGATTGGGAATTAGTGCAGAAAATGTCCAATTTAGATAAACCCATAGAAGGAATTCCAGAGGCGCCCGATTTAGACCAATTGTCTGAAGAGGAGTAATCCACAACGGGTAATCTGTAAGGGTCTAAATCTAGCCATCTTGGCAATTTAAGAGCCGCTTATGTGAAATGCTGGATGCTTTTCCCTAAGGCCAATGGTGCAGAGGCCACGTGGAACTCGGGACTTTACCCCAGAGGTGATGAATAGGCGCTTAGCCTTCGAGAATTTACTCGAATCTATGGCACTATCACACGGTTTCAAGCGAGTCCAGACTCCAATCTTCGAATCTCTAGATTTGTTTACGGCAAAATCAGGACCTGGTGTTGTCAAGCAATTGTATGCGTTCCAAGACAAATCGGACAGAGCTCTAACCTTACGCCCAGAGTTGACAGCACCTGTTATGCGAATGATTAGCGAAGAAATGCGTAGTTCTCCAAAACCACTCCGCCTTTCCTACTTTGGACAGTGCTTCCGATATGAAGAATCCAAAAAAGGTCGATACCGAGAATTCTTCCAATACGGTGCTGAATTAATTGGCGCAAGCGGTCCATTAGCAGAAGCAGAGGTCGTCTCTTTAGCGATTGATATGTTAGACTCATGTGGACTTGTAGATTATGAAGTTCGAATCGGCCATGTTGGTGTACTGAAAGACATTTTGACTGGATTAGGTCTGTCAGAGGAAGGGGAACCAGAACCTCCAGTGGCCAGTGCAATGAGATTGCTGGATAAGGGCGATTGGGATGGATTAGCAGAATTGTTTGCATCCTGTGGTATCTCATCAGAAGCATTAGTTCACTTGCGCAAACTTTCCGAATTAGATGGTGGCTTGGAAACCTTAGATTCTGCAAGAGAGATACTATCTGCATTGGAGGTCTCTCACGATTCATTGGATGAGTTGACTGAATTGTTAGCAGCGTTAAGTGCTCTTGCACCAACACCACCTTCGCTCAAAGTGAATTTGTGTGTTGCCCGT
>PAZU01000036.1 GCA_002715725.1 Methanobacteriota archaeon | reverse complement strand
GCTGGTATTGATTGATGAGTCAAATCCCAAGTAATCACGCCAGCGACTACAATCATGACCACAGTCAACATGATTCCTGTTTCCCTACTAGTTGGCTTTGTGAATCTTGAAAGTTGTTTGCTGGAATGTGATTTAACCACATCAAATGCCCTTTTCGGATTTGTCAGTAATGTAACAAGCCGGGCGTTAATTGTTCTTTCATCAAAGATTCTCCAAAATGGATCTGCCAACTTATTGGCAATGTTTACTGCTATTGTTGCGACAACCATTCCTCCGATGATATCCATGAACCAATGTATACCAAGATATAGAATACTAAATGCAGTCATCAATACAAACACCAAAAGTATCCGGCGATAATTAGTCCAGCGGCCATCTGTATCGAATCTCAATAAACATAGCCAGACAGCAAATGGGAATGCAATGTGTAAACTTGGCATTCCATTTGTCAAAGGGTCTATTCGATGAAACCAGTCATTAATTTCTGGAGTGTGATTGTAAGCGAGAGTTTCCATTCCGGGAATATAATTCCCAGTTACATGTACATTGAAAAACAGATAAAATGGAATTGCTAGTACATACACCCAAAAAATGGCTAAACTAATTCTATCAGCCATATACCTGTCATCGAAATATGCGAAATAGAATATCGAAACATAACATATTACCATGAATCCAACCACATAGAAATGTGTCATGAAAGCGGTTAGCCAATCTGCTCTAAATGTCTCTTGAACCCACAAAACCATGTCTGCTTCAATAGCATAAATCCATGGAGTCATATTGAGCATACCATCGGTATTGGCCATCAAAATTCTATCCACTTCGTCCAAGAAATCTTTGGCGTTGTAAATGACTAAGACAATAGCGATATGCAGCCAATATCTGCGAATGAAATCAATGAATCCTTCCGATGTCACTTTAGCCCAAGGCGGTTTTATCATCGGCATCAACAGTACACCAATTGCCAATGCGGAAATCAACCAAGTAAGATAAACACCATCCATTGGATTAACCTCCTAGTTTCGTCGTGTCATAAAGGCATACAAGTGCATTGCTACGACAAATACACTCGAAAAGAGCGTTTCACCATGCTCCATGAACATACGCTTTGCCATTATCTGGATCTAGTTTTTCTCCCAATCTCCATATTCTCTCAAATCTATGAATCCCTGATGAGCAACCATTTGTCCACTCAAATGCTAGTGCATAATTTCCGACTGGTCTAACAGTTGGCTTTTCTTTGGGAAGGCTCTCTACAGTTCTTCTCAATATTTTTGACGAATTATCGTCGTTCCTTTGAGGTGAACAGTTCGCACAAGGGCATGCGTATCTCAAATCATCATAGGTGATTTCGTGCTCAGTACCATCTGACCATGTAAGATGCATGTCGACATCCCTACGCTCCAAACGCTTCAATTCAGGAATATCCATTAAGATCACCTCAAATGATTTCTAATCCACTACCGGTTGAACCAGATTCGACCTTGGATTGGATTTGAGCTACTACCTCTGCGAATGCTTGAGATGCAGGACCATCGGGTTCGGACACGATTCTGTGTACTCCGTCATCTCCACCTCTTACGAAACCTGGGTCGAATGGAAGTTTGCCGAGGAATGGCACGCCGAATTCTTCAGCGGTTTTCTCACCACCTCCCGATTTGAAAATATCCAAAGTTCCAGACCAGTGGCCTTCTTCATCCGCAGTTACTCGGACTGTCTTTCCACCAGGGGCAGCCAATTCTATTTCAGATCCAGAAGGTGCCTTACCTCGAATCGTGTAACCACTCATGTTTTCGATTACTCCGATTACATCAACCTTCAGTGAGTTTGCGAAGGTGATTGATTTACGAGAATCTAGTAATGCAACCTCTTGAGGAGTTGTTACGATAACCATTCCATCAATATCTGGCAGGTTTTGAGCCACAGTCAATGGTTCGTCAGAGGTACCTGGAGGGAAGTCAATAATTAGATAATCCAATTCTCCCCAATCGACATCGCCGATAAATTGCTGGATTGCGCCAAGTTTGATCGGTCCGCGCCACACGACTGGAGTATTCTCATCTTCCAAGAGAAATGCCATCGAAATGACCTTGACACCCAAATGACCCTGTGCAGGATGAATTCTTCCACTTTCTACATTCAAGCGTCTACCGCTTAAACCCATCATCTTCGGAACGTTTGGACCAGTGATGTCGATGTCTAGTAAACCTACTTTCAATCCTTGTTGCGCAAGAGATAGTGCCAATCCTGTAGCGACAGTAGATTTGCCTACTCCCCCTTTTCCAGATAGAACCATTATTTTGTGTTTAATCGCCTTACCCATCTCTGAAATAGCCATCTTGCGCTTCATCTGATTGTAAGCAGCTTCCATCTTCTTCTGCTCATCAGGAGAAGGCCCAGCAGGTGCGTCTCCGGGTTGGTTTACCTTGACAGGGGAATCAGCCATCATGTGCATGCGCGGGCCTGTTATACTTCAACCCTTTTTCAGTACCGTACTGCAATATAATTGCTCCAAAAACCCATAACAAAATGTTCCATTCCATCTCCATTCCGGCATATGCCCATCCTAAACCAGCACTCAGTGCCATCACTGGAAGCCTAGCATGACGGGCATCACCATTGAGCAAGTGTAGAAATAATCCAGCGAGCATTATTTGAATCGTGATAATCGTTGCAATAACTCTGAAAAGCATGTCAAAATCGTTTGCTGCGGCAATAATATGAGCAATGAACAATGTCACAAAAATGCCGGCATAAACCAAAATTGGCTTCCACATCTATTGAGGCTATGTGCCATTGGTTCATATGCCTCTTCTACGCAGACCTCATCATGCGCCTACTATTCGTATGTGTTGGAAACTCTTGTCGATCGCAAATGGCAGAAGGTATTGCAAGAAGCCTAGGTCATGACGCTGCGAGTGCAGGAACTCATCCAGCTTCAGCAGTCAGTCCTAATGCTCTAAAAGTATTGGAATCAAAAGGAATCAGTACCGATGGATTACATCCTAAGTTAGTTGATGACATTGACTGGCAATCCTATGATATGGTTATCTCGATGGGCTGCGGTGTTAGTTGTCCAATGATTCGCATCGATCAGGATTGGAATCTAGAAGACCCTGTTGGTCAATCTCTCGAAGTATTCGAAACATGTGCTAGCACAATCGAAGAAAACATCAGAAATTTGGAATGATTATTCTCCAAGAGTTAGAAGTTCTGCCCCTTGTGGGACTTGATCGCCTTCAGTAAAATGAATTGTTTCAACAATGCCATCGCTACCAGCGACAATCTTGTGCTCCATTTTCATAGCCTCCATAACCATCAAAACATCTCCAGTACTGACTTTTTGGCCTAATGTAACATGAACTTCTAGAATCTTGCCAGGCATTGGAGCGGTAAGGCCACCTTCATCATCCGCAGATGATGCCCCAGGCTCGATTAATTCGAACTGCATTGTGTGTCCATTCACATGAACCCACCAAACATCTCCAACCTTTGTGGCAACTGCCTTGTGTTTTCTACCATCGATTTCTAGCCACAAATCATTACCTGTGTGAATTGTCATCCCTTCGTAAGTAAAGGATGACCCATTACGGGCAGCATCGATTTCGATACGCCCCTCAGAGGTTTTGAATTCCATCATGGGAACCTCCTATTGATTGTAATGAATGGAGAAGCAATCACGGAATCTGCTCCTGAAGAAGTCAAAATTCGTCCGTGATTTGTTGATTCGCATGCCGCTGCAATGAGAAGCCCAGCATTGCTAATTTGTGCACTCATATTGGGGCTCCAACCATCAGGCCACAACCTCTCAATCATGTCAGTTGTAGTCCAACCGTCTACAACATCGGGGTTAGTGCACAACTCTCGAAGGAATCTTACATTGGTTGTACATCCGAGTACCACGAATTCATCTAGTGCTCTTCCCATACGCTGCAATGCTTCCTCCCTCGAAGGCGCCCAAACAATCAATTTGGCAAGCATTGGGTCGTAATCAGGTGTCACTGAATCTCCCTCGCGCACACCTGTATCTAAGCGAACACTGGGGCCGGTTGGAGCAATGAATTTCTTCAATTCACCAATTGCTGGAAGGAAATTATTGGAAGGGTCCTCTGCATATAATCGAACTTCGATAGCGTGCCCTCGCATGTTAAGTGGGCCACAACTCATCGGTTCGCCGCCAGCGATTCTAAGTTGCTCGCGGACCAAATCGACTCCTGTTACCATCTCAGTTACAGGGTGTTCAACCTGAATTCGAGTATTCATTTCCAAAAAGAAAAACTCTCCCTTGGGCGTTACTAGAAACTCAACAGTTCCTGCTCCCTCATAGGCTACTGCACGGGCTGCGTCACAAGCAGCTTCACCCATTGCTTCACGTAATTCTGCATCTAAAGCAACGCTAGGAGATTCTTCGAAGACCTTCTGGTGTCTTCTTTGAATACTACACTCGCGCTCACCAAGATGTATAGTTCGACCATACTTATCTGCCAATACTTGAATTTCAATATGACGACTACCAGCCAAAAGCCTCTCGACGTAGATTCTGTCGTCACCAAACGCGTTGAGAGCCTCCCTCATGGCTGCCTTCGCTTCACTTTCGAGATCCTCTTGCTTGTGCACAGCGCGCATACCTTTGCCGCCACCTCCTGCAGTAGCTTTCAGAAGCAGAGGGTAGCCAACTGACGGAGCGACCTGAAGAACCTCTTCAAGGCCTCCAGATACTTCTTCTCCTGGAATAACCGGGACTCCGGCTTCTTTCATTGTAATACGGGCAGTCATTTTGTCTCCCATTTTTGTTATGGCGTCCGGTGAAGGCCCTACCCAAATTAAACCTGAATCAATAACCGCTTGTGCGAAGTCAGCACGTTCAGACAAAAATCCAAATCCAGGATGGATTGAATCACAACCATTGTCTAGAGCGATTTGCAAAATTTGTTCTTGGTTTAGATATGTTTCAGCAAGGCCTTCTCCGTCAAGTTGAATCGCCATATCTGCTAACTCTGTGAATAGCGTACCTGAATCATTAGCCGCATAGATTGCAACACCTTCTATGTCTGCCTCTCGACAAGCACGTAGGATACGGCATGCTATCTCACCGCGATTTGCGACAAGAGTACGCTTTAGCATCGAATCACTCCTCTGATTTCCAATTAGCACTTCGCTTTTCGAGGAAAGAGGACAGGCCTTCTTGGCCTTCTTCACTACCACGCATTCTGCTGGTGAAATCAAGTGTCCACAATCTTAGAGATTCATCATTATCATTCCATCTATCAAATCCAAGTGTCAATTCCTTGGCTGCTGTGACTGCGCAAGGACCTGTCGATAGAACTTCAGTAATAACGCCAGATTCATCTAATGAATCATCAACACCGTCAATCATTCCAATGCGAAGTGCTTCTGTTGTATCCATTCTGCCAGCTAGCATAGCGTGACGACGGAAATTAGCGCTGCCCATTCTTCTGTAAACATATGGGCCAATTACAGCGGGTAGGATTCCTAACTTTCCTTCAGAAAGGGCGATTTTGACCTTAGAATCACAAATTACGTGGTCAAGGCATGCAATCAATCCTGCTCCTCCGCCAAGGGCAACACCCTGAATTTTACCAATAGTGAAACATGGATGAGACCATAGGCCATTGAATAACGAATCGAGTCTTTCTGAATCCCTACGGTTCTCTTCAGGCGTGTTAGCACCTGCATCTCGCATCATGTTGATGTCGGCTCCAGCACAGAAATGTTTGCCTTCTCCTGACAAAACAAGAACTCTGAAGTAAGGATTACCATCTTCAGATTCGAGCTTTCCGGTAACACCTACAGAGTTCTTTGCTGTCCAAGCAAATACCTCGATCAACTCGGAAATCATCTGAACATTTAGTGCGTTATATTTGTCTGGACGGGCCAAGGTTACCCTAGCAATGCATCCATCGATTTCCAATTGAATAAGTGAAGTTTCTGGTTGAGTGTTCATATCTAATTCTCCAATTGCAAATTTAAATTTTCAATTACATTCTAAAGACGCCAAATCGGTCATCTGGTAACTTAGCATTTTGACTAGCGGCAATACATAATCCTAGGATATCCCGAGTATCCCTAGGGTCGATTATTCCATCATCCCAAAGCCTGGCAGTAGAATAATACGGGCTCCCTTCGGTTTCATATTTCTCAAGAATTGGAGCACGGAATGCTTCCAACTCTTCGCCTTGCATAGGAGAATTGCCCTCTCTAGCCCTCTGGTCTTGCTTGACAGTAGTTAGGACGTCTGCAGCCTGAGGGCCACCCATTACTGAAATCCGACTATTTGGCCACATGAACAAGAATCTAGGATCATACGCTCTCCCACACATTCCGTAATTTCCTGCTCCGTGAGAGCCACCTACTATTACTGTGAATTTAGGAACGTTTACGCAAGAAACTGCAGTTACCAATTTGGCACCATCTTTAGCTATACCCCCGGCCTCGTACGCTTTACCAACCATGAAACCAGTAATATTCTGCAAAAAGACCAATGGAATCCCTCTCTGGCCACACAGTTCTACAAAGTGTGCACCTTTTAGCGAAGATTCTGAGAATAATATTCCGTTATTTGCAACGATTCCGACTTTGTATCCATGGATATGTGCAAAACCACAAACCAGCGTTTGACCGTATCTCGATTTGAATTCGTGAAACCGGCTTCCATCAACAATTCTTGCAATGATTTCCTTGACATCCACAGGAGTACGATTATCTGCAGGAATCAGGCCTAGAAGTTCATCTGAATCATAAAACGGCGCTTCTGCATCAATTCTCTCAAACGGGGCTAGTTCCTTAGAGCCTAGGTTCTCGACAACATTTCGCACCATCCTTAGGGCCTCATCCTCATCTTCTGCAAAATGGTCTGCAACACCACTCTGCGAGGTGTGCACATCTGCTCCCCCAAGTTCTTCGGCAGTTACTTCTTCACCTGTAGCAGCTTTGACAAGCGGGGGCCCTGCTAGGAAAATAGTACCATTTCCTTTGACAATGATTGACTCATCACTCATTGCTGGCACGTAAGCACCACCTGCGGTGCAACTACCCAGAACTGCGGCGACTTGAGGGATACCGTCGCCAGACATTTTGGCCTGGTTTCTGAATATTCGGCCGAAGTGTCCAATATCGGGGAATACCTCATCTTGCATTGGTAGGAAAGCGCCCCCTGAATCAACTAGATAGATACAAGGAAGGTTGTTCTCATGAGCTACCGTTTGTGCGCGAATATGCTTCTTAACAGTCATTGGATAGTATGAACCGCCTTTTACAGTAGCATCATTTGCAACGAAAAGACATTCTCGACCGTGGACTAATCCAACACCAGTAACAATGCCAGCACTACTTGCCTTTCCATCGTACAAATCGTATGCAGCTAGCGGTGATAACTCCATGAATGCAGTTCCAGGATCGATGATTTTCTCAATCCTTTCACGAGCTAACATCTTGCCCCTACTTCGATGTCTTTCGACATACTTTTCGCCCCCTCCGTGATTTACAACATCTAGGCGTTGGCGTAAAGTTTCAATCAATTCTTGATTATGATTCCGATGTTTTTGGAAGTCTGGGTCGGCACGATTGACACGAGTTGGTAGCCTATCCATGTCTTCCCCTCAAATCACCGAAGGTAGATTGCGACTTGAATCAACCGCTTACACTCCGAGGATTAATCTTCCAATATCTCGAAGTCCTGGAGCCATACCTACAATCATCACTGCTAGGACAATTAGCACTCGTAAATGCTGCTGCCTTGACTCAATTCTTAATTGTGAGAACATCCAAATTATCAGAGTTGCAAGTGCTGCCTTGACCAAGAAAAATAGCCAAGCGCCTTCACCCAGTATGTCGAAACCGTTACCGAATTGGATTACAGCATCTGAGAGTGGATGTTTTTCCGAATATCCAAACCAATCAATACCAACCATTGTTGCCAGTCCGTCGCAAAGTTGGCCAAACAACATTCCCGCAACCATCGGGGTTGCAAGAATCCCCTTAGGCGATAATATCTCTACGGGATGACTTGAACGGTCTTCGCTCTCCCATTGATCCAAAGTCATTCCGTCTGGAATTAATCCAACAACGTTACCGGTTAACCGTAATTGAGCTAAATCTTCCACGCCTTGACGCCATACTGCCCAGGTGATAATCAAAGGAATGACAACCACTACAAGAACAGGCCACAATATCTCATTATCTCGTGGCAATAATCCGCTATCTTGGACCCATGGAGTTGATGCTAATTGTGCCCAATGCCCCAATCCCATTGTTATCAAACCGGTTGCAAAAGCCAACATTGCTCGAGGGATTGGTTCCCAATCCCATGTATTGTGAATCACTACTGCTATCATTACTGCTCCAGCGATTGAACCTCCAAGAATCCAGAATTGGCCAGTATCGTGTACGTGAATACTCGGTAATACTAACAACCCTGTGAAAGCGATGTACGCTACCAACAACATTGCTAGCATTGATAGTTGATTTTTCTTACCAATATGTCCGATGAATGCAGAAACTATCAGCCAAGCAGCCAAATGGATGTGAATTAATGGTGAGATGAAAAAAACGTCGATTCCTTCTTTGAAATAATCAGCATCTTCCATTACCCTGAGAACAGGAGCAAGAGCGACCCAGGAGATTAGTGCCCACACCATGCGGTCGTCAACAGGTAATTGCCACTTCCTGAATAAGGCCTGAAATACAATTACTGCGGCTATCATCGTAAGGATATACACGATCGTATTCACTTCTGAATAGCCTGCATCTCCAGTTGTGCCAGCATCTTTCACAATTGGGTCCCAAATGTAGACTTTGACAAAATCCTCCCAGAATAATTCTGGAGCAAAGATTAGTCCACCAACTAGAACTAGAGAAATTAAACCAAATAGGGAAAGAAGAATCCTCTCGCCATTCGAGAATTCTGTGTCTTCCATGATTGTCTCACGCCGTCACAGGTGATGAGCATTACGCGGATATCACTCTTCTTCGCTACTTGTATCGCAATCTTCAGATTCACAGGTTGTATCTGGACAACATGATTTGTTCTCTTCCTCAGACGCAACACGGGGTTCGTGAACTTCAACGAATGACACCTTGCCAGCTTCTACAGCATCTCTAAGAACAGTTACTAAGCGGAACTTTTGCATTGCTGCATTAGGGTCGAATAGCATAGTTTGAGGTACGACGATTGAAATGTCATCGCCATCAAATGAAACTTCGAAACCTTCTTGTCCAGTATTTGCCTCAAGTAGTGCTGCAACTTTCTCTTCCTTGCCTTCGATAACTTTGACAATCTTGTAATCGTACTTCAGAGTTCGACCAGCCATAGGGTGGTTGTAATCGATACGAGCACGACCTGCTGCTAAGTATGAAAGAATTCCTTGGCGGCCTTCAACAGTAACTGGTCCACCGATGTAAATTGATTTAGGGTCACGTACATGTTGCAGTAACTTGTCTATGGAAATAGTCTCAATTTGGTCTGGATCTTTTTCTCCATAGGCATCTGCAGGTGCAATCTCTAGTGAGATGTCCTTGTCTGCTTCAGCTTCTAGTAAACTGTCCTCGAAACCAGAAATTAGGTTTCCAGCACCAACTACACAGACAAGAGGAGTGTAAGTTCTACCCTCTTGATGCATATCATGCTCCTTTGCGACATCTTCTCTAGTGGTCTCAATCAAATCGCCGGAGTCTGCGTTATACAGGTCATAATCGACGTGGACAATGGTTCCTTCTTCCATGGTTATTCACCTATCGCCCCCTACGGGGGCAATTCGGCGACCAAACATCCCTATTTCAATCAGATGGGTCTTTACGCGGCAACCAGATTGCAAGACTTGACAACAACATTAGCGTCCATCCACCCCATACTAAGTGGATGCCTGGCAAATCATAGACCATAATTCTGACTAAATCGCTTCCTTCCATTAATGAACGCGCTTGTGTACCATCCATAATCAAAACTAAATCACCATGCCACATACTAATTCTATCTATTTCAGAACGTGAACGAGTATCAAATCTAAGCACTCCGGGCTCCACAGTTTCTATCAATTCCCCATCGTCATAGACATTGATTACAGCTCCAAGATAGCCGTCGCCAACTTCAAGACCATCTGTCTGAGTAACGACCTCGGTAAACTCAAATTCGTAACCTCCCCATTCAACTCTCTCATCTTTGATTAGAGTCACAGTATGGGAAAAGGTCCCTCTGTCGATTATTGTCGTACTCATCACGTGACCGATAATTAACAAGACAAGACCCAGATGAATCAAATGGGCGAAAAATGGTATGTCGCGTTTACCAAAATTTTCCTTGGCTAGAGAGATTGTTGCTGGCAATGCTAGAAGGGCAGGTATCAAGATTACAATTCCAATCTGACCTCGGTTAAGAGAGGCTCCAAGAATATCTTTTGAATCGTAACCAAGTGAGGCTCCAAAGAACCATGCGGCAACGAGAATTAGAGGGGACGAAGCCATCATGTAGAATACTCTCTTTGGCCGATCTCTAATGCTCCAAGATACAAATGCAAGCATTATGGCAGCAATGAATGGAGCACCATACAATTCATGTGCAGCAAATTGAATCGAGTCGATGCTTGAAATCAAAATCACCAATGTTAGAATCAGATACAATCCAACTACAACGACTGGCGCCCACAGAACTAATCTCTGTTGAGTGCTTCTTTCCATGAATGAAAATTTTGTTTCTCCGTTATCCTCAGCAAAGAACCATGGAGATACGAATGTAGTCATACCTATGGCGCATATTGTTATGTCCAACATTCCCGACCATGATGCTGATAAAAACAGCATGACCCCAGCACTTGCCCAACCCCAAGCCTTGAATCGTTCTTTTTCAAAAATTAAACCAAATGCAAACAACAGAGATAATAATTCAAAGAGTACCATTCCATGAATGAACCGTAATACTACCATTATTCCAGGTATTGCGAACCATTTCCAATCATGCCCTTCAGGTAATGACCTGATGCCAGATTCCACGAAAGGTCCCAATCCCAATATTACCAAAAGAGTGGGTGGGAACCCATCTAGAATATCTCCACCGCCTATAATTCCAATTGTTGCTACAATTGGCAGTAGCGCTAGCCAATAATTCGAGAACTGAAAACCTAGCCTTGAAGCAAGGAAAATTGCTAGCAACTGAAGAATCCCAAGGAAGTATACTACTACTTCAATACCGCTTGCATCAGAAAGTAAGACCATGATTCGTCCAAATACATCACCCGGAGGAGAAGCGGCAGAATTCACAACAAATGTATGGACACTCACTGCCCAAACTCCTCCGGCTCTAGTGACCATTGTAGCGAAAAGAGAGAGAGCACCACAAGCCATTGCAACCCCCGCCCACATATGGTCGGACGTCCTGCCTGGCCGTGTTCTAAGATGCAGTAGCATAACCAAGCAAATCCACGGTAACAACGAACCGGTTTCCACTGGATCCCAAGCCCAATATCCGCCCCAATCTAGAATCAAATAGGCCCATAACCCGCCTAAGCCAATTCCTAAAGTCGCGAAGAAGAAAGCAGGCCTAGCGACTTGAATCAACCTGTCTTTAATTCCTGTGAAATTCGTCAATATTGAAGAAATTGCAATACAAGCTAGAGTAATGCACAAGGAATATGCTAGGAAGATAAGAGGTGGGTGAATTACCATCAAGTCTGTCTGTAACAATTCATTCAGACCTGGACCTCGAACATCTGCTGGTTTGAATGGTTGTAAAATCCATGCAACCAATAAGAGAGTTAATGCGAAACCATTCATCAATCGCAGTCTGAGTAAATGCGTTTCTTCAGATTCTGATGCTAACGGATTTCTCCAAATTATTGACAACAGAGCCATCCATGCTACCCAAAGAAGGATTGGCCCCTCTCTAGCAGCCCATGTAGCTGCAAATCTGTATTTCAGTGGGAGTTCTGCACCTCCATACCAAGCAACAAGATGAATTGTGTCATAATTCATTGTAAACATGAATGCCAATAGAAAAAAAGGCAGTCCTAGAATCCATGTCACCTTTGGATTAGGTCTAAAGGTCACCCAAGCTGCAACAAATACAGCGAATGGCATCAATAAAGATTCCATCTATTCACCATCCGAAATGCTTAGCCCTCGAATAACCAAATGAAAGTAGAACACTAATCACACCTTTAGTGTACAAGAAAGGATGGCGCACCAATATTTTCAACCCAATCCATATTTTGTCAAGTGCTGACATTGAACCTAATTCCTCGGGCAAACATTTGGCCATATTAGACAATTCTTGATCACTCAAATCGTATAGAGATGTTTTTCCCTTCAAAATCTTGTGATATGGTGGGAAGCGCTTCTTCCAGGCCTTGACATAACTCTGCATTTTTGAATCGGACAAATCGCCTTCGGAAATTGCTGCAGCAATAGTTTGAGCCGCTTGTCTACCTGACCATAAAGCAAGATGAGAGCCTCCTTCAAACAACGGTGAAGTAAATCCTGCCGCATCTCCAACCAGAATCAAGCCATCTCCAGTAGTAATTTCTCTAGGTCCAGAGATTGGTATTGTACCGCCGAATGGCTTTGGTTTGATTCCGGGCTTTCTCCATTCGGGGTTCTGAATATTTTTACCTTTGAGATAAGTATCCTCAACAAATTTGTCAAGATATTTGATGGCGCCTCTCTTGTCAGTAGTTACCAGACCAACATTTGCTCTTCCGCCTTTCTTAGGAATCATCCAAACATATCCATGAGGAGAATATTCAGGCCAGAGGTAGAAATCCAAATAACCGTCATTATCTACTTCTGCCATCTCATATTGGAATCCTGCAATCACTTCAACTTCAGTTCCCATGTCAAGTAATTTTGTGGCCGCTCCCGTCACTCCCGAGGCATCGATTACTGCTTTGCATTCAATAGGAAACTCGTCTCCACGCCCATCAATTTTCCAATTGACAAATTCATTTTTACTATTGTAAATTCTTTCCATAGAAGTCACCCTATGAGAAAGGTGTAGACTAGCTCCTTTCTTGACCGCCTCATCACACAACCATTGTTCGAATTTATGCTTCTCGAGAACATATCCTTTCTCTGTCAACAACTTTGCAGTACCATCTGGAAATATTACGCGAATACCTTTGCAATCAAGTGCGATCACATCTTCCGGCAATTCCAAATCAAGATTGTCAACAGCCATCTGCGATAGGCATTCTCCGCAGTGCACTGGCACTCCGACCTTGGCATCAGCCTCTACAATCATTGTACTGAGGCCTGCGCGAGCAGAGTGTAGAGCGGCTGAACCCCCTCCTGGACCAGCGCCGATAACCAGAACGTCGCAACTCGCCATGCCTCCCCGAAGGGGAGGCGGGACTTCAATGAGTCGGCACAGAACAAGTATTGATGAGGAGGTGCTCCTAGCGGTATCATGGCCTGGCGTAATTCTACTCGCTGGCTCGCCCATCTCGAGAAGCAGGGCGAGTTACTGCGCATATCAGAGCCCGTAGATGTAGAATTAGAGGCTGGTGCAATCGCAGATAGGCTTGTGAAGAACAACGGACCAGCCGTTCTTTTCGAGAAACCAAAACTCCCTAATGGAGAAATTAGCGAAATACCTCTAGCAATGAATCTGTTTGGCTCTCACGATAGAACACTTAGAGCGCTGGGTGCTTCCCATCCGACCGAAGTCGGCGACAGACTTGTTGCACTGATGAAACCCGACATAGGTGGAATCATGAAAAAGCCATGGACCGGTATTCCATTACTCAGAGATGCGATGTCGCTTCCACCTAAGAAAGTAAGAAAGGGCTCTTGTCAGAGAGTAAAAATGGAACTCGATGTTACACAATTACCGATCCCCAAAACATGGCCTATGGACGGAGGACGATACATCACATTACCTCTTGTAGTTACAAAAGACCCCAAGTCTGGAGAACATAATCTGGGAATGTACAGAGGTCAAATTTTTGGACCAAAAGAAGTCGGTTTACATTGGCAAATTCACAAACATGGTGCAGACCATGCTGCCGCATGGCCTGAAGGAAAAATGCCTGTCGCAATATGCATAGGCGGGCCACCTGAATTGATTTTCTCGGCAATAGCACCTTTGCCTGACAATTTGGAAGAATACATGTTCGCAGGATTGCTCGGTAAAAGACGCCTTAGAATCACCAAAGCTCTAACACAAGATTTGCTGGTTCCTGCAGATGCTGATATCGTAATCGAAGGATGGGTCGATGCAACTCAAACAAGAACCGAAGGCCCATTTGGAGACCACTTTGGTTTCTATTCTCTTACTGGCCAGTACCCTGTTCTCAACGTTACTGCAATTACCAGAAGGAAAGATGCAATACTTCCTGCAACAATTGTAGGTCAACCCCCTATGGAAGATGGCTATCTTGGAGAAGCCATTGGAAAGCAGTTTAGACCAATTTTGTCCTTCCAACACAGAGATGTCTTGGATTTACACTTACCTTTGGAAACTGGATTCCACAACTTGGCCATTGTCAAAAGTAAACAACGTTACCCAAGGCAAGCTAGGAAAACGTGTCTTGGATTGCTTGGTGCGGGACAAATGATGTTCTTGAAAATCCTAATCGCTACTGATGAAGACCCTAGTGACTTGGATGCCCTGTTGGACGTCCTAAATGATAGAGTAGATCCTGAGAGTGATATCACAATTATCGATGGGATGGTAAGTGATTCTCTAGAGCCGGCATCAACTTTCGAAAATGTGCATTCGAAAGTAATCATTGATGCCACGAAACTTGTTTCTTCAGATCCTAGAAGTGGGAGCCCATTAGAAGGCTCCTCCGTAGAAGAAACTCCTGCTTGGAGAAGAGGTAAAGAAGAGGCCCCAGGAATTAGCGAATCTCTTCTAAATGAAATCTCAGAACTAGAAGATGTAGAAGATTGTCTACTCCTTAGAGATTCGATGCTTGTTGTTACGGTTGATATCGACGGAAAGCCAGAGCCTAGAACTGGAATGCAATGGCCAAACGAAGAAGCAGCGAAGGCACAACGGGAAAAAATTTCTCAATTGCGAAATTCAATTTGGCAATTAGACTCCAAAAATGAATTACGATGGTTATTTGTCACTGATAATGACATGAACCTTCACGGTGAAGGGGCGATGAGAAGATTGCTTTGGCAACTAACTTCACGCTTCGCTGTTGAACGTGATTTCATTGTGGAGAATGGGCGCATATTCTGGGATGCAACAACACCAATTCCTTCGCTCGAAGGACCATCTCCTGTTCGAAGATGGCCTGCAATTACAATGCATGACCCTGAAACTTTAGATGCGATTGAAAGGTTCGATTTACCACCTTGGCCAGAAAACTTGGTGATGTAAATGGAATTGAAGCAAATTGCATCCTTCGTCAAAATTGAACATACACTGTTTAGTTTACCATTCGTATTCATTGGAGCATTGATGGCAGGTGAACCAACAAATTCCGAATTTTTCTGGATATTGATTGCCGCAATTGGTGCTCGAGGCCTGGCGATGGGGTTGAACAGAATAATCGATAGGGATATCGATGCAGAAAATCCGCGAACCGCAAACAGACATCTTGCTTCGGGAAGCATGTCTATCCAAACCGCATGGATCCTTTGTGGAATATTCTTGATAATGCTTGTCGGTGGAGCAGCCATGCTCAATCCATTGTGCTTGTACCTCTCGCCAATACCTGTAGTTGCATTTGTCGTATACCCTTACCTCAAGAGATTCACATGGATGTGCCACTGGTGGTTAGGTGGTTGCTTAGCACTAGCCCCTGCGGGAGCTTGGGTAGCAATTACTGGAGAAATTTCTTCCAACTCATGGTATCCCGACCTATTGATTGTCTCGCTTGGAGTGATGATTTGGATTGCAGCATTCGACTTAGGATATGCTCAAATGGATATTGAAAGTGACAAAAAAACCGGAGTGAAATCATTCCCTGCTAGATTCCAACCCCCTACAACAATGGCTGTAATGTTGCTATCCGTCCCGATTTGGGCTGCCGCTTTTTCTGTAGTATCGCCAATAGGCTCTCTAGTTTCCGTAATTCTGGTTGTCAGCGTACTGGTTGCTGCGGGCTCACAGTTCCAGAATTGGTGGTTTAGGGCGCATGTATCCACAGGATGGATTCTACTTGCTGTAATGCAACTTTCATAGAGTGGCAAGACCCCCGTAGAGTTATGAATCCAATAGTGANGTCCTTACTAGAATTCAATGANGCATTCGAAATTNCAAAATTAGACCAACCAGGACTCGGNCCTGATGAGTTGATTGAATTAAGAATCAAACTACTAACTGAAGAAGTNCAAGAATATGCTGAAGCTGCCAGAGCAGGAGATTTAGTCGAAGTTCTTGATGCGCTTGCAGATATTGGATACATCTTNGCNGGAACTATCATCAATCATGGAATGCAAGANATCTATGATGATGCATTCAATGAAGTTCATCGCTCCAATATGGCGAAATTAGTTGATGGGAAGGTCCTACGTAGAGAGGATGGGAAGGTGCTCAAACCAGATGGTTGGCAACCTCCACAACTCGCACAATTCCTCCAGTGAGTTATTGAGTATCTCCTCGTGGGGAGTTCATGCGCACCGCATTGGTGACCGGAGGCGGCAGAGGAATTGGCGCTGCGATCTGCAAAAAACTAGCTAGCGATGGCTACAGAGTTTTGCTGACTTACTGCAACTCTTCCAAACCTGCAGAGATGGTCGTAGACGACATTCGCAATTCTGGAGTTGACGCTGTTGCTGCCAACTGCGATGTTACAGATGCCAGAGAAGTTGCCCTTCTGGCAACACACCCATGGGTTACTGAAGGAGTCGATGTCCTAGTTCTAAATCATGGAAGATACGATAGAATCGATGCAAAAGAATTGGATCTCAGTCACTTACGTCGAACTATGTCCACAAACTTCGAAGGCGCATTCCTAGTTTGGGATGCGGTAAAACCTCGTCTATCACAAGAAGCTAGGATTTGTGTAATTGGAAGCCAGTTAGGAACAAGAGGGTCACCACACGGTGCGGATTATTCTGCATCCAAAGCGGCCTTATCCATTTGGGCACGCTCTCTGGCTCAATCTCTAGCACCAGAAGGAAAGCGAGTGAATGTTATTGCCCCCGGATTTGTAGACACTGATATTTTAGCAGGAGATAGTCCTGAGAAAAGAGCTAGTAGAGAACAAGAAGTTCCTCTGAAAAGAATCGGAACGCCTGAAGATATTGCTGGAGTCGTGTCGTTTTTGGTAGGAGAGAATTCTTCCTACATTACCGGTGCAGTAATTCATGTGAATGGTGGATTGTACCTACCATAGGATGTGAGTAAATGAGTGACCCCTTCGACATCTCGAAGGCCCTTGAGGGGGCAGTGAAAGACAAACTTTCGCCAGAAGTTTCTCGCTTCAAAATTCACTCCGAACACAGCACTGCTGGCGACCAAGAAAAAGCAATTGAAAAATTAATTTTTCAATTGGAAAATAAACAAGAAAGATGCGTGCTTTTAGGAGTAACTGGCTCGGGGAAAACCTTCGCAATGGCCAACATCATTGAGAGGTTGAACATCCCTACATTGATCATTAGCCACAACAAAACTCTAGCACGCCAACTCTACCAAGAGATGGCTGGATTATTCCCCGAGAATGGTATAGAATATTTCGTATCACACTATGATTACTATCAACCTGAAGCATACCTGCCGAAGAGAGATTTGTATATCGACAAAGAGTTGTCAATCAATGAAAGAATTGAACAAGAAAGATTCGCGACCGTTGCAAGTCTAGTCAGCAGACCGGACTGCGTGGTGGTTTCATCGGTATCATGCATATACGGTCTTAACGCCCCAGAAACTTTTCTTTCCTACCATTGTAGAATTCATGTAGACCAAGTAATTGAACCAATTGACCTAGTCCGGGAATTAGTTGCATTACAATATGAAAGGACAAGCACCGATTTGGAGAGAGGACAGGTGCGCCTTAGAGGAGAAAACCTCGATGTTTGGATGCCGAGTCGTGACGACCCGCTGAGAATTAGATTTGGATTCGAAGGAGTCGAACACATCCAGATTTGCGACCCGGTTTCCTGGGAAATTCTCGATGAATTAGAGGAAGCATGGATTCATCCAAAAGAGTTCTTCATGGTCTCTCCAGAAAGATTTGAAGAAGCTCTCGAGAATATTGAAACCGAATTGGATGGCAGATTTGCAGAATTAAAAAGCGAAGGGAAGGATGTTGAAGCACATAGGCTGCAACAGAGAACTCAATACGACTTAGAAATGTTGAGAGAAGTCGGCCACTGTACCGCTGTTGAAAATTATTCAATGCATTTTGATGGCAGAAAGCACGGCGAACGCCCGTATTGTCTGCTTGATTTCTTTGCTGCTGCTGCAAAACAATTTCATGGCGACCCGGAGAAATTCCTTGTCATAATGGATGAATCTCACGTCACACTTCCACAAGTTGGAGGTATGTATGGTGGAGACAGAAGTCGAAAATTGAATTTGATTGAACACGGATTTAGATTACCTTCGGCTGCAGATAATCGGCCGTTGAAATTGAAAGAATTCCAAAGTTTAGTTCCTCAAATGTTGTACGTTAGCGCCACACCTGGGGAGAGAGAACTACTACATTTGTGCGAAGTAACAGGACAAGATGCTCCAATTGGCCTCAGGCATGCCTCAGGAGGTGGCGGAGTTGAAGAACCTGAATATACAAAGAAACACCCTGATTCTGAAAGTATGTATGACATGTTGCAGATGATTGAGAATATCCCTCGTATGGAGATTAGGCCGACCGGTTTGCTCGATCCTTCTATTGAAGTTAGAGGAACTGAAGGGCAGGTTGCTGACCTTCTCTCTGAAATCAATGCACGAATCGAAAAGGGAGAGAGAACCTTGGTCACCGTACTGACTATAAAATTCGCAGAAGAAGTTGCTCACTATCTCAATAAAATGGGAATTAAAGCGCATCATCTACATTCAGAAATCGACACGATTGAGAGAACAGAGATACTCAACGCCCTAAGAATCGGTCATATCGATGCAATAGTTGGAATTAACCTACTGAGAGAGGGACTGGATATTCCTGAAGTTAGCCTAGTTGCAATTTTTGATGCAGACCGCCAAGGGTTCTTACGAAATGAGAGAAGTTTGTTGCAGACGATTGGAAGAGCTGCTAGGAATTCCAATGGCAAGGTGATTTTGTATGCTGATTCGATGAGCCCAGCAATGACCGCTTCTATTCGGCAAACTCTGGAAAGAAGAGATAGACAAATGGAGCATAACAAAAAATTCGGCATTACCCCTGCTACTATCAAGAAGGCACTTCCGCAAATGGGTAGTGACATCGACGAACTGATTGCTGGCACTTCCGGCGGCAAGAGATTAGTCGGCTCTAAAGGTGGCCGAAAAGGCGGAGATTGGGCTAGCAATTTACGAGTTGGTGCCGGTCAATGGGCACGCTCTGACTCCGTTACTAGTAACATTTCACAACCAATTGAAGAATTAAATTATTCAATTGAAGAATTAAAGAAGATGATGCAACAAGCTGCACTCGAATTAGACTTCGAAAGAGCGGCGATGTTGAGAGACAAAATTCTCGACTTAGAATCCTCATGACGCAGTCATGGGTTTCATATGCGAAAGCCTCGCGCACTGTCTATGGCAATAGACCCCGAGTCATTTGACGAGCCGGTCAAAGACTACGATTTCGCATCCTTAGGAGATGCTTCTTCACTTATTGACCAGATGGCTACAGCCGGTGGTTTCACTGCAACCAAACTAGCCTATGCTAGAGAAATTCTCAACGATATGAAAGCAGAGATCGATGAGGTAGGAGGAGACTCTAGCAAAGTCACAAACTGGCTCTCTTTCCCAGCATGCCTGTGTGCTACCGGCACAAGAGGATTTTTTGTTGAAGCTGTGAAGCGTAAAATGTTCAATGTGGTTTCTACAACTTGTGGAATGTTAGACCATGATATCGCTAGAGCATACAAGCACTACTACCACGGTGCTTTCGAATTAGATGATGTTGAACTGGGTGAGCATGAGTTGATGCGTTTAGGAAACGTAATCGTTCCAAATGCAAGTTATGGAGAAATTATTGAATCAGTAGTAATGCCTGCTCTTGAAGATATCAGAACCGATAGGATTGCAGAAACAGGAAAAGAAGGTGCTGATACATGGCTCGGGTTCGGCTCCATCCACCTAGTGTGGGAACTTGGGAAGCGAATCGGAACGCCTGATTCACTAATCTATTGGGCTTACAAAAATCAAATTCCCGTGTGCATCCCTGGAATCACTGACGGCAGTATTGGGGCTCAACTATTCATGTTCAGGCAGAAATACCGTGATTTCCATATCGATACCCTTGCAGATGAACAAGTGATGAGCGATCTAACATGGGATGTGGAGAAATCCAACGCCCTTATGGTCGGAGGAGGAATATCCAAGCATCACGTAATTTGGTGGAATCAATACAGAGGAGGACTAGATTCTGCTATCTATATCACTACGGCTCCTGAACACGACGGTAGCCTTTCAGGTGCTCGTTTGAGAGAAGCAATCAGTTGGGGGAAGATGCGTCCAGAAGCACCGAATGTTTGCGTTGAGGGAGACGCTTCTGTTCTATTGCCACTTCTTGGCGCTGATATATTCAAAGGTGATTGAATGAGAACGATTTTTCTATCACTACTGATGGTCAGTGCATCACTTGCTGGATGCTTTGGAGAGGAGGAATCCAAACCCATAGTTGTGGAAGAAACCGTTTGGGACTTTGAAAGGCCTGAACTTACTTGGTACCATTTTGCCGATGCGATTGATGCTTGGGGGAATAATGAGTATGAATTCAAAGATAGGAATATGCCATTTATTGCTACTGGAACATATTACGGAATAGGAATGTCAACCTTTGAACCGACCATGGGAATCACCCAAACCGATGCGATGGTGATGACATCATGGGGCAATGGCCCTGCAGGCTCAACTGCGATTATTTCATGCGATTTGATTGGAATGTATGATGCTCTTTCATACACTTGCGAGAATACATATGACCCATTAATTCCAGTCCCAAATTCTAACGATCCGTATGTGTATGTAGATCCATGGACTGGCCGAATTATGAAATTCGATATGCATGCTCTTCTCGGAATGACTGTTGAATG
>PAZU01000035.1 GCA_002715725.1 Methanobacteriota archaeon | reverse complement strand
AGATAAATTGGGCATGATGTTCATGCTTGATACTGGTCCAAGCTTGTATGTAGCCAATGGAATCTTACCGTCTATCAAACCTATTGCAGGTGGAGAAGAAATGAGTTTCAATTACATCCCAATGGTTGAATTAGAAATCGCCCGAGAAGACTTCTACTAGTTCCCTTTGAACATCTGATATTTTCTTTAATTCACAGGCTCTTTAGAAAAGCGGCTCAAAAAGTCCCATTCAAGTTGGTTGACATCCCAGAGGCCTTGGCTTCCGAAACAATTCCACACGAAATCAGGTGTGCATGCATCGTTTGGGTAGAGGTTATGGCCACCTGTATGGACCGTGATGAGGGCGACTTCAGAACCTTCTGCGCAGTTCGTGAAACCTTGGATGCTGTAGATTGCACCTGGCTCATTTCGGTCTGGAATACTACCCTCGCAGTTGTTGTATGACGCCCAGTCATACATGTTTTCAATCGCTCCTGATTGCATTGATTCCAAGTTTCGTCGGTTTTCATCTACAATGCCCCAGTTGACGGAATTAGTGTACTGAGTATTCTCATCAATGAAGCCGTGAATCTCCATGACAGGAATAGGGCTGTAGCCTTCGGATTCATGGATGCTGAGGTATCCAGAGGTGCATGCTACGGCGGCGATAAGATCGCTAGCTTGGAGCGCCATGCGTTGTGCCATCATACACCCGTTTGACCACCCTGTGATGTAGATTCGTTGCTCATCAACAGGATAATCCTCTACCGTCTTTGCAATCACCTTCCGTAAATAATCCACATCGTCAATTTCGTACGCAAGGGCATCTCCGCAGCAATAACCTGCGTTCCAAGCCTCCTCATTTCCTCCCATGTCAAGCGTCGTGTTGTTTACGATGATACCCTCTGCGTGAACGACAATGGCTCCAACTTCATCAGCCAGTAGGGTGACGTCTGTGAGGGCTCGTGTCTCAAATGCTGAACCTGCCCATCCATGGAGTTCGACTATGAGGGGTGCGTTGGAGGATCCGGTGACAGATTCAGGAATGTAGGTGATGTAGCAACGTTTCCAATCATTGTGAAGAAAGCATTCGTATTCTTCAGAATTGTAGTCGGGAAAAGGCGTCAGCCCTTGTCCATCGTCGCCGTCGAGCGCATCGTCGCTTGCAAAAAGACAGCCCTGTAAGCACATTAGAACCACTACGGACAAGGCAAAAGTACGTGGCCTACCCTGTGGCATAGTAACTACTCCAGATACACCATATGATTAGTCTTCCTTGCCTATGGATTTCATATGAGCGTGAGCAGCCGCAAGAACTCCCTTGCTTTCATGATGAGTGAGTTGCATCATTGCGCTCTCCCATTCTAGCCACAGATGTTCTTGATGTTCATGACTAATCTTGACAGATATCGTTTCTGTTTCTGCGATATACCAGAACACTTGCTTATCGATTCTCTTTCCCTTGTGACGGAAGTCGTAAGCGGTTCTGAACTCAAAGTCATCAATGAATTGGATGTCAGAAATCCCGGTTTCTTCTGCTAACTCTCTTGCCGCAGTCGCCTTTCTATCATCATCATCTTCCTCAACATGCCCTTTAGGAAAATCCCAATGGCCTTGTGGATATTGAAGAAGTAATATGGAGCCTAAGTTCACTAGAACTACGCCACAAGAGGTCTCCATGACCGTGTGGCGGAAATCCTTGTTCATAGCCTCATCGCTTTTTTTGGACCCTATAATTCAAGAGTTGGACGCCCTCGCAGAATGATATGTCAGTACTTGACGGGATAGTCAGAGTTGTAGCAGATTCTGATTTGGATGGGTTAATGGCTGCTGCTGTGTTGAAAGCAAGTAAGCCAGAATTAGAGGTCCATTTCGCTCACCCTGCTTTGCTGCGAGCGGGGAAAATTGACCACCTTATCGATAGGGAAACTGCAATTTGTGATTTACCATTCCACGAAGATTGTGGATTATACCTCGACCATCATCTTACCAATCGACCGAATTCTGAACAGCAAACGGTATTCGAAAACCAAGGTGGGATTTGTCATTGGAGAGATACACCTTCAGCCGCTCGTGCTGCATATGATCTAATGAAGAATGAACTCGACCTGTCGCATTTAGATGAAATCATGCCAATAGTTGACGATTTGGATTCCGGGGGGATTTCTCTTGATGACTTTATGCAAGACGGACCGGTTATTCGACTATCTCGTTCACTTTCCCTTTCAGACCCAGAGCATATGCAAGTCGTACTCAATCAGTTTGCATCAGGTTTACCTTTAGCGGAGATTTTGCAGAGCCATAAACAGCGTCTTGATGAATTATGCAATGAAAGAGAAATTCAAGCACAGGCAGTGGAAGAAAATACTAGGATTGTAGATAGATTAGCAATATGTGATTTGAGTGAAACAGGTGTAAGAAGCAATGGATATTTGATTACAGCAATAGCTGGTTCACAGGCCATTGCATGCTGCGTTATTCATGGATATATTGACGGTAGTATAGATGACCCGAACCGACCGGCATTAGGCGCTTCCTTCTACGCGAATTCATTTCGAGAAGAGGAGAATCCGTATGACTTGTCTTTGCTTGCCACTCTTATGGATGAGACTGGCGGGGGTCACGCAAATGCCTGTGGTTGTAGGATTCAGCCCGCTGACGGTACAAATCGTAAGTTGCTAGCTTCAGATAAGGAATTTAATTTGCAAAAATGGCTAGAATTATGGTCAAACCGTGACATTGAGATGCTTCGTTGAAATCTTCTAGTGCAGATTTCCAAAGGGGGCCCCCATACATTAGTTCAAATACTAATTTTTTAGGAGCGGGCCATGGAAGGAGTGACCGAACCCAAGATGCTTGAGGGCCGGGCTTTCTACAAGTTAGGTGAGTTTACTTACGACCATAGAAAGAAAGTTTTGGTTATTGGAATCCTTGCTTGTTTGGCAATGGCATCATTGATGACAATGGGCTCAAATTGGGCAGAATCTTGGGGAGAGGGAGACCTCGAATCAATGAATGCCGGTAAGATGTATGATGATGCCTTTTCCTCAGAAGAAGGCTCTCAATCCTTCACTTACCTAGTATTCCACCCGACTTTAGATGACAACTCTAGCGAATGGCAAGATGCTGTTACCGAAGCATTGAGTGATTTTGCTAGCCTAGATGATGTTATCATCGAATACTCCTGGGACAAAACTGATGATGAGAGGAGCGAATTCATTCATGAAGATAGTGAAGGCTTCTGGGCTTTGAATGTGATAACCATAAAGTTGGAACGTTCCGAAGCTAAGGAATTGTACGCTGAAAATTGGGAAGATGTGGAAATAGAGGATGAGGATTTTGAGACCTGGCGAACAGGTGGAGTTGCAATCGACGTTATTTTCGATAAGAGAATCCAAGATGATTTGATTACGGCAGAACTTGTTTCAGGACCACTGTCTCTGATCATTTTAATTATTGTATTCGGTACATTAATCGCTGCATTTTTACCGTTATCGATTGCATTTTTCACAGTACTATCTGCCATGGGTGTGACTATTTGGCTTTCTAACGTGACCGATGTCACTCAATATGCTGTGAATATTATTTCGCTAATTGGAATCGGAGTATCAATCGATTATTCTCTGTTTATGGTAAACCGGTTCCGTGAAGAGACCAGTAGGGGCCACGATATTAGGACCTCAACCGCCATGACCGTTGCAACAGCTGGTAAAGCCGTATTCTTCAGCGGAGTAACTGTTGGAATTGGCTTAATGGGAATGCTATTCTTTGAGAATACAGGTATTCCAAGTCTCGGTATTGGAGGTACATTAGCCGTTTCTATTGCTATGATTTATTCATTAGTTGTCTTACCTTCAATAATGGCAATAATTGGTTCAGGGGTGAACTTTCCTGTGATTTCTTGGATGATAAATTGGATCAATAACAGTAAAATTCCAATTAGAATACCTAATTTTGCAGATAAAATGCCCACATTTGATACAAAAAACGATTCGGTAGAGGGGATTTGGTCGAGGATTGCGAAGACTGTAATGGAACGCCCTTGGACGGTATTGATTCCTACATTGATAATCCTTCTTGGAGCAGGATTACCATTCTTCCAAGCGGAGTTTTCTATGGCCTCTAGAGATGCTCTACCTCCTGATGATGAAACCCGTGTTGGGTTTGAACACTTAGATGAGAAATGGCCTGAAAGTGCAGCAAACTCTGCACTGATTGTGCTCGACTTTGATGGTGAAGACCCGCTTGAGGAAAACAACATTCGTATGATGTATAGGTGGGCGAGCGATCAAGTCAATGACTCCCGAGTAATCGATGGTTTTGGTTATGCGTTGGGCCCGATGCCCGGAATGTCTGAAGATGAAGTCGTAGACTTCTGGAGTAGTGACGAATTGTCTCCTCAGATGAATGCAACTCGAGAATATAGTCGTCAGTTGTTTTTAGCAAATGGCACGACGTTTTTCGTATTCTCATTGGATGGACCAATTACGGGCACAGATAGTAGAGAATTTGTTAGCGATATCCGCAATGATAGAGACTCTTTAATCGACGATTTAGTAATCGGAGATGATGGTGCCTTACTAGTTGCTGGCTTCGCAGCATACAGTCTAGATACGCTAGATGCAATCGCAGAAAATTTGCCAATCGCATTGGCATTTATTTTCATCTCAACAATAATATTAATCTTCATTCAAGTTCGCAGTATTATTATTCCAATCAAAGCGATTGTGATGAATATTTTATCCATTTCAGCATCGTTCGGAATGTTGGTATTCGTGTTCCAGTGGGGTTATGGAGCCGATTTACTGAATTTCACACCTCAACCTATAGAGGCAACTAATCCTGTGATTATGTTTTGTATAGTATTTGGTTTATCGATGGATTATGAAGTATTGATGTTATCAAGAATCCATGAGGAATGGGAAAGGACTGGTGACAATACTTTAGCGGTTGCAAATGGGCTGCAAAGAACTGGACGGTTAATTACGGGTGCAGCGGCGATCATGGTCGTAGTGTTCAGTGCATTCGGGCTATCTTCAGTTGTAATCTTGAAGCAGATTGGCTTGGGTCTTGCATTGGCAATTCTAATCGATGCGACAATTGTTCGGGCACTTGTCGTTCCTGCGACCATGAGATTGATGGGCAAGTGGAATTGGTGGAGTCCAAGTTGGCTGGGGGGTTCAAACGACCTCGAAGATGTAGAGGAATCCGAGGAATGAATGGAATACCATTAGGGTAACCAGTAAATCCGCTGCTCTTCCATGTTTGACTTTCTTCAACTTATCTTTTCGAGAGTTTCTACCCCAGCGTGCCATCACCCACAAGAGAATTATTCCAATAGGGCCTGTAAACCCGTGAAGACTGCCAGGAAGTAAGCCAAGACCAGTGTACCATCTGGCTGTAAACGCAATCAGCACCGAGACGATTGCAGCTTGCAGTATTCTTTCTCCTATCTTTTCATGTCGCTCTAATTCTTGTAGGCGTTCTTTTCCCTTCAAATCATGGGATTTTCTTTTCCAACCATATTGCCACCATATCCATGCTAAAATCGCTACCGCAGTAATGGGGTGCAGCAATAGGATAATGGTGTCTGCTGTCGCCATTATTTTGTATTCCGGGGGCTTCCCTATCATTGTTGTTTGGAATGATTTGGAGCCGGTGGCTCTAAAGAGGTCCGACGAGGGGCATCACCCCGTAGGGGTGAGTTTGCTGCAGGAGAACAATCTAGCCACCTGCCTCGAAGCGGGAATGAAAGGCAACATGCCTCCTCGCTCCCGACAATCAAAAGTTGCAAAAACTGCTGAATGGAGAGCACTTGACAAACCTTGGAAGTCATTGTTACTAATCGGGCTAAACGAAATTCAGATTCCAGATGAAGACGAGAGCGGGCCCTCTCCGATGATGAGGGCACGAAGAAGCGCACGTACCAGGCGAGGAACACGTGGCGCTTCTAGTCCAATGGAATGGCTGCCTAAGACCGATGAAGTACTAATCGACGATGGGTCTCCTGCAGCATATCGCTTAGCAGTACTTCTTGTTAGAAAGACACTATTTTCTGATGACTGGGACGATTCATGGGATGAAATTTTAGAAGATTTGAGAGAGAAAGCCTCTACAAACGGAGTTCATCCAGTCTGGTCAAAAATGGCAGAAGCAACTCCTATTCTTGCACAATTCGCCGCATTCCCTCAAGCCGATGTTGTGGAACAAGAAGCCGATAAATTCGAGACGGATGTGGCTAGAATTGATCCACAGAATTCAAAATCCTTGGCAAATACATTGGCTATGTATGAGTCAAAATCTTCTGATGCAACAATAAAGATGGCTTTGCAAAAAGCCAAAGCCCAACTCAAGGGGAAAAGGGGATTGCGAGACATCGCCGGTTTAGAAAATCTGGAAGGAGATGCTTCGGTAATCAGTGTATTATTACATATTCATCTTGGAAATGATGCCACAGATTCATTGAAAGAATTGGCGAAATCCAATTCTGATTTATCCGAGGCATTCACCGACTTGCTCCAATTGAGAAACGGTGATGTCAAAGATTGGAACAAATCTAGATCACTCGCCGAAGATGATGAATTGTCTATGGCCAGAAAGAAAGTAGCATGGGGACTCATGCCTGCTGAAGCATCTGAGCTTTCTAGTAGTGAGATTCAGGAAGGGCTGGAACTGGCCACTAGTCCTCAGCAGAGAGAATCTCTGACATGGTGGAAATTATCTGCATTGGTTCGTGAAGGTCTATCCGAAGAAGCCCTTGAACTATTGAACAAGCAAACAGTTGAACCAGATGCGGATATGGAAATTTTGATTCCAATCGTTAAACAATTGGGAGAGGAAGCGTTTTCATGGCTGGCGTCACAAATCGATAAACTGGTACAGGAGTCTCTTTCAGAAATAGTCGCAGATGAAGAGATTGGAGAGACTTTACGCTTGGCTACCGCTCGAAGAATGCATGACAAAGGGGCCTCATTGGGCATCTCAGCATCCATCGATTTGTTTACTCGAGGACTAGATCTAAACCGTCTAGCAGAGGTACTGTTCGTAGATGAACAGAGATGCATTGATTATCCATATGCCACTCTTTTAGTTGTACATCTTCTTCCTGCAAAAATCAAAGGATGGGATTTCGCAACTATCCGAAAGGCAAGAAGAAATGCCCTATCAACGGTTGAAGCCGCAGAGGTTCCCAGTGCATTTTCTCCAGCTAGTAGAGGTCTAATTTTGATGCTTGATGGAGCAGCACAATCCGCAGATGATTGGGTTGTAGATACCCTTGATAAAAATGGAATTAAGGCTTTCAATAATTGTAAACAAGCGCTAAGAGATGGTGGCGATGGCTTGGCAGATTCCAAGGTNCTNGACAACCTTGTCAAGAGTGTTNGTGAGGCAAAATTGAGCGACGTTGAATCACGATTGTTTAATGCAGTTATCGATACATTACGATTGAATAGAGCATCGTGGTTGTTACAAACTGGGAAATCAAAAGGAGTGGTTGAATTACTGGATGGACTTCTTTCGGGAGAAGTCACCGCTATGCCGATGATGCAGGCGGTTCGACACCTTGTTTTGGAGTATGATATCGGGCTAACCAATTTGGTTTCATGGTATCAAGAAAACGACCCTCAATCTCCATGGCATACATTGGCGAGGGCAGCAATGCATGTTAGCAATAATGACGAGTTGAATGCAGCCCGTGATTACAAGCGCGCAGGCGATCACAAAGACTTCGATTACGAGCACAAAATCCTGCTTCATCGCAAAGCGTTGATCCATCTTGCTCACGCAGAGCAATGGTCAGAAGCAGTATCCCTGTTAGAACAAGAGCCTGCATTAAAGTCCGCTCTAACCAAGAGATTCCAATTATACCTCAATGTGTCACATGTTGCCGCAAATAAGCGAAACACTGACGAGGCTACAAGACTGTTAACCAACTTTGTAAAGCGTACCGAAATGGTAAACCAAGAAGACCGATTTGGTAAAGTTGAGAAAGTTGCAAGAGTCAAACATTCAGAAGAAGAACTTGACATGCTTAGAAATTATCCAAGTTCTCACCCACGCCCTCTACCAAGGGAGCCTTTCTCTGGAAGAGTGAAGGCGGCGATGAATTCTCTGCAGAGAGAGAGAAGAAGGAATCGACATACTTTCGAGAACCGTTATGCACAAGCAATGATGCACGACCCATCTGGCGAGGAAATCTATGAAATTGCACTTGAGGCATCTGCTGAAAGACCATTGGAAGGATTGATGCTACTTGAGCGTGCACAAAACTCAGGAAAATTCAATGTTCTCGATATCAAAAGATTGGCAGATGCAGAGAGGCGATTGTTTGCAACACATCGTCATAACCTACCGGTGAAACAGAGAGCATATCTCCGCCATCTAGCGCTTTCACCGCTAGTTATTGTGGATACCAACATTTTGATTGACGAATTACAGTACAGGATTTCAGAGACATTAGGCATCAGTTCTGAAGCGGCTCTAGACATTGGCGGAAGAGGTAGTTTCCACCGTATTCTAAAGCACAGATCACAAGCAGGAGTTATCGAATTGTGGTTGCCAAATATAGTACAAAACGAGTTAATTTCTATTGCTGCTGATGTTGAAAGAATCCGGGATAGATTCGTTGATACATTGGTTTCAGCGGATGAATTAGAGAAGGTTCTCAATAAGGAAACATTGGTTGATATTGCTAAAGAGGTAATTTCCGATTTCTCTACATGGAAACCACTCGATTTGCATATCGAAGATGAAGCCGATGACGAAGATATTCGAGCAGAGTTGAAGAAATTCCTTCAAGAGCATACTGATGTTTATGATGAAATAACTGCAATGAAGAGGATTCATGGCGAACCTTTGCGAACTGTAATTGATGGAAAAGACATCTACCCTGAAGCTGCAGATCAAACACTGATGAGTTTGTGTACTGCAATGGCGAACCGCCCACTCGGTGAACTTGGAAGTATTCTTATGGCAACCAGAGATTCTGATTTCGCTTTAGTCGCTAGAGCGATTGAGGAAAGATTCGGATTCGGAGTTATTGCCAACAGCCGAAACTTGAATTCTTGGATCTGAGGATTATCTCACATATGCGAGATAATCGCCTTTCCAAATGCTGAACATGATAGTAATTCAGCATCATCCATCAATCTTTCAAAGTCGTAAGTTACAGTCTTTGCAGAGATTGCACCTTCCATTCCACTGACGATTAAATCCGCAGCTTCACTCCAGCCCATGTGCCTAAGCATCATTTCAGCGGACAAGATTAGTGAACCCGGGTTAACTTTGTCTTGGCCAGCGTATTTTGGGGCAGTTCCATGTGTTGCTTCGAAGATAGAAATTCCAGTATCGTAGTTGATATTTGCACCAGGAGCGATACCGATACCTCCCACTTGTGCTGCTAGAGCATCGGAGATATAGTCGCCATTGAGATTCATTGTAGAAAGAACTCCATATTCTGCAGGGCGAGTGATAATTTGTTGAAGCATAGCATCAGCAATTACATCCTTGATTGTAATCGTGTTTCCAGTATTTGGGTTTTCAAATGTACACCATGGTCCGCCGTCTAATTCGGTTGCACCAAATTCATCCTTAGCCAATTGGTATCCCCAATCTCTGAATCCACCTTCTGTGAATTTCATGATGTTACCTTTGTGGACTAGTGTAACGCTATCCTTGTCATTATCTACAGCGTATTGAATTGCAGCACGAACTATTCTTGCAGTTCCCTCTTTGCTAATCGGTTTGATTCCTATTCCCGAAGTATTTGGGAATCTGATTTTATCCACTCCCATTTCATTGACTAAGAAATCCATTACTTTAGCGACTTCAGGAGACCCAGCCTCCCACTCGATTCCAGCGTACACATCTTCGCTATTCTCTCTGAAGATGATCATGTCGACATCACCAGGGGACCTAACTGGTGAAGGAGTTCCTTCATACCAGCGAACAGGTCTAACGCATGCGAATAAGTCCAGTTTTTGCCTAAGTGCTACATTGAGTGAGCGGATTCCACCGCCAACTGGCGTGGTTAAAGGACCCTTGATTGAAACTAGCCCGGTTCTCATTGCATCTAGTGTCGCCTCTGGTAGCCATTCTCCAGTGTGGTTGAATGCTTTCTCTCCAGCTAGTGTTTCGCTCCATGTAATTGATTTTGCACCAGAGTAGGCCTTGGATACAGCAGCATCTACAACTTCGATCATTACTGGAGTGATATCAACTCCAATTCCGTCTCCTTCAATGTAGTGAACGATTGGATTATCTGGTACAATTAGAACTCCGTTTTCCATTGTAATTGGACTGCCTGACATGGTGCTCGTTACGACCCAACTTGACTCCCTTCATCAAAACAGCGGTCAACGGTGGTTTCATCTTGTAGTGGGAGTTGGAGCAATTATGCAAGGAACAGTTGAGTGGACTGGTGGGAAAAATATGGTTGGGATTAATTCCAACGGCCAGCGAATTGAGATGAACTGGGAAGAAGGCCCAAGTCCAATGCAACTCGCCTTACAGATGGTTGGGGCTTGTTCGATTGTTGATGTGGTGATTGGATTGAAAGACCGTGAATTTTCCAAAGTCTGGGTAGATATGGACTCAACACGAAATGATGAATCTCCTAGATACTTTACTTCCATGCATTTGGTGTATCATGTCGAAGGAGATGTTCCACAAAAATTAGTCGAGAGAGTAGTGCACAAATCACATGAAAAGTACTGCAGCGTTTCAAATAGCCTGCGAGATGATTGTAAGATAACTTCAGAGGTTATCATTCACTCAAATCATGAGTAATCCATCCCTCATGAACTGAAATATTAGTGCAATTTGCTTGTAATCCAGCAGCTAGCAACAGTTGTTTAGGCAGGGTTTCAAGAGCAGTAACGATGACATTTGCTAAGCCATCGTGAATCTTCACCCAATTAGTTCCCAAACCTTCTGGTGCAGGATTAATGGTTATCTCTTGGTCTACATTGACACTAGCCCATGGCCGAACTAATCCGTTTTCACCTAAATCAACAATCATTGAAATTTTCAGATTGTTGCCATCTCGTTCCAATTCAGCAGATGAAGGCATGACTTGGAACCCCTCAGGTAATTCTTCTAGGCCGCTTTCACCTCTCTGATGGCGCATTGCAACCAAACGTCTAATCCATGCAAGTACAACAGAATTACAGTACACTAAGTCTCTTTCAGGAGGACTAGTTGAAGCCTTACTATCGCCTTTCCAACCCCAAGCACATTTTTCATTCATCACTGGGATTAGTTCGGGCATCCAAGAGAGGGAATTTGATTTAGCATCAGCGTGGCCGATCAGAACAAATGCATCACCCTCAACTAATTCTGCTTGTTGTATAGGAGTGGTTTTTGGGACCGAAATAACAAGTCCAAGAATAATCGCTAATGGGTCTAGAGCAGAAGGCCAACTGACTAATTTTTCTGCTTCTTTTTCTAACCAAACACCTGAAGCCAACTCTTCCCCTAAGCCTAATCCATTGGCAAATTGGTATGCATTACTCCATGCGGATTTGGATAACCCTACGTCCAGGGCTGCACGACCCATCGAGCGAGCACTGGAGGCTAAATTTTCTCTATCGTTTAGACCTTCAAGCCATTCTCTTAGAATCTGGTCTCCATCTCCAAAAGATCTTCTATCATTCTTCGACATGTCAGATAGCCAAGATTGCTCCTGAACGGCTCTTTCTTTATCGCTAAGTCCCAATTGCTGTTGCAGTGTTTCGAGCATTATCGCACCATCACGTGATAGTGCACCATCAGACCAAGCTAATGCTAGTCCATGCTCGAAAGGTGTGGGAGCCATCGATTAGCCTCCGATGATATCTCGAACTAGTTGGAGATGTCTCTCAAATGAAAGCCCGAGTTCACCTCTTTTTCTTGCCAATAATTGAACTTCAGAAGGGTCAAGAATATCATCAACCCAAACTGTCTCTAGTAGAAGTTTGTAGGTAATTTCTGAAGGGTTATTTTTCGTAGTGTTAGAATTTTCAATCTCAGGAACATCATCATCTTCGAAGGAAATAACAATTTCATCGATTTCGTTGTTGCCATCATCCGCAAAAGCAGATAACGGGTCATCGTCTTCTTCAAAGGCTGCTAAGGCATTATTGTCGCCTTGGTGGGCTGGTTTTGTGCCGATTTCTAGTTCCGCAAAAGGGTCAATATCCTCTTCATCATCTTGAGGCAAGTCATTTGTTTCAAAGGGTAACATAGTACTCAGTAAAAATATCAAACGTCTCATAGTTATTGAAACCATGTATTGGGGCATCTTGTGTTTATAGCCATTTTTTATGAATATTTAATGTAACAAAAAGGACAAAAAATCGCGTTGAGAGGAGGCTCACGGCCAATGATTAAACTTGAAAGCGAATGCCTACAGGCGGTGCCATGAAGAAGGTGATAGCGCTAGCAATTTTGCTATCGCTCATCAGTCAGAGCCAAGCTCTACCAGATGGTATCGGCGACCGGGGAGATGACGGCTGCTTGTGTCATGGTGGTTCTGATGAAACCACAACTGTAACTATGGATGGTTTACCAGAGGTTTACAATTCCTCAGAAGAGTATAATCTGACATTGACCATTCAATCTCCGGTCGAGCAAAACGATGTTCAAGGTGGATTTAGAGTCATTATTTCTCAAGGCCAATTGATTGGTGAAGGCTGGCAACTGATAGACGAGGGATATACTCATTCAACGGAGATTAATGATAGACGCCAATGGGATGTGGTATGGGTTGCTCCAGTTGCAGATGATAAACTCGCTACATTTGTGGTTCATGGAAATGCAGTAAATGGGGATGGCGATGTTAGTGGTGATGAATGGAATTCGCTCTCAATAGCAATACCTGGTCCTAATTACACAGGCGAAATCACAACGCCCGAACTTTCTGGAAAGGAAGTTACGGGCATTCAAATGGCAGTTGGTGCAATTGGAATAATTGCCTTACTCTCTCTAGCATTTTTTGCGATTAAGGACTAGTTCACGAACTCGATATTTCGTGACTTTAGTGCCCGTAATTGCCGGTTTTCACTGGCTCCATGAATTTGATCTGAGCGAACACCAGTTAGAACTAGCATGACTCTAATGTCTTCTCCAAGACTCTCGTCAACAGCTGCACCCCAAATGATTCTTGCATTGTCCGAAACCTTGCCTTGAATTAACTTCGCACATTTCTCTGCCTCGCCAAGAGTCAAACTAGAGCCACCAACTACGTTGATTAATGCGCCCCGCGCATCTGAAACATCTAGGTCTAGTAGAGGAGAATGCAATGCTTCCAGAGTCGCAGCCTCAGCTCTTCCTGGGCCACTTGCAGCTCCTAAGCCAATCATTGCTACGCCAGAACCTGAATTGATTACTGCCTTCAAATCCTCAAAGTCGAGATTAACCATTCCATCGGTCGTCAGAAGTTCGGTTACACCGGTAATTGCTCGAACCAATAATTCATCTCCAACTCTGAATGCACTTGCCAATGGAAGGTCTCTTACTCCCTCAATTTCTAGTAATCTTTCATTTGGAATGACGAGAATTGTGTCGCAGTATTCGCGAAGTCTCTCAAGACCCCACTCAGCATTTTGCTTACGTAGTGTTCCTTCAGAATTAAACGGATATGTAACTACAGCCACAGTTAACGCGCCTTGTTCCTTGGCAAGACGTGCAATGTGTCCGGCAGCACCGGTACCTGAACCTCCACCCATTCCGGCTGTGATAATTGCTAACTGAGTATCCTCGGTGATTCTTCTCAAATTATTTTCACTTTCCAATGCCGCAGCCTCTCCCTTGGTCGGATCGCCACCTGCTCCTCTTCCTCTTGCAGTTCTCCCAATGAGGACTTTATTTTCAAGAGGACTCATCAGCAATGCTTGAGCATCTGTGTTGATTGCATGTCCTGTGACATAGCGATTTTCGAATAATCCTTCTTCGTGTAAGCGGCTTACTGCATTGCATCCAGCTCCACCTGCACCATAGACTCGGATCCTAGGTTGTAGGGATTCCAATAGACGCCTTAATTCGGCATCATTAGACTCCATCTCTTCAACACTAGTTGGTCGAATAACAGGCCCTTCTTCTTCTTCAGCAAGTTCAAGAACACGCTCGATGAGATGTCGCATGACGCTGCATCCTATTTGCACCTAATTTGAAGGTGCCGCCACCCCATAGGGGTGAGAAGGCGATTGTTCAACCACTAATTAGTCGCGGAGACCTTCTTCACAGACCTGGTAAACGCACTCACCATCTGGTAGGTTTGGAGAGTCGACAAGACGTGCAATTCTTCTGCCACCTTTCGCCTTTCTCAAGTAAAGTCTGAATGTAGATGCGTGAGCTAATACGTGTCCACCAATAGGCTTGGTCGGATCTCCCCACATTGCATCAGGCTTACTCATAACTTGGTTGGTAACTAGAACTAATGCATTGTTAACATCTGCAAGTTGCTTCAAGTCCTTTAGATGTCTGTTGAGTTTTTGTTGGCGGTTTGCTAACATTCCTCGCCCAACGAATTCTGCACGGAAATGACTTGTTAGCGAATCTACGATAATCATCTTGACATTGATTCCCCGACTCATGCGCTTGATTTCTTCAGCGAGCAACATTTGGTGTGCTGAATTGTATGCTCTAGCAACATGGATTCTCTCTAGAACTGCTTC
>PAZU01000034.1 GCA_002715725.1 Methanobacteriota archaeon | reverse complement strand
ATAGGTAAGCGTCCTATATCACCCCAAGAAAACCAAGTAGCAACTCGAGGTGCTGAATATTGTCTTCCTCCCCAATGGCGAGGCATTGAAAAATAAGTTGAATTAGATCGACTATGCATCGGTCCTCTCCAAGGCCAGCATTCGTCTGCTGTTCCTATCTCTACAAATGACCAGAATTCTAAGAAACGTCTTCTATGCTTTTTGTCAATTTTATGAATATCTAGAGATAGTCTTCCTTCTGTCAAAGAAGAGACACAGCGAACGCAGGCATGGCTATCGCTATAACGAGGAATCTTGCCATCCTTAGATCCCAAAGAATGGTCTTTACAAGGACAGATAGGCCCTCCTTCTATCTTTGAATGGAGGTTAGGTGGAATAGGCCATTGAGCCATAGAGCTATATGTTTAATGGGAAGCCTTTTGGTGGTTTAAATTTACCACCCATCTTGACTAATTGCTCTTTCTTGGGCTTTAACTCTACGTTTTTAGTATCCCACAGCTCTTGTCTCGTAGAGCCTTCAATAATGACAGGAAGTTTTTCTAGATGGAGGCCAACAGCCTGGGTTTGTCCGACGACAAATCCATCTTGATTGACTGTTATATTTCGCACTCGATGACCAACTTGGAAAGTAGACATTTAATTAAGCCTTCAAACTAGGTTAATTACTGTCTAAGTTACGTCAAGCGAACAAGGTGATGTATCTATCGGTTCTTCTTCTTGATTCACAGGACCTTTCATCGGAACCCTATGAACAGTAACTCCCGCTTCTACAAACATTTGACGAGCTAAATCAAAACTTTCTTGCCACCTAAATGGTTCGACAAAATCAGGAACGACTACTTTATTTATTTCCGCTTGGATCAAAACAGCAGCACATTGGCTGCATGTCATTAACGGCCAAACATACATAGTCGCACCTGTTAGACAAACACCACTACGTGCGGCGTAAGCAACACAATTCATCTCTGCGTGAGTTGTCATTTTAAGACGAGTCTCTCTATTGGCTAGTCGACTATCGGTGTCATCTACTCCTGCAGGTAAACCGTTGTATCCTGTAGCGAGTATCCTACGATTCCTCACAGCTACTGCTCCAACTTTAGTGGAAGGATCTTTAGACCAACCAGCGACATGAGATGCAATAACAAGGAAACGTTGATCCCAGTGCTTTGGTGCTTTTGGTGGACGTCCAATACTTTTAGTATCCATTAGTAACTTAAAATAAATATGGAACCCTATTGTTTTATCAGTGCTTGAAGTCGTCGCCGTTTTAGGATTAGCCGCAACAGGAGCGTTGTGGAGAATGGCCTTCGAGCAAGGCAGTATGAAGAAGGGTATGGAATCAATTTTAAATGAAGTTCGTCTTTTAAGAAACGAAGTCAGTAAAGATATTAGACATATTGAACGTAACTTGCATGACCATGAGAAAAGAATAAGAAATCTTGAAGATGTATCACACGATCACAAAAAGAGATGAGATGAATTGGGATCAAGAACTAGAGAATGATAGACTAAAGGGTATGATTATCGTCTATCAAGAGCACATTGATGTGCTGGAGAAAGAGAACAAGGAGTTGAAGGCTAAGACTGCTTTCCTTCAGAAGCAATTGGAATATAAAAGTTACGGTCCTCCTATCTACGAAGAGTCAGCAGCTACTTAGCTCCTTCTTCTACGTCTGCTCCTGATCCGACGCATGCAGATTGCTCTGGAGCCCAGCTGGGTCTATATCCAGAAAACCATATCTTTCGTGTCTTCTCGAATAGTTGTTCTTTAGATAGGTTCCATTTAGATAAGCATAATTGCAAGTCTTCTCTGATATGTAGGAATGGACGGCTGTCCCAATACCTCATACATAATCTTGCTATATCTATATATTCTTCGTCTGTTGGTTCTTCTACAGATATTATTTGACTAAGTAAATTTCTATCGTGATCGACTAAGGCAGCATTATCTGTTCGATAGGCAGCAGTATTTTGAGGAGAAACTCGTGGCATCGGAGATTTACGTTGTGACAAGTTGACCTTAAAAAACCCTGTCAGAAATCTAAAGAAGACTTGACAGGGTGTCAAGAGTATTTAATTGGTATGACTTAGTTCTTAAGCAACCTGACGGGGTTGACGGGGTTTGCTAGAACTCTCTCAGAATATATCCTCCTCTCTTGGAAGAAGGAAGAACCAAGACCTAGCTTGATATTAGACGTTCTTTTTAGTGAACAACTCGAAGGAAAATATTAGGATTAAGTATTATTTAGTTTCTCCCTACAAAGTTCTTAGGCGACCCTGTCAACCCTGTCAAGAAAACATAAATTCAATGTATATCAGGCTTTTCAGCTGACACTATCTTATAATTGAACAAAGTTTTTCGACGGGGTTTATGCAGTCTAAGATCGTCCCTGCTAGAGAACCAGGTGGTTGGATGGAAGCTCGTCTAAGTGAAACAGAGATGGAGTATCTATGGAAGAGAATAGAAACGGCGGAGAAGAAAGATCAAGATGTACGCAACGAATTAATAGGTCAAATTAGCTCAAGTTTAGAGTTGGATGATCCTGATAATTCTTTTAATAACAACGTTCTCGTACCTTTAGCAGACCAATTTTGTAAATATTGGCCTACTTATCAGGAACGTTTTATGAGTCATTACCCTAGAGACAAGTTTCGATATAACAATTTCGAAATCAAGCTAGATAGCTGGTGGGTTAATAAGCAGAAGCAATACGAATACAATCCTATGCACGATCATTCAGGTATTTTCTCTTTTACTATCTGGATGCATGAAGCTGTTGACTTCGAAGAACAAAACCAGAAAGACAATGCTGTCAAAACGAGTCGCCCTCAAAATAATTCATTCGCTTTTCATTACCAAGACATATTAGGTAATTGGGTATCTACTGGATATCAATTAAATAAAAGAACCGAGGCAATTATGTTATTTTTTCCTGCAGGATTACATCATAGTGTTAATCCTTTTTTTGATAGCGATGATACCCGCGTAAGTATCGCTGGAAATATGGCAGTTTTTGCTACACCTAAAGAGGATGTCAATTAGGTCTAAGCCAAATACGGCGAGTCTTACCATCAATAGTTGCACGGCATTGCTTGTAATTTAAACGCTTCAAAGCATCAGTTACTTGCATCCCTATCTGAGCTTGTTTATCGACAGCGATTTCTAGCCATGAATAGAGGTCGGAGAGGGTTATATACCCTTGAGTCTTGTAATAACCAGACATATTCCTTGTTAAGGTTTCTGCAATTCTTGTTTCTAATGGACTGTCTTTAGTGAAGCTGTCAATGTAATCAGCGATGTGACTAAGTTCGTAGCTTGAGAAATTATGAATTGGCTCGTCGAGATAAGCTTGGTAAGCTGCAGCCCAAATAGAATTGCGATCTGCTTTAAGTCTGTCGAGATCTATGATCTTTAATTTAGGATTATCTTTCGATGCAACTTTTCCTGAAACAATAATAGGCATGAAGCGTCTATTACCTGTTGGATCTACAAGGAAGTCCATACCGTTAGTAGCTCCTGCAAGAACAAAGCTGCGAGGATAATTCTTTTCATTCTCATATTTCCGAGCACTTCTATCGACTGAAACACTAACCAAGTTTTTTAATTCTTCAACGTGTTTTCTTTTAAAGTATCTTTCGGCTTCATCTAATACAACAATCCAGCCAGAGTGAAGTGCATGAGGTCTATCTTTCAGATATTCAATACCTTGTTGGATAGTGGAAACCCAAGGGTAATTGCCAGGATCTGCAGGATCAGGTGGAGTGAGGTATTGGAAGAATGTGGATTTACCACAGTTCTGCCCACCAATAAAGATAGGCATCCAGTCATGTCTTACCCCAGGCTGTAGAACTCTTGCCACTGCTCCAATCATGAAGCGTTTCATGATCACATCAGCTAGAAGTTTTCCATCAGGCATTCTAGGATTCTGTGCTATATCTTCTGGGGTTCCAATTAAAGTTGAAGCCAATGTATCGAAGTAATTACAAGGCGTACTTCTGCTAGCTACAAATTCTAAATAAGCTTTACAAGGGTTGTATTCATTCCTGTCTGCCATCACCGTAGTGACGTCATACACTAAGGTTTTTGGGAAGGCTCTACCTTCTCGGGTAGGGATTTTGACGTAGGTAGTCGAAACGTCCCGAATAATACTGGGGTTAGCTTTGGATCCATATTCCATATCCAAAGACATTGCATTGCGACGTAGGTCAGGGTAAGCAAGGCGAAGATGCCTTTCGATGATTTCAATTTCACTTAGACCATCCCTGTTTTGTGTATTTCGCGCGTGAACCGCAGGTTCATCTGAGATCTCTTCGGCATGATGAGTTGGTGGAGTAGTAACTGGAGGAGGAGTAGGAGCGATGATATTCCAAGGTCTATTTTCGCTGAATAAACCTTGAGTCGGTGTAGCGATTACTTCTTCTTCCGCCTCTTCGTCTTCTCCGCCAAAATCGGAGTGGTCGTAGCCACTGACTGAGAAACGTTGGCCAATGAAATCTGTTCCGAAATCTCCTGACCCTTTTAGTTCTGAAGGAAGTTTTTTGCGCCATTCTGAATCGCATTCATTTGCACAGTAGAACAAAGTAGCAAGACTTGATCCGTTGAAACCATAGAAGAACTTTTCAGTACAACGTCTGGAGTTACTCCCTGACCCATGATGTCCTTGAGAAGCCCAGTCACACCAAGCTGTATAAATAGAACTTCCACCAGCTCTCGCTGCTGCAGTGACTTTAGTAAATCTTTGGTAATCCCCTTCACTGGTTGGTTCTATGACTTGCTCTAGACAATAGATAGCTTGATCAATTGTTATTTGGTCATAGTCTTTTGTTTCGTGGTCATAGCGTGTTCTTCTTTTCTCAGCTTCCTTTTCAGCTTCACTAATAAGATCTACTGGTAAAAAGGTTGAAGGTTGCCATAGGATTGTTTCTCCTTCGCTATTTCCGTAGAACAATCGACATGCATCTGTGCAAGCTTGATCTCCTCCTAGAGCCTTAGATAAGATCGTCAGGATAGCCTTATAGATGTCACCGTCAGTAACCTTTTGAGGCAGTTGAAATATTACTCTGTATCGATGCTTGTTTTCAGCAGCATTATGGCTAGCAGTTGTATAAGCGAAAGTAGCACTACGAGCTAATGGATGCTTCAGGAAATCATCAATTTTGAGTCCATTGTCAATATCAACACAGGCAAGATTGGCGTAGTCAAATGCAGCACTTGATCTTCTATGGGATGTCATAGCTGCAGCCACAAATGCACCGCCATTCAATATGTGATCTCTAAGTGATTCAAGATCACTGCTTTCGAGCTTCCATCTCTCAGCAAAGGAAGGCTTCCATCCACTGCGAGGTTTATTATGAATTTCGGGGTGAATGCTGAAGCTGAGCTTTTCCATATTTTTCTCTTAGGAAACTAAATTAACAAATCCAGATAAAAGTGCAAGGTTAACTTTGATACAGGGCATGCTCTAGAAGCATTTTGTCTAGAACTTCTTTCATGAAGAACACCATTTCTCCTTCCTTCTTTTTGCTAGGAAGATTGAAATCGTGAGCAGCCATGTATTCTATAAGACTAGTTTTTAATATTCGCATTGCTTCTGCATTCAACTCTAGGGCTAAACGAAATTCATCTTTATCGTCAAGACGATTAGTCATTAATCAGATGCCTTGAACGTATTTTTCATGTAAAAGGGGATCATAATTGTTTACTTATTCTAAAATCGATTTAAAGTAGTGTTTAATGTTGTGGAATCTGTAAAATTGACTGGCTCTTCAATCGGAAAATATATAGGGATTGGATTAGGAGGAGTCCTTGGTTTGTCTCATTTTTGGATGATAGGTCTTCTAGCAAATAAGGAAGCAGGTTTACCTAAGTTTAATTTACCAACAAGTCCTTATAGTCAATACACGATTGACGCTAGCAAGGATGGATACAGTATTACCCATCGAATGAATGATCCAAGGGTAATGGAGATGAAGAAGGAATTAGTTATACCTGGCAAGAAAGGAATATTTGGCAGCACAGCAGATAGAACCGTTACTGAATATGAGCAGTACACAATGGAGGGTAAGCAACATCTTATGGGACCGGGAATCTTTCAAGACAAAAGCAAACTTCCTTCAGATGGAAAACTTACTGAAGAGCAGATCGCTTGCCTTAAGAAAGCTGGAGCAGGGCAAGGAACAGGAGCAGCCATTGGAGCCGCAGCCGCATCTACTTACGTGGCTCCTTCTGTCTCTACCATTCCTATCATTGGGTGGGTTGCCTCTGCTTGGAGTACTACTTTCGGTGCTAAAAAAGGTGGACAGATAGGAGAATCAGTGGCTGAGTGGTATCACGATTGTTAGGTATAAGTATTTCTTACTAGCGACATAAGAAATACTGTGTCAGGGATGGGTGTTTTTACTACATAGACGAGTAAAAAGCATAAAAATGGAATATATAATTAAGAAGTTAACAATTCTTTACAAAGCATGACACCTGAAGCAGAGAAATTTAATGGTTGGATGGCAATGCTTGGAGTCGTTGCAGGCATCGGAGCATATGCAACTACAGGACAGCTTATCCCTGGTATTTTTTAATGACTTCTTCTTCTGTTACAACTGAATACGGCAAGCAAAACATTTTTGCTAAAGAAACTCAACCTCAAGTTATGGAAGACTATAAAGGTTACATTGCAGAAGCTGAATTAGCTAACGGTCGCTGGGCAATGATCGGTTTTGTTGCTCTTCTCGGAGCTTATCTGACTACTGGCCAAATCATCCCGAGCATCTTTTAAGATCTTTTTAGCTAGTCGTTCCTCCTCCTTCATCTCCCAATATCGACGTACTTTTTGCAGCCATTTCTTCTGGAATCTTTGAAGCTCGTCTCCTCTGAGGAGGAAACTTTGATTAGTCTTAGGAGTTGAAACAACTATCTGGGCTGCATCAATATCGAGATCTAATGTCTCTTTGATAGCTAATGAGTAGGCTCCTAATTGCATAGAGCATTTAGTGAATTTACTCCAGCCCGTGAAATTCTGACGGTTATCTTTGTCTGGAAAATATCGACAGTAAGGTTGATTGGAAGTCTTGAAATCTCCTAGGATCATGACTCCGTTCCTTACGCCTATGAAGTCTGGGCAGCCACAGAATTGATACTTGTGACTCCAGACTCGAGAGATGCCGTCACTACCAGTTGTGAATTTCCATTTAGGATCTAATGGTTTTTCTGACCAAATGAAGTGATCATAGCGATCTAAATGTTGAGACAATCCTTCCCAAAATGGTAAATATTGCTCGTCAATCTCTACAGGTATTCCTCGGATGTAGTCTTCACACGCTTTATGTACTGCACTACCTCGTGCAGCTGCAGCTTCCAGTCCCCCTGGATTTTTTACATTCCAATTTCGTAGCATATTCTTTGATTTCTCGGAGGCTGTCTTACCGAGAATGGTGGTCACAGATGGGTATGCTTTTCCTTCGACGTCCGTCGCATAATGTCTCTCCCCGTCAATGTCATATCGGGTGGGACCACTCATAGACAATTAGCTGTTAGTTTAATTTAACAATTATTTGACAATTTGCAGATATTAATACTTAATTAAGTCTCCCATGTTCTGCCATCTGTAGCCCAACTTGGAGTATCGTTTTCCCAAGGAGAACTATCAACTCCTAGACGTTTTAAAAGGTCGATAAATTCTTCATCAGATATACTTCTATCTGCATCAGGTCTTTCAAAAACTTGTTGAGCCATTCTCCCATTGGTTCCATCAGCTATATAGTCATTCTCTAGTCCAGCTAATCCTGGATTGTCTTCAACTATTTTCTGAGCAGTTTGTCCAACTACTTCTGCAACTTTTTTGTTGACATCCTTCTTAGAAAATTCCTGAGGTTCTCCTCTTAGTTCTCGGTATAGATTTTCCTGAGGTTCTCCTCTTAGTCCTGGGTATAGATTTTCTTGATCTTGTTTTAGTTTTTGATCGTAAGGTATACCTGGATAACCACCAGGATTTTCTTCTCGGTATTCTTGCCTTAGTCTTTCGTTTTCTTTGGCTTTATTTGTCAATTTATTCCAAAGATCGCCAAGGTTCAATGCTTGATCTCCTACTGGTTCTCCTAGACCTTCTTCAATAGTGTCTCCTCTATCTATTCTTTCCTGTTCACGAGGGTTATACATATGCTGTTCAATAAGACCAGTTGCTTCCTTATCTAAAAGACCTTTAGCTAAATCCTTTTCAGTTAATGCGAACGCCATGAAACACTTAATACTTATACTTTAATTTTAGTGAAAAAAGAAAACCGACCTCTTGCCAGTCCTAAACAAGAGATCGATTTACTTCTGGGAATTCAACAATTGCAGTTGTTTGAATCGACTTATGCCTTGTTCTTGCTTGCAGCCTTCAAGGAGAAACTGGCCTTGGATCACCGCAAGTCTTCGATGAGACCCTTTGAGTAATTAACCATGCAGGACAGAGAAATGACTGATGTCTTTGATCCGAAAGGCATCTTCTCTGCAACTCGGGAGAACGTTTAATGAGGTCATGCGTCCTCTGGCTGCCCAGAATCTTTATCTTTATCGTCAGCCATCCATTCCATAAATTCCAAACTCTTTTTAACTAAATCTTTCCCTCCTTGTTCGCTGCGGTAAGCATTTAGTTCTTCTAATACTTGATTCGATAACATGATCGAACCTTTCATCAGCTCAGTTAAATCGATGTTTTGATTATTTAATCGAACTGCTAATACTGGTCCTAAGACGCTTAGATAAGCAGTAGTCATTGGATCTGTTACATATCCATTAAATGATGATCCACCAGAAGTGAAGCCATTAAGAACATAGAGTTGTTCTGTTTGAAGCTTGAGCAGTTTATCAATCTTCGTGTTGAGAGCCTTAAGCTCTTCTACTACGGCTTCAGGTCTAGATGGTGAGGTCGTCATCAAAATCACGGATAATAGTAGATCCTTCGAAAGATCTCAGCAAAGATAGAGCTCCCCTGTCAGCAGGAGAAAGATCCTTCCATGCGTCATTAACAGCAGGGTAGCCGTAGGAACTAATTAAGTCCTTGACGTCGTCTTTAGTGGAAGCTCTTTTGAGCCCTTCTGTGACAGGAGAGTATGACATCTAACGAGGATGATTAGGATGGGAATGGTCGGAGATTAGCTTCCAGCAGTAATAAGCAAGCATTAGACAGAGAACTAACCCGACCACATTTATAAGAATTACCATCCGTCCGAAGGCATAGAAGTCGTTTCGTGATCTTGACCTAGCTCATCCCTACTCGTTGGAGGTAATCCTTCAGGCTTGGCATCAGCGGGACGACCATCAAAAGGATCTGCACCGTGGTAGATCGAATGTAGCCATATAGAGTCTTTAACTTCCGCCCATCCTTTTTCTTCAGTAGCGGTAGGTTTCTTAAAGGCAATTGCAGCTGCGTACCTAGTATTTAAACCTTCTCCTGTCTTGGTGATTTTTAGCTGCCAGTTATGCAGCCCACTGTCCAATACCTGAGAGTCCTCATCTAATAATGCAGCTTCCCAAGCATCACGTACTGACTTCTTATCAAGAGTGGCAACAACAATACCTTTACGCTCCTTGCAGCAGGCAACCATCGCCACGAAATCTTTCGGATAGTCTTTGTCTTCCGCTGCCTCCATTTCACCAGTTTTCTCGTTTTTAAGCTTCTTGCCTTTGCCGTGACCCCATTTATAGCAAATATCTTCCTCGTAACTTGGTGGAAAAGTAGGGAAGTGTTTGACTATTTTCTTAGAGCTTTCATCTCCTGGGGTCTCATGGGCAAAATATTTAAAGCCATGAATCATATGACCTGTATTAAAGTCACCACAAGGACGTAATGTGACTGATTCTTTATCAGCTAATTGTCCTGGGTAGAAGAATCTAGGATCGTCTTCTTTCTTTTGTTTCGGAGAATCATCCGAAGAGAACTTATAGTTCTTTGGAAATTCGAATTTAGGCATAATTAATTCCAGTTAGAAGGTAGATCGTCAACACTATCGTCAGAGTCTCCTTCAAAAGCTGAAGGATCATAACCGACTGCTGTGGTATTCGCGGCAGGGTCTGGAGCAGCTCCTCCCTTACCTCTTTTATGAGAAGTCATTTTTCTCATCGTGACTTCTATATAAGGTTGATTGTCCTTATTTTTACGAGTAACAACAGTTCCCGAAACAGAAACTAAGGAACCTTTAGGTGCTTTTTCGAGCTTAGTTCTATTGAACTTATAGCCTCGTATTAGCCACCAATCGGTGTTCTCTTTAGCTTTACCTGTAGAAGGGTCTTTCCCTCCGTACCTGTTCTCTGCGAGGGATCTCCTGCAGGATTTTTCCGCTTGCTTGGGTTCTCCTCCAAGCCTGCCAACAATGTTGATCTCATTTAGAAATTGATCTGGATGAGCGTCACAAAGGACATGAGGATTGATAATTAGGTTCTTACCACTGTCATCGAGGTTGATAGAACCAGAAATAATAACAAGATCTCCTTGTTTCTTAGAATTCAGGCGATCAGCAATACTTGTTCCTGTGTTAGCCGTGATTTGAATTGTGACTGGTTCAGGAGTGGGAGTTTCAGCGAAAGCTTGTAAAACTTCTTTCTGGTTTACAACTTCTTGGACAGGAGCAGACGCTAATTTAACTATGAAAGTAGCAGTGCTCACACTATTTATAGAAGGTTGCAGCTCAACTTAACGCTATCTATAGCGTGGTGCAACTATTTGTTCTCTTAATATCTCGAATCGTACTGACGTGAACGCAGAACAAATCGGCAAGTTCTTGGTTGGTGTACCAATCCTTGGATTTGGCAATACTTTTCTTCTGAGCATCGGTAATTTTATGTGCTCCTCCACTCTTGCGGTCACTATCTTTTGCTAGTTGTTCATAGGTTATAAATTTGTAACCACAGGAGCAGCGTCTTGTTCTTCTAGTAATTGTTCCTTGCTGTTTGGTTCTAACTTCTGTAACAAATGTTTTACCTTTAAGTTGGAGGATATTGCATTTAGGGCATCTCATTCTTTTTGAGCATATTTACAGATCCAATCAGGAAGGCTAGGAATAGGTCTAGCTTCCTGTGGCATCACTAGGATAATGACATTATTATCATCAGTTTCAAGTCTCAAGGGTCCGCCATCAAATGCAGACATAACGATTGAAGAGTCAAAAGCAGATAAACCTTTGATTGCTTTTTGTAAATAGAGTTGATCGTATCGACCAGCTGTTTTAGATGTTTCAGGTAAGGCTGTCCATCTATTAATACAATCTCGAATTGCTTTTGGTAGATCAGGAAAATCTACTTGGCTTCTTTGAATAGATAATTCTTTAGCTTCGTTAGTGGTCTTTCTATAGGTCGTAACCAAGGCTGAATTGTCTGTAATACGTATTTCCCTTTCAGCAGTTTTAATTGGCTTACAGGCTGCTACGAGTTCTTTAGAAGGAATAATTTGAACAGACTCATCTGCTTTGCCAGCAGGGTCATAAGCAAGGCAAGCAATATTACCTTTGTCTGTAGAAGCAACGAAGACACCATTATCCACTCCAGCTGGAGATATCTGGACAGATTGGAATGGAGAATATTTTCCAGTGAATTCTGCTGCAATAGAAACAAGAGCAGCTTTAAGCTGTAGCATTTTGCAGAGTGATCGATCCTGCAAGGTTACTAGTTTTTGTGTGCCAACGCCAGCGCCAAGGAATATGTTGTTCAGCTAAGCGAGTATTTGCCATTTCTAATTCCTTAGCTCCAATTGTCGGAGTCCACTTTTCATCTAGAACTTCGGCTGTGAATGAATGAACCATGATGGCTCTTTTTTGAATTGATTCTCGTTCTTCCATTTGCTTTCCACCAGTTGATCGAATGCCTAACCTTATTAGACGGAATTACAGCTTAACTGGTTTAAATGTGGTTGTCACTCTTTCCCTAAAACAAAATTCATATAATGCCTTTTCTTTGTCTTGATGGTTTTTTACAGAGTTTTTTGCCTTCTTCGTCTACCAAGCTATAGAGATGCCTGCCCCATGCTGATCGTGGGTTGGGAAGAGTGAATCTTTGTGGAGGAGTTTTCCTTGTGTTGCTTTTTTTGCGGGGCATCGTGTTTGTGGTCGACTACTGTAAGTCGTTTATTATCCCCGTAAGGTAACTTGGGATACGTATTAAAAGCAAGGCTAATTCTTTCTTTATTTTGTATCTCTTTGTTTAATTTCTTTAAGTATCGCATTGTGATGGATAGAACCATTGAAAGATATACTGATACGTGATTTGTCTTTGTTATCGCAGGGCATGACTCCATGTTCTAAATAAGAAGGAAAAAGAACAAGTTTACCTTCTTGCGGAGCAACATAAACTTTCTGCAGTGGTGCAGTCATAGGAGACATATAATGTCCCATGACGGGGGTGACAAAATATAAATGTCCTTCATATCTATTTGTATCTTCTGCATCTAAAGGAGCTGTTGCAGGAACTTGGTAATAATAGACACCTGAAATCTCATCAGGTAAATGGTGGTGTTGATGTGCAAAATCTCCATTATCGAATTTCGTAGCCCACGAAGAACCTATTTTCAGTTGACCGATGGTTTGTTTAACTAGCTCAATCGGTTTAATTTCAACTAAAAATCTAGCAATTTGATCTTCAATAAAAACCTTCAATAAAGGACAATGACCTAATAGGTTTGCATCATTTATATTGAAAGATTTTTCGTATAGTTTATGAGTTTTACCAAACCAAGGTAAATAATGAGGATCTTTTGTGTTTAAATATTGTTTAATTTCTTCTTGAATATCTTTAAAATTATTGAGTGTTGTAGCATCGCTATTAAAAATATAAGAAGGAAAGAGGTTTTTCAGCATGGAGTTCCGAAGAAATTCAAATTGAGAACTTGGCGCTTATCTTGATCAGTGCAGGTTGTACCTCTGTGATATAAATTGGAAGGGAAAGTTATTAATTGGTTTGATTTAGAAGGGATTATAATATTGTCTTTATAAAAGTTTGTGTATCCATTGGAGTCGTCTAGATGCAGGATAGCTGTAGTTTGATTTTCGCTTAACGATGTTAAAGGCATTCTGTCCACGTGAAAGCCGTGTTCTATTATCTTGTTTGTGCAAAACGTGGTGTTGGCTTTAATCTTAGCCCACGCATAAACATCGAATATATTCCTTATGGCATCCACAATAAAACCAAACATGTCATGTTCGAATTCTTTTGTAGGGAATTTTGCTTGATCTGGATGTAATAAAAAATAACTCATTTGAGTGTTGTATTTAGGGTCTATTTCAATATCTTTATGAGGTTGGTAATCTGGGTCTTGAAATTCTTCAGGAACTTCAGAATTATATATATTATCTATTGTCCAAGGTAATTGTTGGATTAATTGGCTGAAATGGTAAAAATCAGAATCTCTACAGAAGTTTTGGTATACTTTAATGCCATAATCTAGTTCTTGTACTGTTCTTTTCTTTCTGAGATCCATCATCTTCTTGTTTAATATTACGAATATAGCAATGTTTTGCACAGGTTTCCAATAAAAAACCCCCGTTGTTCTCACAACGAGGGCTCTTTACTCACCTGTTCACTCTCAGAGGTCATGCGGCCTCGAGTGAATCATATCATCATCCAACAGAAGGAGCAACTAAAGCTACATCGGTAGCAGCAGTAGAAGCTAAATCAAGAGGGAAGTTATGAGCATTACGCTCGTGCATCACTTCCATTCCAAGGTTTGCTCTGTTAAGAACATCACCCCAGGTTGGTACAACTTTGCCTGAAGCATCTACAACAGATTGATTAAAGTTAAATCCGTTGAGGTTAAAGGCCATTGTGCATATACCCATTGAGGTGAGCCAAACACAAATAACAGGCCAAGAAGCAAGAAAAAAGTGAAGACTACGAGAGTTGTTAAACGAGGCGTATTGGAAGATAAGACGTCCGAAGTAGCCATGAGCTGCGACGATGTTGTACGTCTCTTCCTCTTGTCCGAATTTGTAGCCATAGTTCTGAGAGTCTAGTCCTGTGGTCTCTCTAATAAGAGAGGAGGTAACCAGTGAACCATGCATAGCACTAAACAAAGCACCACCAAACATACCCGCCACACCTGCCATGTGGAATGGATGCATGAGGATATTATGTTCCGCCTGAAAGACAAACATAAAGTTGAACGTGCCTGAAATGCCGAGAGGCATACCGTCACTGAATGATCCTTGTCCGAAAGGATAGACGAGGAATACAGCAAAAGCTGCGGATACTGGCGCTGAGTAAGCAACACAGATCCAAGGCCTCATCCCGAGCCGATATGACAATTCCCATTGGCGTCCCATGTAGGCGGAGATCCCGATGAGAAAATGGAACACCACGAGTTGATATGGTCCTCCGTTATACAACCACTCGTCGACGGTTGCAGCTTCCCAGATTGGGTAGAAGTGAAGACCGATTGCGTTAGATGACGGTACAACGGCTCCTGAGATGATGTTGTTTCCATATAAGAATGAACCTGCTACTGGTTCGCGAATCCCGTCAATATCGACAGGAGGGGCAGCTATGAAAGCAATGATGAAACAAGTTGCTGCAGCAAGTAGACATGGAATCATTAAGACTCCAAACCAACCAACGTAAATACGATTGCTAGTAGAAGTAGTCCACTCACAGAACTCGTCCCATCCCTTCAAAACGCTGCCGCTTCTTGTTAAAGAAGAAGAAGTCATTTAAGTAATAGTACGATTTTGTGAACTTGTAAGATGAGAGACTTACCCCCATGGTCTCGGTTTGGGGTATTAAATGAATCACGAATGATTCAGATCTAATGTTAGCAATTCGGCATATTATCTGTATTAATGATTTATATAAGCTCTGCTTTTCTGTTTGCAATATCGCTAGGGTACTGGTCTTGCAATTGGAGTTGGTAGCATGGAAGAATACGAAAAGAAAAAGAAATGACTTGGTCAAGGATTAGTGACGAAGACCGACAAATTGCAGCCAATATCTACAACGAAATAAAGATAGGTCGTATTTCAACTCGTCAAGTTTATGATGCTGTCCAAGCAGGTCAAATACCTTCAGGGGCAGCAGCTTTATTGGCGGATGGAATTGATTTTTCAACGTTCAAAGCTGATGACTTGATGGAGTCTTACAAAGCTGAAGCAATGAAAATTTACCAAGGAATGTAAAAGGCTAACGTCTATATAATTTTCTCTCTGACTCCACACCTTCCAGCATAAAATTCATATTAATAACCATTCTGGAGTGATGATGCTCAGGATCATGAGAGCAGTGCATTAAACTTCCAGGAAATAAAACAATACGACCTTTTTTAGGTTCGACGTTCACTTCTTTATCATCCCAATCAACAATAGTAGTCACACCATCACTGTTATTGACGTAGTACAACATATTTTGATGAGGAAAATCATAGTCAGTATGCATCCTATGTTGTGTACTTTTATTCTTCATATTCATCGTATGCAGAAATAATCCAATTCTGAACCTCATTACTTCTGATACATTTTTATCTAATACCGTATATGCGGTTTGCAGGAGTATCGGTAACGACAAGTAATACAATCCTGGGTGATTTATATGTCCACCATTTCCACTATCAAAAATAGGAGCCGACATGCCTTGATATCTATCGTGTTCTCCTCCGTTGTACCAAGCCATGGTAGGAGCGGCAGCAATGGCGTGAATAGCGTCCTGTAAGGCAGGACATACTAAATCATCTTTAATAATGATTTGATTATGTAGATCCAATATTGCAACTCACAAAAAAGCCACCACCATCTTAAATGGCAGTGGCTAAATGTAAAGCTATTTAAGCTTCAGATACTAAGACTTTGCTACGAAGAGCGTCAGGTGTTGCTTGGCTTAAGATTTGCCATGCTGCCTGAGGATTCTTATCACTCATAGCAGAGAAGTTAGACCAAAAATCCTCTCCTCCTGCAGGAGCCTGAACGCCAGGTTGAGGCATATCTAACTGAGGTCTGCGAAATTCTGGAGCTGGAGCCTGAGGAGCTGGAGCTTGAGGAGCTGGAGCTGCTTGTGGTGCTGGAGCTGCCTGAGTCTGACCAAAACGAGCTTCATTAGCTGCTACTTCTGCAGCAAGTCTATCTTGGGCTAGTTCAACAGGATGAGGACCATTAGGACCAAAGAATTCGTTGACGTAAGAAGACAACATGTCGGGATTAGTCAACATGGTGTGATAAGCAGCGTTATCTTCTGCTGCTGCGTCTACAACCTTCTTAGCTCCAGCAATATTTTGAGTTAATGATTCTACCTTTTTAAGAGCGTCTGCTGCAGTTTGAGTCTGCTTTAGTAAAGCATCTTCTACTACGCAAGAATATCTATTTAGTAAAGCTGGTGCTTCTGCTCCAAAGTGATTTAAAACTTCAAGACTTTCTTGACTTACGTTGGCGAGATACTCGTCGCTGCTTGTTGGATTCGCTACGTTCGGTGAGCTCTGTATCTGTGGCTGCTGTGTCTGGGAATAAGCCTGCGTTGCTTGGGGCACGTAGGTCTGCATCCCCGAAACTGATGGAGCTGCCTGATACGCGCTCTCCTGAGAGGGGTAGCTTGGCTGTTGTGTTGGTGCCTGTGGGGTCGGCGTCGAGTAGGCTGCCTGGGGTTGGGAGTTCTGCGTTCCGCTCAAACTGTCGCTGAGACTCTTGAACGCCTCCTGCCATGGGTTCACCTCCTGGGCTGGTGCCTGAACCGGTGCCTGCTGCTCCACTTGTGGAGCTGCTATCTGTGGTGAGGGAGCCGAAGCTGTCTGGTACGAAACTTGGGCGCTCTGGGCTGGTGCTTGTTGGTAAGCCCCTTGCTGCACGGGCGCGCTCGATGGTATCGAGTTCGGCTGGATCGCCGGAGCCTGTGTCGTCTGTGTATTGTCCACTGTAAGTTAGTTCTCGTTTAAGGAATTCTATTGCCCTATAGACATAGGGTGTTAAATCTAGTTTAGGGTCTGCCAGCAAAGGAAGATCCGGAGCCTGGGGATGAGGCGTTTGTCGCATGTCATTTATAAGCGACAAGAAAGTCCCAATACTGCTTTGAGTGGCTTGAGCCATCCTGAATGGGTAGCCACTAAGCATTGCACTTCGCTCCTCATCTGTTTTATCAGGGAAGAGATACCTCAGAGCTTCGACGCTATTAACGCCTAATTCCTGTAGGTTTCTGACGACAATACTTGAATTCAGTATATCGTCTGTACCGTCTTCGAAGACTGGTCCCTTCCATCTCCATTCAACTTTCCTGTTGCCATCAGGAATAAGACCAACCACTCCGGGTGGCAAATTCCTGTCCTGCACTGCTGTTTGAATAGCTAAGTCTAATTCTGCTTCGAATACTTTCCGTTGTTCGGCAAATACATTGGTTGCCAATATATAATCTTGCTCTTCTGCAAAATCTTCTTTAATAGGAACTATTGGAGTTTGCATTCCAACAGCCATAGCAAATGAATCTCTGAAAATTCTTTCTTCGTGATAAATAATCAATGCAAACAATTTGGCTAATCCGTAGGTCAAAAGACCTCTACATCTACGAGTAGCTGTTGTAGCAGCACGTCCATATAAGGATTTAATCTCATACGCAGTAGCTCCTGAACTAATACCTAACTCGTCTACTCCTCCTAAAGCTGTTCTTAGTTCTTCTCGATATTGTCTTGCATATAGGTTTTGATCGCCTGAAACAGCATCTGGGGTTAAGTAAACAGCCCTATCAGTTGGCTCAACGTTAGCAATAATACGAGGAACCTTCCCTGAGCCTCCTGAAGCCCCAGGATCGCTATTCCTTGTGGAAGGTCTACCTGCGGAAGAAAAGCCAGCCTGAGAGCTAATAGTAGGTCTTAGGGTGTCTTCACCTGCAGACTCGACTAGATCATGCTTGGGACGACTAGAGACAAGAGTAGGGTTGCCAAAGAAGGTGATATTAGTCCTAATATTTTTAACTAAATCATCATGCAAGACAATTTGATCAGATAACCAATCAAAGTCACCTGTGGAATCCATACCTGTGGATTTCATCGTGTTAAACGATTCCACTGCTGGGACGAATCCGAGGCTATTTGTCAGTGTTCTAGTCGTAGTAGGAGAATACGAGAAATTGTTAATTGCACCTGCTTCAAAAGAGGGTTTTTCTGACGTAATTGACTCTTTGATGCTGTCTCTTCGAACTCTTAACTTGACATATTTTTTACTTCCTCCATCCACGCCAGGGATTGCTAACGCTCCCACTCCTGAGCGAACGTTGAAAGAATAAATTAATTCAACTTCTTCTAGTTCAGACTGTGCGTCGTAATATGCTCTGTAATTATCCTTACTAAACCACATCAAACGATAGGTATCGTTGATAGGGCGAAAATAAAATAATCCTTTTCCATCGATCAAGAAATCATCAACAATTCCTTCTAAACGACTATCAATCTCGTTCTCTTCTACTAATTGATTGAGGAAAAGCCTTCTAAAACCAAAGGTGTCCTGTGTAGGGAAAAACTCTATACCTTGACGAAGCATGAAAAGCTTCATCTGTGCTAGGTGGCTATTAACCACCATAGTATCGGTACCACTGCTGCCATCCCGCTTGCGTGCAGCCTCAAGTATTTGGCGATACCGTTCGTTGTTTGGATTACTCATTTTATAATTTTATCTCCATTCTATTTGAGCACCGCCACGTTTCATCAGACCTTGTACGACCATATTCAAAGAGTCAGCACAATCATCATGTGAAGCATGACCAAAGTTAATCACTTCATCAGTCATGCAAGAGAAATCTCGATATTTGTTAAAAATAATCTTTTTACCTTGAAAAAGACCAATAATCCCTCGAAGGCGTGCAAGCTTGTCACCTCGAAAACCTTTGACAGGACTAATACTTAAATTATAGAGCTGCCATTCATTAAACAACATTCTCTTTAAATCTCCTTCAAAACTTTTTTGATATGCGACAACTTCAGGCCATATGACTACAGGCGAATCAGTTCTAAAAAATTGTCCATCATCATTCATTCTTAAAAGATTCCATTCCACTAGTAATTCACATAAAGCTTCTACCTTTTCAATGTTTCCCATTGAACGCATTCTTTTGTAATCAATGATATAAACCTTGTCACCAACTCGCCCTGCCAAGGTGAATACTGTCCAATCGTTTCTTTCTGACATCCCTGCAGATAAATCAATACCTACTCCAACAATGTCGTAATCGTCAGGAACTTCGCCTTTTACAAATAATTCAGGAGATATTCCTAATTCTGTCGTTTTAATTGGTCGATTCAAATACTGATAAGAAAAAGAAGTTCTATCTTCTGCTTGCAGTTTTAAAAGATATTTAATCGACCACATTTTGGGCCAATAAGATTTAGGATTACCACTATCGTCGTAAGACAAAGCTCCTTGCGTTATAACTTTCCAGCCTCTTTTTTCACAAAAAGTAGTTGTAAATAAATCATCAAAATGGAATCTAGTACCTAAGGCTATTGCACGAGCACCTTGGAACATGGTTGGAACGATGACATTATTCCAATTTGCTTCCATCTCTCTTCTAATGTCTGGGTTTGCAATAGCTGCGGCACTTTTGATCGCGTCATCAACAATAATCAAGGAACTTCTTTTAGACGTAATTGTTCCTTTTAATCCCGCACAAGCAACTGTAAAAGCATCTTCTCCTCTGATATCTATCTCTGCAAACTCGAAATCAATAGACCATAATTCATCACTTGTTCGATGTTTAGACAAGCGAACAGTTGGGAAAATTTCCTGATATTCCTTATTACAAATTAAATTTTTAATCGCAGCACTTTTGTTTCTTGCGACGTCAACGTTATAAGAAACATACAGTGTTCTGAGTAACTTCTTTTTCTCTGCATGACGTCCTATTAGCCATGCAACCAACATACCTATCACGGTTGACTTAGCACTTCCTCTCGGACTCAACAAGCAAGTATTAGGGCCTGCTACGTCCAGCAAATGCTCATTGCTTTCTCCTGTCAGAAAGGCGTTATGCCAATCTTTCATATGTTTAGCGGCTGGTTTGCCCATGAGTTCGCAAAAATATGCAAAACTCTGACGCGCTTTTACAACATGAGGAGGAGTAATTACAACCTTAGGTTCAGTCGTAATAGACTGAGCAGCTAGCTGTGCGCTACGTCTACGAGCTAAAGATATAGAAACATTTGACATGCCTCAAGTCTAGACATTATTCACTATTTCTACTACATAAGAATAATTTTTTCTTTCTGCCTCCAGCCCTTTCTTTCAACCCAATCTTGAAATTCTGCCTTGGCTTCGGGGGTCAAATAACCAAAGAATCTATTCAACGCATGTTTTAGGGCATAATTTTTATCTTCGAATTTTTCTAGCTCCAGACCACCATGCAAGGCACAGCATGCATCTAGAAGATCGTACATGGGTACTGACTTCTCAACATTTTGTTGTTCCCTATTCATAAATAGTGATAAACTTAATTACTGCTTATTTTTCACTATACATCGAATTTTATAGACCAGGGAGGGGTGGTTGGAGGATTAAGTCGAGTAGGCATTAAATTATAAGCAATACTAATCCTGTCAATGTCTGTTTCGTTCTTATTTGGCTTGTGAAGTAGGTAGCTTGGGAATAATATTACATCTCCTACTTCGGCGGGGATAGTGGCATCCTCGTGCCAATGGTGACGTATAAGTAAGTCGTAAGATGCTCTACCAGTTTCGTCGGCAGGGGCAAGCCTAGCTTCATCTCTAAAATTGATAGACATATTTTCTCCTTCTAAATAAACGACACAAGACATAAAAGATTCTGCGTGAGGATGATATTTAAATCCTTCTTGACCTGGTGATTGATTATTGATCCAACCAGAAACAATTTTCCATTCACCTATGCGATCATGTTTTTGTTGTGAACGCATATGTCGCAATCTAGGGATACCGCCTGGGCAATAAGGGGTAACACTCTTAAGAACTTCTTCTTGTAGAGAGAGGAATTCTGGGTGATTAAAAACTTCATCAAAAGTATGGTTTTCTCCTCCTTTTTTCTTATGTTTTACGGCATCCTTAATAATTCGAGGATCTATCCGAAATTTAAAAATACGAGTAGGAAATAACTCAATGACGCCATCAAGATCAGCCACGTTTTACCTTCTCAACAATTTGATCAATCACATTCACATCCAAACCAAGAAAAGGAGGGATGATTCCTAATATACGTAGCAAACCATCTAAAAACAAGGCTAAACAAGTAAAACCAAGGATCATACTGATAATCGTTGCATTGCGATTATGTTGTTTCATAGACGCTTCATCTATTGCTTTTGCTTTTGCTACAGCATCAGCCAACATGATATCTACTTCTGCTTTGGTATAACAAACGTCTGGTAAAATCTCTCTGATTTTTTCCTCAGTCATTGAATTGTTGGTTTAGGTGAATACTACCGTTCTTCTATTAATGCCGCCCATACGGATTCATAGGCAAGGTCGAGAGCGTTAATAACATCCTCATTCCCCTTAAATATTGATCTTAGTTCACGCATTACTTTATCAGCACCCGCCAATATTAATCCTCTTCTGTCGGTACTCTTAGTCATCTTTTCAGTTTCAACAATATGACCTCTTAATTCTTTAGATAAATGAGCAATACGAGTAGCTGCCGCATCAGGTTTAACTAGGTCAGCTTGCACTTGCTGACGAAGAAAATCAACATCCGCTTCTAATTTGACAGTTTCTGCTAGGAGAATTTCTCTTCGATTAAGTTTTGGGTAATTCTTTGTAACCCATTTTTCTAATAAATTAAAACCTAAATCATATCCAATTACTCTTGCATACAGCCATATTTCGTAAATCGAATAAGTATTTTCGACATATGCTAAAAACGCCTCCCGACGATCATTATCTAAAGCTGTTAAAAAAGATTGAATCTCAGGAAAATCTACCTTCACAATGGTTTGTTGTATCACCCGAAGAATCTAGCACCTGCACCTCTTATAGCACCTCTGGCATCGGCACGCATCTGCCTTTGGCCTCTGAACATATCTCGTTGAGTCTTACGTTCTTCTGATCCTTTGGTCTGAGTTAATAGTCTGTCTTGAAGCCCTTGTTCTCTTCTGCTGAGTCTATCTTCTTTTCCTTTTGCCTTTGTTCCCAAGCGATCTTGTATTCCTTGAGCTCCAAGAGTCATCCTATTCTGAGACCCTTCTTCCATCATGCTTAAGCGTGACTCATCTCCAAGAACTCGAGCAGTTCTACGCTCCTGATCTCCTTCCTCCCCTATTTGCCTACTACCTATATTGCCAGCTAATTTTGTCAAATCTTTAGTTATATTTCCTTCCATCCCCATCAAGATTGCAGTGTTACCAGTGGTAAGTTGCTGCATTCCTTTTTCATAGTCTAAATTTTGACCTAATTGAGCCTTTCTATACGTCAGGTCTTGTCCCATATCCATGTAATTTTTATATGCTCCCATTAAACTTCCAGAAGTAAATCCTCCAATAGTTTTATTAGTCGGATTTAACAAAGCCCAATTCACTAGGCCACCCATGCCTTTTTCTACTAATTTTCCTTCAGTAGTTACGGCTGGGTTTGCAGGGGTTTGCTTTCCGAAATTATTCCAAAAATCAGTTAGAGACTGATTATTAGATGAAGAGCCTGTACCAGTTATTGAATTTTGGGCTACAGATGACATGAATATTGAGACTAGATACTACTATGATAAACCCTTTTAATTACATAGATTGGAAAATAACAGAGCCGAAACTAGAAGGTTCTAATTCATCTTTTTCGTTTTTATTCTTTTTCCTATCCCAAGATGGTTGATCTGAAACAGGTTCTTCTTTTTTAGTTGCTTTTTGAGTCTGAGCTCTTTCTAATGCTTCTTTCTGCTTATCATTATCAGCTTCTTCTTTTTCAGGTGTTTTATTGTCGCTACCTTCTGTTAACTCAGCTTTCTTTTGATTTCTTGCCTCGTCGAAATAGTTAATAGCACCTCTCACCCCAGCTAAATCTTGATTAGCACGAGATGATTCTGGAGTCTCCCTAGTTTCTCTTGACTCTTGTTTTGGTTGATTCTCAGCTCTTGTTCTGTCTCCTGTTTCACGAGCTGCTTTATACATAGAAGCCAACCTTTCTGAGGCTGTCATTCTTTTAGTAGGAATATTTTCTGGTAATTGATTATCATTCACTACCGACTGAGATCCATTGTCAGCCGTTGCTTGTATCCCAGCAGCAAACTCAGATTGATTAGGATTCTGAGAAGGTATAGGAGCTCTCTGAACATCACCATATTGAACGGTGCTTGCATTCTGAGCATAAGGATCAAAACGATCTTGAGGATCCTTAGGAGAATTAGACAATGCTAAATCTAAATTAGATAGTTGAGGATTGTCTCCCGCAAAACGTGCCATGTTCTTAATTAGTAAGCATTAAACCTAGAGCCACAGCTAAATCCGTCCCTAGCTGCCTGTTTAGTTGAGGCATTAAAATTTGCTCTTTATATGCTTTATATTTTTGTGCATCCTGATATCCTTGAAGTTGAGCATTTCTAGTATCAAGACTTATATTGCCATCCGCGTCAAAGGCACCTGGTCCTAAGAGGGAAGCTTGTTGTTTTAAATTCTGAAGGTTTGGCACCATCGTATTTATATCTTTAATTTCCTGATCCCTTACAGAATCCATGAATTGACCGTGAAACTTGGTGGCGTTGTCAGCCGCTATAGCAGTAGGCCCTAACTTTTGAATCTCTATCTGTTTGTCAGCGTATTGAACCCTCGCTTTTTGGGCGTCAAAATGAGTTCTTATATCCTCTTTAGAAATTTTTCCTTCATTCAGCAGCCTTGCGTACTGTTCTTCTGAATACAGCTTATTTGGATTTAACTTAAATGACATTGCCGAAGGAATCTACCAATCTGTATTAATAATACTTGTTTTAATAACCACCTGTCAGAGGGACGTTCCAACCTCCACTCTTGACATGTTCTTCTAGGTTTTTCTCTGCAAGGATTTGTGCTGGTGATTTAAATGCACTGATTCCTAGGTTGCTGTTATTAACAATACCTGGAGTTAAGAAATCATATAAACCCTTGTCCAGATTGCCTACTAAATCTTCCTCTACTTTCTGGATTGCTGGACGTTGACTTAACACTTGTTGTTCTTGGATTCCAATAAGTTTCTGGTCAATATTATTCAGTAGGGTATCAGTATCCAGTTCAAGTAATTCGTTCTTCTTGAATTTATTTAAAAGCTTCTTGTCCTGACGGTCTATTTTTTTAGCAGATCCGTCGATGTTTGATAATGTCGATTTCAAGGCGTTATTTTGATCAGTTCTTGTTCCAGCCATTGGAATCATGGCAGGAGTTGCTAATTGACGACTACCTCTGAAATTCCCGAAAGCAGTAAGTTTGTCAGCAAGAGTACTTTTATTTCTAAGTTTTGCTTCTTTTAGAGAGTTTTCGCTTGCTATTTTTTGACGCTCGATAGCTCCTGCTTCCATTAATGCTCTAGTCGCTAACTCGGTCGAATATTTCTGATTATTCTTCTCTACATCCAACATTGCATCTACAGCCTTCTCCCCAGAAGCAATAGTGCTCAAAGCTCTGGTAGACGGATTTGCAGTACGAGAAGCAACACTTGCTAAGTATTGTTGAGCCGCACTAGGGGTAAAAGAAACTCCTCTAAAAGCCATTCAGGTTATCTCCTAGCTAAAGAACTTTCAATCAATGCATTAGCCACATTAGCAGCCGTTTGATTAGCATTCAGTGCTGCTTGCAATTCGTTTTGTCTTGCTATTTCATCTAACATTCTACCTTGACGATAATCACGCACATAACCATCAGGAAGTAAAACTTCAGCTAATCCTCTAGCAGCAGTTTGTCCAAGTCCTGAACCTAAGAAAGCACCTCCAATACCACCTGCAAGTGTTCCCCAGGGACCAAACGCTGATCCTGCGGCACCACCACCTAAAATAGCTCCTAACATTCCTCCTCCAGCTCTACCACTACCTTCTGCCAAATTGACGACCATAGGATCGTTTTTATCTGCTAACTCGGCTAACGCATCGGCAACTAATAATACTCCTCCTAGTTTTCCTACACCTCCAATCCTTGGAATCTTTAATTGATTCATCCCCTTAGGCATGACCAATCTATTGGTAGCAGAATTAAATCCAATACCAGCTCTCTGTGCTGCGGGTAAATTTACATCTCCTATTATTAAACGATTTCCTTTTAATGCATTTTGAAAATTATTATCAAAAGCTAGGCGAGTCATAGGTCCTGGCTGACCCCCTTTGACTCCAAAAACAGCTTTTGGTGTTTTAGTGTTTTTTACGGCGTTATTAATAGCATTATTGGCAGCGTCAAGATCTCCGGTAATAGATACATTAGTTCTCCTTCTGCCAAGCAAATCATTCATCTCAGGGAGGAGATTCCTATTCCCTCTTGACGTTACAGGGTTAAGAGTACTACCCGGAACGTAGTCTCCAGTAATATCAATCGTCTTATTGCCCCCTGTGATCGCAGCCAATAATCGCTGAAATAAATTTTCGTCCAAAATTAGTCACACGAATCCTATAACTAGATTCTAATGACTATCAGGAATTGACGTTTCAATCTTGCATATAACTCAATTTCTCTGGTTCAACCCATGGAACCATATGAGCCATATTTTCCGTGTCCATGTTCAGTTTTTTGCATCGGAAAAAATTAGGGGCATTTTCTCGATTATCTACGCATTCAATCGATGCATGAACGTAGTCTGCATTATGTCTCTTCTCAGGTCTTTCTCTCCATTTGCCGTTTACCTTTTCATACCGCTTCTCGTCAAAAGGAACATCATACTTTTCTATGTACTGCCAAACATCGTCATGAGTCCAATCACGTAATGGATATAAGAAAGTAGGCCCTTCAGGTAATGTCCTTGCTTCCACCCTGGTACCAGCATCCCCTCCAAGGATCGGATCTGAATCACAGCGTTTATGTCCAATCCATATTGCATTAAATATTGGTACTTCTAATTTGTCTTGCGTTGGTCTATTCAAAATATCTAAAGCCGTCACAAAAGGTAAATCATCTACAGGTTCTGTAATACCTGTCGGACACGTTAAAACAGTCTTGTTTATCTTGTAATAATTTTGAACCTCGAATTCATCACCACTACGTTGCATCGCCGTAGCGAAAGGATGCCATGTGTGAACCAATAAACCCCAATCTCTAATAATTTGATCATGAAACTCATATTTAAAAGGTTGCCATAATTCTCTAAAAAATATGACAGGTACACGAATACCATGACGTCTAAGCAGATGTAACAAAACCATACTGTCTTTCCCTCCAGACCATGCAACCATGGTTGAAAGGAAATGATTTACTGATGTATCAATAATCTGATCTGTACGTTCTAACTTAGTAATCAAATGCGTATCCCCAATACGCTTTTCAATATAACTTAAATCAACGCAGCGCCAATAGTTACCCCAGCACCAATGATTGCAGAATTTCTTGCTGCTCTAGCTTGCTTTTTAGCAGCATCTCTAATGGCATCAGCTTGAATTTGGGCTGCTTCCTCTGCTGCTTTAATTCCAAGTAGATCTCCCCCTAAACGTAGATTCTTTTGAGCATCCGATTGTATTGGTCCTAAACCTGCTGCTATTCCTGCTTTTCCTCCACTCATATCAAATGGAGCAGGACCGTCTGCCAAACTACCTATTGCAAAAGACATTTCCTTCGCTTTGGCCTTTCTGAAATTTTTAACATCATTAAACTCCATTGCATACTTATTAATACTTGGTCCAGAGAAGTCGCCACCATCGTCTCCGTAGTTTCCGAAGTCCTTGATAGTCCAAATTGCGTTAGGGTCTGTTTTGATTTCCATTATTTAAAACCAACCTGTGTTAAAGAAACGGTCAAACCTATTACCGAAAGAATTATAGGAATCAGATGACGGATCATACTTTGGGTTAGTACTGTAATCGGTATTCCAAGTTTTGTATATAGGGGCGTCATTTACACCCATATCAGTATTCCATTCGGAGTAAACATCACCACCTCCAGTAATTGCAGGATCTTCATACATTGGGTAGTCATAGTCACTATTAGCGTAGACGTTGCTGGCTTGATTAGCGTTATATGCTTTAATACCAGCTCCTGCTAATGTTCCAATACCTCCAATAAGTGAATTAAAAAATGCACCACTAGCTAATTTATCTGCTGCATCCGTTCTCGCGTCACCACCTATCTCGGCTATGTTTGTCTTGGATTTAGCAGCCAACATTTGCCTTGCAAGAGTATTTCCCATTTCTGCATCATAATCGCCCATCATCAGCTTCAAAGCTTCGTCATCACTTCTTATAGAAGCAAAAGGTTTAATTCTGTTAAACATTTTCTTCCTCTGGTGTCTTTAAAGACCTTCTTAAAGATTCTAAAGCCTGACCAAGAACAGCAGTGCTTACTAATCCTCCAGATCCATACTGCACTGCAGATAAGAAGGCTTCTCTTTCGTTAGCAGCTTTTCTGGCTTCGTTTATTGCTTTCATTTCTGGAATGTTTTCCTGTAAGCGAGCCTTTCTTCTTAGATCTGCTTTTCCTTTGGCTCCTTCAAAGTACTTATCCTCAGGTTTGTATTGTCCTAATTTATAAGCTAATTTATCAAATTCTTCTTCTTTAGCTGCTAGACGACTTTGAACACCTTGCTGTTTTGTAATTCCCCCTCTTGGTGCAAGCAATCTCTTTCCTCCTCTTCTTAAGCCATAGCCTGTGCCAACCGCTGCTGCTACCGCAGGTAAGACACCTGTTGCTATAGGGATGCTTTTACCCATAAAGTTAACTTCAGGGCCTTGAATGCCATCTACGGTACCTTTTAAAGCACCTAGAAGATTAAAGTCTCCATCGAAAGGATTTAAGTCTGTCTTTTGGTCAAAGGTATAAGCTTTATATCGTCTGTATTCCTCAGGAGAAACGTCTGGTCTTTCTTTTGCAAATTCGCTGTAAGGAAGAAGCCTACCTGAACGTCCTAAGAAGTATCTACTTAGTAATTCAGCAGCAGGAGCATCACTCTTACGAGGATCATCTTCACTTGGAATAATTGCTTTATATCCTGGTTGACGTCCAATATTGCCGACGGCAATAGAAGTTCCTATTACGGCAGGCATAGTTGCAGCTAATCTGTATCCCCTCGTAGGTAATAATCTTGATTTAATTGTTTTTTCTTTTCCTACTGGGATATCAGGCATCATATCTGTTAAAGGCTTCTCACCCATATGCATACCTTGTAAGGAACCTAAGGTTGCCACAGCTTGAGGTGCATTTAAGAACCACCAAATAGTTCTCAATCCGTCCGTCATAATATCGCCAGCCGCTATACCTGAAGCCTGCAACATACGTGCTCGACGTCCTAACTTTGTACGATCACTAGGAACGGCATCTTCTGCGACTTGAGGTAATCCAAACCTAGATGTCTTAGTAACTGTGTAACCAGGATCAACAGTTTCTCTAGCTATTCGAGGATCTAAGTCTCTTTGAACTCTGTATTCTTCTTTTTGAACTTCTGACATTCCCCCTAGAGGAACGGAAGAAATAGCATTAGCAATTTTTCTCTGCCAATTAGGGGCAGTTTCCATGCGACGTTGGAAATCATTACCCCATGCGGTAGATCCTACATTTGAAGGCAGTGCTCGTCTTAATGCATCCAGAGCCGAAGAGCTCATGAACATATCTTCGATAGGATCTGCTCTGACAATATCTTCAGGGTTGAAGAATCTAGGGTTAGATCTAAAGCCCTCTTCGAATATCCTCAAGCCATCCTGAGGTCTACGTCCTAATCCTTCAGCCATAATTATCCATCAGGTTAGTAGATAATCCTGCACCTTCTAAAACAAGCTTAATTAACGCATCGCTGCGTTCTCTTTCTTCTTGTCTAATTTGTGCTCTTAGGAGTTCTTGCCCTTCTAGCTGTGCTGTTTCATAAGCCTTGTTAGTCAATGGCCTTGGAGCAAGCATTCTGGCAGGAGCACCAACAGTAAAGTCACCTGCAGTTTGGAGCAAGCCAAGTGCTTGTCCACCCGAAGGTAATTTAAGTAATTTTTTACCAATTCCTATACCTGCAGACTGACCAACTAAAGAAGCAAGGGTGCCAATAGTCGCCTCTTCTCCAGCAATACCTAATCTATCGATTGCACTTGTTCCTTCTGGAGCCGTAGCAGCCATTAATGCAGGGAAAACTAATACATCAGGCCCCCACCAAACAGCAGTCATTAAGGCTCTCTCCATTGGAGTACCTTTTGGAATTAATTCTTTTCCAAGCTTGCCAGCATTTCTAGCCAACATGCCAGCCCCTCTTTTAATGAAGGGCAGCATTTTCGCCCCTGCTAATGGAATACTCATGCGTATGGCCCCATAGGTCCGTACTGACCTCGCTGATATTGTTCCATCCACCTCGCCAAGAATTCTTTAGCGGCAGGATCGGAAGCAGGGTTGTTGGCTAAATTATCAAATTCTCTTTTATTAGCTTCTGCGAACTGTTGAAATGCACCTTCTTCATAAGCACCTTTAACTGCCGTCTCGTCCCGAGCCTTTTTTTGGGAGATAGCACGGTCAATAGCCTTGTTAGTCGTACCTAAATGATCGGTCAGATTATGCGCCACGCTAAGAAGATACTCTTTATTACATATAATAACTGCTACTGAACAGTGATAGATCCTTTCATTGAAGAGTGGTTTTGACAGATGTAATAGTAATCACCAGTTTCCTTGAAAGAAACCATCAACTTGTCGGCTGCAACTGCTGTGTTGTTGTTATCTATGCGTGCCCAACCGGGATTAGTTAAACCTGCTCCTGTTGTTGCACCACTGACATTGCCTTTCTTGATGACAAAAGGATGAGAAGATCCCGATTGGTTTTCGATAATCAAAAGCTGTCCAGCAGATAACGTCAAATTAGGGTTAGCTTGGTCAGTCAGTCCACTACCGTTAAATATATAATCACCACTGTCGTGAGTGACAACGTAAGATTCCAAAGCATCAGCAGTGATATCTCCTACTACTACCCACTTATCAGTTGATATATTGAATAAATTAACTTTTGAATAAGCAAATGTATTTCTGTAGGTACCAGTCGTTGATGTATTAGATGAAGAGGAAAAAAGGTTTACACCACTAGCAACTAAAGTAATTTGATTCGAAGCACCTGATACAAGAGTTATTTGACTTCCCTTCCTAAACGATCCTGACGACAAAGTAAATGTAGTGTCAACAGTATCAGCAATTAAATAGCTTTCTTCATCATCAGTAGTAATGCTATAAGCAGCATCGCTGATTGTCTTAAATTCAGGAGTAGGTAATACTTTGGTAACACCTTCTATCTTGCGTGCTGCATATAACTTAAATTGAGCAGGATCATACTCTACTTCTAAGAACCTATTAGGCATGTCTACAAAGAATTGTTAATTTTAGTTTACTTAGAAATAACGTTCTTATAAAAATTAGCCTTTCTCACCATTTTGTCGGAATATTCATCTTTATTTTTTAAAATTTTATTAGCAAATTCCAAGCGAGCTTCAGGAGTATCTTCATAGCCAGCCTTAGTTGCAGCAGCAGTAAAGGTTCCTCCTGTGCCGCCTTTACTCATCGGCTTATCCATTTTTTTAAAAGCTTTTTTAAGCTCGTCTCCAGCTTTCCTGCTCATGCTTTAAATCTAGCCATATCAGCTAAAACTTGATTTCTCATTCTTATACCGAAATCAGAATCTGTAGTAATACTGGTTTTTTCTCCGTCACGACCATAAGTAGCACCTCTGTTCAGTCCTCTATTAGGATCAGGTCCACCAGCTATGTTAAAAGCTCCTGTATATAAGGATCGCAAGTTAGATGGCACAGAAAATGACATTGCAAATCTACTTAATCTAGGGGAGGAGGAGTTAGAACTAATGCCTCCATAAGTTCCAGCAGAAACACTAGGACCTCCATAAGTTCCTTTAGATCCATCGCTTCGTGTTCCTACTCCATGAGTGTTATAACTATTTGTTCTGCTGTGATTGCTGTATCCAATACTTGGATTGCTAGGCATGTTTTTCCCTTGCGTATCATTAGCCTTTGCGTTAATCCCTGCTAAAAATTGATTAACTCTAAAACCTAATCCATCGTCATAAGAAGAATGAGCATAATCATTTCTATTAATATCTGGAGCTTGCGTCACATTAACAGAGTCAGCACTATCACCAACTGCTTTAGATATCGCTGCAATTTTCGCTTTCCTTGTAGCAGTGGTTCCAGAAGCTCTTTTATTGCCACCTCCCCACTTCTTCCAGTGACCTAATCCATGATCATAATCTTTGAAAGTCTCTTTGAAATCCTCAAAATCTTTTCGTGTAGCAACGCGACTCAGTCTTATAGCGTTGGCAATAATCTTTTCGGTGTCATAATTACCTTTACGATTGGCCTCTGCTATGTGATTAGCGTACCTATTTTCGTAATCAGCTATCGAATAAGTCATTTTTTCTGCCTTTGGTAAGCTTGTGCCAACTCTTTAGCGTGTTTGCACTTAGGGCAATCAGTTTTATTATTCATCTCTTAATTCTATAGCCTGAAATTTATTTGTTTTATAAACGTACTCATGAAGCAGCCATGTATGCGTGTTGAAAATTAAAGTTGATAAAATTACAACCGCAACAGGGTCAAATCCTCGTCTATCAGTGATAGCACCCAAAACAGCATATCCTTGTGCAGTATGCTCCCTCATCCTTTCAGGAGTAATTTCAATAAAATGTTTTTTTCTTGCCATTAACGACCTCTGAGACGACGTAGTTTTTGAACAAAGTCCATATCTGAATATTTGTTCAGTAATTCTTCAGTTTTTCCTCGCACAAGCAGATCAACATACTCGTTAGTTGTAGGTCTCATTCCTGCTGGGACGTTGGCCTGACTCACCGAAGGTTTCCTATTTATATTTGCGTCCGGGCTGGGGTTTACAGGGGCGTTCTGGGCTTCAGGAGTGTACAGATTAGGAGCTCCTGCGGCTCTAGCGTCTCTTCTTATTTGAATCATGCGTTCTTTGAGTCCCATCTTATCTCTGAACGCATCTCGTTCTAGAGGAAAACGATCTGTCGCTAAAGGAGAGAAGTTCACTCTTTCTGCACTTCCAAGCATTCGATCTATATCTCTTCCTTCTTGTAACTGATCAAGTAAGTCTTGTAAAGGATTGCCAGTAATGGTAACCATTGGTTTTCCTTTTTGGTATTGCTTAGCTGGCTTTGTAACTTGCATCAATCGTTTTTGCATGTCACCCAATATTGGATCTTGCAATTTGAAGTTTGAAACTAATTGCATACCAGTTATATCTTCTAATAAGTTATTAATTGTGATATATCCTTGATTAGTTATGCGACTAGTTCCAAGTCTTACTGTTGTTTCTCCATCTGACTGACCACGTCCTAAAGGAATTACTCTTTCGTCGTTTAAAAAGAATTGATTAGGAGAATTTTCATATTTACCAGCTCTCACATCCAAATTTGAGCTTGGAATAGATACTACAGGAGCTAAATTTCCACGAATTATCGCATTAATTGCTTCTCCTAATGTTTGTGCTTGACTTTGAGGTCTGCCACTAGTCCTATCTGGGACGAAATAAGACAAACCATATTTCTCAGCAATATCAATCGGTAGTCTTGCACTTGGATCAAGCAATTCCAACCTGACTGCTGTTGGGTTAAAGCGTCTTGTTCCTTTTCGACCGACAGTATAAGTAGCAGGCTGCCTGACACCAGTACCCTCGGCAACCATCATTTTTTGTCTGCGCGTTTCTTCAGGCGTTGACCCGAGCGGTTCGATCTTTTGAGTTTGCAGGTCGTAGAATTCGCCAGGCGGAGCCATCAAAGCAGGTACAACATAAGGACCAACCGCAGTCCGTGACTGTTTCAGCTTGTCATTAGGGGCTACTCCTATTTTTGCAAGTTGATCATAGTCTTGAACCATCTGAACAGTGGGAACTTCCTTGAATCTTTCGGAATCAGCTCTTAAATACTTCCCTTCAGGATCGTCATAAGAAGTCGCCACTCCTGACTCAGGACCAATCTCTCCGGATCTGCCTAATCTTGCTAAGACACCTTCGGGGCGCGTTGATGGATCTTGTATAACTCTTTGATTGTCTAATAAATAGTTAACTCCTTCTCCACTTAACTCTGGCATTGCTGCACTTAATTGCTGCGAACGAGTCTCTGCAGGTCCTATTTGCCTACCTTCCGCCGCAGATGGGCCGTAATCCCAGTTTTTATACCTTTTTAGCAGTTCTTCTTGTGGTTTTAAGTCTTCTTTTGGTCGTAAAGCCTCTTGTCGCACTTCTCTCAGAGCTTTTTCTATTCTTGGATCTCTCTGAGTGGGATATTTTGCTTGTGTTTCTGAGAAAAAGTCTTTAGTAGGTACAGGTTCTTTATTAGGTCTGTAAACGCCGACCATTTTGTAAGGCATTTGCTTGCCTGTTCTACCAGAATATTCGCCTATGTCTGGAAAATTTCCCCTTGGAGGGACAGATGGAGAAATTTCGTCAGATTTTCTAGCAGGGATTGGTGTTAAAACGCCGCCTGCCGTGTTGTTTTCTTTATTAGGTTGAATAATACGACCACCCGCACCCCTATTTGGAGTAAATGCAAAATCTCCAGAAGGTGTTGCACGAGTTTTTTCAGGCATTACATAAGTGCCTGTGTCTGGATTGATAGTTCTACGAGTATTTTCGGGCTGTTGCTGCTGTGGAGAACCAAATATTAAGCCTTGCCTACCTCTTCTTTCTACTTCGTCTAAATTTTCTGCTGCAGTCTGCCCTCTATATGGTGCCGCGCTTTCTTCTACTAGCTTTTGCAGGCGTTTGAGTTGCTCGCCTTCGGGCCGACGTCTGTCGTCTTTATCATCCCAAAACCTAAAGTTGCCGATACCGCCAAGCATCTTATTTCTACGAGTTATATCTGTACTACAAGTCTACCGAGTTACTAAAGGTGCTAGCCCTGGTTTTCTGATGTTAAGCGATGGTTAAGGGCGTCGGAGCTCTTTGTCGCGTTTTTTCCTCATGAAGCGTTTTATGCCCCCTTATGCGGGCCTCGCGGGAAAATCTCGAAAAATATTGCTCAGCGAGATATACATCAAACACCCTCGCCTAGTTGAAGCACCGCTCAAACAAAAAAAAGAAGGGCATATGTAATGAAGCGACGCAGCAAATGTTAAACAGCAGAAGACTTATGTTAGTTAATTGTTTAACAACAGAAGACTTATGTGACTACGTTTAAATCTTTAGCTGCGGAAGTTTGCGTTGCGCCGTGTTACGCGACCGCGTTCAAGGGTGTAATCCATAGTTATCTTTTGCATAATCTATTGTTTCCCTTGCGAGCCTGAGTTAGCAACAGTTATCCCACGCATCCCCGCATACATAGCGCATTTATCGCACTGCCCCTTCTTCGCTCTCTCGAGGGCGCCAAACCCTGTGACACTAGGCTAACACGTACCCAGTTGCTAACCGCTGCGCTCGCTTCACTCGCTTGCTTATAATGATTCGCTTCGAATTGCTACGCAATTAAGCTCATTTTACCCAAGCTCCCCATGCACTCGCTATGCTCGTTTTGTGTTCGCATTACGCTCGCTAATCGCTCGCTCTTTGAGTTACTTGTTTACAATGTAACGTTCACGCCTACTGTTAAGTAGATTAGTTGACAAATATAGCTACTTTTTGGAGATAATGCAAGTTTTTATGTTAGTGCGATGTTAGTGCAGTAATTCAACAATGCATTATGTCTATCCAAGTTAAGAGTATTACAACTAGCACCGCTAAGTATGTATATACCTTGAACAAGGAATTTAAAACTTGCGTGATAACTTACCTGCCTAAGGCTAAGAATCCACGCAATAAGGTGTATGCTCAGTGCTCGCTGTTGATGTCCTTTGAAACAGCCAAAGAGCACTGGAAGAAGACCCAGATCCTAGCTGGTCATCCCAGATACACCACTAAGAAGGTCAAGAAACTCCCTGCCGCAAGGTAGGGTTTTTTATTGGACTAATTCAACAATGCATTATGAAATCATCTTCGATTCTCTATCCTATTTGTGTTTTTTGTTTCTCTTGGGGAACAATCATGCTAATAACCCAGCTTGTGACTGGTTTGTCTGCCTCTACTCAGATGCAATGCGCTGGCGCAGAGTATTTGAGAGGCGATCAACGCGCTCAGAAGCTGGCTTTAGTTGAGTTTTGCCGCGATAATGGTTACTACGTTGGTAAGCATTTGCAGCAAGAGCAATAACCCAAAGCCCCTGTCTAGGTCTTCCTGGATGGGGGTTTTTTAATGTAGTAACTCAACAGTGCATTATGAATGAGTTGTGGGCAGTCATCCTAGATAGGAAGTTTTCTAGCTTCCATCGATCTAGAGAGGATGCAGAGTCTGAAGCATTCTTGCTTGAGGTCGTCCTGTGCGGACCTAACAAACCTAGTCATCTCGTTGATTTGGTTCAGTTATCTGCTTAAGTACATCAGTACTACCCCTTATCCACTACGTTCCCCTCGGTCGGTCTGGTCTTCAGGTCGGTCGGGGGAATTTTTAGTGCAGTAACTCAACACTGCATTATTCTCTCTATCCACCACCATGGTTAACGATTTAATTTCTGAGTATCTTGCTCAAGAGGATCACGCTTTGTCTTCCCTTCTTAGAGCTACCAGTAATTATGCGGCAAGTGTTGGTACCACTGACGAGTTTAACTACAGGTCTGCTGTAGCCCTCCGAGCTCGTTCCTTCGGTATCGACCCAGCCGCCTTCCTCGAGTAGGTCGTCCTACCCCATGTATCCCCTGCCAGCTCTAGCTGGTGGGGGTCTTTTTATTGCAGTAATTCAACACTGCATTGTTCTCTATCACCACCTAAAAATGGTTGCAACTCCAACTAAAACTCCTGTAAAAGCATCCGCCAAGGCTGCTACTCCAGAGCGTATCGATGATGACGTCGTTATCGTCGGTCTGCTCAAGAACACACAGGAGTGGATTGGACAAGGTGAAAATGCTAAGCGCCAAGCCAAAGGCTTCCTTAGCTGCAGTTCTACTGACACCTTCAATGATCAGAAGATCAATATCGACTTACCTGTCGACAACTTCATTGCTAGTGACAACGGTATTCCACTAGCCCAAGAGTTGCTTGATTTACAAGCCAAGCACTCAGAAAAAGGCCAGTGGGTCAAAGTTGCCTTAAAAGGCTTCTGGGTTCCTTCCTCTAACCCACAGTTAATGGGAGGCTACATGAAGTCTCAGTACAAGGCTCTTAGAGTTAAGAGTTACAAGATCATCAGATCTAGTCTTGACAAGCCTGTCACTAAGTAACTTATATGCCACCTAGCTTCGGCTGGGTGGCTTTTTTATTGCTCCAACTCAACACTGGTCATGCACTACAACGACATAACTGGTCAGCCACAGCCTGGTCAGTCCACCGAAACCTTGATTCCATTTGGTCATGTGTCAGCCAAAGAAGCCTTACTACTCATAGATGCTATGCAGCGATCTAATGCAAGAGGATTGGAACGTGTACATAGTGAAATGATTAGAGCTATCGAATGCTACTTTTCACATACAGATGATAAGGTTCGTGAACTTGATAACTGTGAGACCAAGTTAAAGCAGTATGCTAAGCAGCAACAGAAGGTGAAATCATGAGTGACCGACGTGGCTTCGAAGGCTTTCCTATGAAGGCCAACCCCTGCAAGACAGTTCAAATAGGTACTCACCTAACTACTAGTCTTTATGAAGAAGACGAGATTCCAGACAGAGAAGGTTATGCCGCAAGCTGTCTAATGGAAGACGACACTCTTGATGAATCCCACATATAGATACACAGCTCCACCTTCGGGTGGGGCTTTTTTATTGCACTAACTCAACAGTGCGTCCTCCTACTTACTATTCAAATGACACCACCTAATTCCAAGTGGGACATTGCACCTGTTCAGCCCGGTGAACTGGTTGACTATGACCCAACAAACTACGACACTAGTAATAAGTACGAAAATTTCAAAGAATCCTTCTTAAATTTCTCTACTCAATTTCTTTTTGTCTGTTATTTCATGGCTCGCTTCACTCAAGAACTTTGCCATAAGCTTTTACCTCCTATTGTTCGCTTCCTTTGGCAGATCAAGAAGCTAGCAGCTAGGTACGAGTCTTGGGCAAAGAAGAACAAGCCATTTATGCAAATTATTGAATATCTATACAGTTTTAGAAGAGAAGACTATTGGGTCGGCAAGACCAAGACTGGACGTCTACAAAAGCCTGACGGTACTTTTCTTAAGAAGACTAAATCTTAAAGCCCATATGCCACTTCAGGTTGATAACTGCCTGACAGTGTATATTCAGGCTCGCTATTTTCAGGAGACATCTCGTTAAACGTCTTCTGTAAAGAAGGTATTAGCTTGTCACTACGAAAGCCTCTACGTAGGCTATCTAAATTGCTATTCTTTAAACCTTTCCTCAGGTCGAGATCAAATAATTCTCCTGCAAATCTTAGGTCGTCCACTCTTTTTCCTCTCTTATTTGACAAATCCGAACAGTCTCCTGCTGAGATATATAGGCAGAAGAATGAGTATTCCCATGAGCCTCCATGGAATATAAGATCTTTCTTGCCATGTCACATTCAGCAGGAGTTGGATTTTTGATCATACTAAAGTGTTTGCTCTGTCAACAATTTGCTGCTCTGTACTCTCTACATAAGCCATGAGGTCAAGTAATCCTGAACCTGCTGCAGTTAAAGCGGAACCTCCCGCTACACCAGCTACACCTGCTCTGGCTACTTGGGCTTGTCTAAATGACGCTGTCCTTTGATCTGGAGATCCTCCTAAAAATGTCAAAGCGTCACCCACTGCTCCTGCTATATCTGCTCTGGTGTTAGGTATATTTTGTAAAGCCGCTTGGATAGAAGCTCTATCTCCTGGCTGTACTTGAGACAAGACTGCCTTAGCATCTGCTGAGAAAGCGTCTGGATTAGTAATCATCCGAACAGGATTCCTACTCTGTCTTGCGACAATTGCTTCTGCAAGACGTTGTCTGTCCTGTTCTCCTATCAACTCATCCGTAGCAGCCTGAATCCGAGCATTAATTCTGTTGGCACCAAAGTTACTAACGTTTGCACCTGCGTCACGCAAAGCTTGGGCAACTGAAGCATCAGCCTGACCAACAGAAGGTATAGCATTCTGAGCAGCTAAATACCTTTTATTAATAGCCTGTTGCAACTGATTAAGTCGAGTCTGTGGATTAATGTTCACGCCCTAAAATTTCCATTGATACACCTATATTAGGTGTATTTTTTTGGTGATCTAATTCAACAATGCATTTTATGTATTATTGCGTAGATCTTCTGTTCACAACTACCACACACCTATGACCCTACACTTGGGTACTAAATCGTTCTCGTTCTTCATCAGACCAGACGTATTTAATAAGACTGGTTTAATATCAGTCGGTTTCTGCCGTAACAGGCACACCAAAGCCTGCATGGAAGATCACATCACTCTTGGTGCAAGATCTGACACGCTTGCTGAATTTGTTGCCAATGAAGATCCAACCAACACATGTTCTGTTGACGGCAAGACATACTCAGCCAAGTCAATTGGTTGGGGTCGTGATGAGAATGGTAATCCACAGAAGATTACATACTCAGCCGAGGAGATTGCAGCAAGAGCAAAGCTACGTGCTATCAACAAAGCCGAGGAAGAACTCAGACGTCAGAAGTTAGATCTAGAGATCAACAATGCTGAGTCTGAAGACGTTGTTGACGTGCAAGCAACCGCGTAACCAAATGATGCTGGTGTTGTCGTTCTGCTGACATGACAGCGCCAGCTCTACCCAATCCTTGATTTCTGCGGCATCATTCGCAAGCAGCATATTTAATTATGAATATAAATGAATGTAATCCTGTTGCGGATAGTCCACGCAGTCAACACCTGCTTGAACTTATTGATGCCATCAAACAATCTCAAGCAACTTTACGATCTTCGGGAGACTCAAAAAATCAAGGAAAGATTGAAACACTCATTAACACAATCAACAGGAAACTTTATGCATCCTGAAGATCGGTATACAATTAACCCCTTTCGTGGCGACTTCAAACGCCTATTTATTCATGACCTCAAAACAAACCTCGCCTGGGTCGAAGACTTCGACTGTGAAATCGACGCAGGAAACCACTGCCTCAACATCTACTCCAGTGACTACTTCGAAGGTACTATCGAAAGAACTAAGGCACCGAATCAGCTCATTCGACTTAGCTCTGCAACATCAGATCTCACTCAAAGCCCTAGACCAAGCAATAGTTGATCTGGAGAGTGACGATCCTGTTAAGAGGCAGACAGCAGTCAGTGCGATTGAAGTATATCTAGCAGATAAGGAGAATTTCGAGAACAAGGCTACAGACCTACTTAACTTCTCGTTTGCTTTGATAGCAATGGCTAATGCAAAGAAAGCAGAAGCAGACAGGCTGAAGAAGCTAGCTATCCCAGAGTTAACTAAGGCTCATCGGTTACAGGAGTTAGTCATCAGATTGTTTAGAACAATCATTAACGATGACAACAAATTAACTAACTACAGATTGCCTATGCATACTATTAAATCCATGATCACCTCATCAGTGCATGTTGACGAATACTTATGCGATCCTGATAGTTTGCCAGATGAATTCAAAAGGACTAAAACAACAGTCAACAAACAATCACTCAAAGATGCTTTCAAAGCAGCTCAAAAGAACAAGACAGAACCACCATCATATGAAGGAGTTGAATTCATCCAAGAGCGCCAATGGAGAGTTGAATGAGTGAACAATATGACTTCTTTGCGTCTACAACCAAAGGAGCCAGTGAAGTTACTCTTACTCCAGTCTCACAAGAGGCTATGAAGTTCATCCCTGAACTATTCCCCGATTTAAAAGTAGGTCAGTCTGTGGTTTACAGCCTACGTGACCTATATACAATCGTGGATCTTTTTATTCCATCACATTTTTCCATAAAATGGTTACCACCACTCCGACCTCCGTCTTCTTCTTCACCTCGAACCCCCAGCTCAGCGCCAAGCCAGCTCAGAGGCAAGACGGCATCCACTATGCCTATTACAACGCCCCAGCCAAAAACGGAGGAGGGGGAGAATGCTCCGTCAGCTTCCCCGAAAGCGTCAAAGACCATGTCAAAGCTGGGCAACCCTTCAGTGTTGACGGCACACCCATCGCAGGACTTGGATACACTACTCGCATCCAATACGATGAGAGATACAAGTGTTCCATGCTCATATTTGACTACATCAAACAAGAAAGCCACCAAGAGGTGGAAGAAAGTGCTCCGTTCCTACCAACACCTTTCCCTACCGAAGGATGGGGAGATGCAGACAGTATTACTGCAACTGCCCAACCAGTAAGAAATGGTGTACCTAGAGCAGGGGTTAGACCACCACAGGCTCGAAGGAATGCAGCTCGCAATGAAACAGAGCATGCTAAACGTGTACGTGAAGCTGGAGATCGCTTAAATCCACACTTCAAAAAGCTTCTTGATATGTATATCGACGGTCAAGTTTATGCAGCAGGCAGGCTTGGATGCAGAGAACCCATCCGTCAGGACACAATTCAGAAGCATGTTACATCAGTAGGTATTGCTTACGTTGACTACCTCAAGTCCGAAGTGCAAACTGAGAACATCATTGAAGACTAAACCTATGGAAAGTCACAAAGTTTTTGAATTTTCTTTGCTTTTTAGCAAGAAATGGCCTTTTGTTAAAACTTCTACCAAAACATTGGTGGAATACGACAATACTTGGCCCATAACAAGTGACTTTCCACCCCCATACACCCTCGACTCCTATAACATCCAGTGTCAAGATGAAACATTTAACACAACCACGATTCACAATGTCATTTGTGAAGAATCAGGTGAGCCCCAAAGTACAATCGTTATTGACTGAGATTGCCAAAGACAGTCAATACGACGAAGCACAAGTATTGGAAAAACTTGTTAGCAAGATGGAAAAATACGTTTCCAACGGAGGCAGTATTAAAGATTCAGTCAAGGAAATCTTCTCTGGTATAGGTGCTGAATTATGACTCGTGCTAAACACACCACATCCCTCCTTCGGGAGGGGCTTGGAGTTAAAGTTTCTATCGACGACACCGAGTTTCATGCTTGGATCCCTTTCAAGAATCCTTCCGAGACATGGTCAATGGATCCCAGAGTTCGCTCCTATCTTTTTCTTAAAGGTAAAGGAGGAAATATGAAAATATTAAAACTATCAGAAGCTTGTACAGAAATCCAATGCATCCAAGCTATGAATAAAGACAAATCAGTCATTGTTCAATCCTTGGTTCCATGAAACAAACGCAAGTTAAATTTGTCTTCCTACCAGATGGAACAATCACAGAAGAAGTACTCGGTGCTAATTGTGACTCATGTGCTGCTATTACTCAGCCCTTCGAGGCTAGCCTAGGAGCAGTAACAGGCACGATTTACAAGCCTGAGTACTATCAACCTTGTGAAGTTTCTGTTGCACAGCAACATGAATCAGAATCACTAATCGAATAAATTATTGATCATAGCTGGTACTCCATTCCTCAACATTTCTTCATCTTATGAGCTTTTTAGACTACATAGGATTGTTTTCTTTACTCATTATTCTTTATGGCATCCAAAGAAAAGCAATCCTCAGACGTAACAACAGGAGAACATCAAATGCAAGTCATTGCTGATCAACTGCTACCTAGAGACGCAAGTCAATTAGACGAGGTAGATCAATACCTCGAATGTGTTACGGATTGCGGTATTAATGATAAGGAATGTAAAGATGTTTGTTTAGATGATATGAAAGACGCAGCTTATTTAAACATTCCCTCTTATTAATACTTGTCTCTGATAACTGATCTAATCATCCAACAAGCTTTGGATGTTTGAGATAAAAGTTCAGCCAAGTAATGAGCAACATCGTACAGATCAGATGATTCAACTGCTGGTTGGATCAATTTGATCATGTTTTCTAGCGTCCCTAAGTTGTCGTAGTACACCCTCAGTTGAGACGTACATTCGTATGACTCAATATTCTTAAAACAAGAACCTAAAGCGTCCTTTAAGCCACAGGAACACATCGGCATCCAATAATTCAAGATTCTTACGAATTCTCCTAACTGATCAAACTGTTTTAAATGCAGTTCATATTGATCTTTTAGGAAATTATGAATATCTAAGAAGTTTGAACCTTCGTAATTGAAGTGAATTAGATGTGATTGTGTCTGTAATTCTTTAACAAAAGAAGCCAATAAAACTAATTTCTGAGAAATATCACTAGATTGACTCGCCTCTGGCTTGTTACTCATCATTAGCACTAGCTCATGATTCTCAGGATGGTTTGTTGTCTCTGCTGTTTCCATAGGTTGGCTGCTATTGACTTTAGTTTAGGTTCTTAAGTTTGCAAACATTCAACTGTGCATTATTTCTGCTTCGTTTATGAGCTCTGCAATTGTTCAACCTCCAACAGGTATTCATCCTACGAGACCTAACCAAAAGATCCAAACTTATGGACTAGATCTTAACGCCCAATGGTTTGGCTGGGGTACTAAAGCTGGTAGTCCAGAGTTTACTCTCGCTCCAGACGAAGGTATCAGCTTCATTGGTAAACCCATTATTGGAGTTGATTGGCATACAAGCCAAGGCGTCTCATGTCCTTACTTCAGATTTGCTTTTCTTGAGCCAACTGAAGATCGCCAAACAAGACTGTCAGTAATCAAACTTAAATGCAATGGCAGTTCAACAAGTAACGGTAAGATCCTCGTGCAAAATCATGCTGCCTGCCTCGTTGGTGCTCTTCACGAGCTAGTACAACGAATTATCTTATCTAACCTTGACTTAGAAGATATATCAGGCACATTGTATGCAAGAAAAGGAGAAGGACGTGAAGTTGTTAACCCAAGTACTGGCTTAAAAACCACGTTCAAAGGTACCTTCATTGATTGTTTCCTTGGCAACGATCAGTTGCGATTCAAACAAGCAGACAGAGAACTCATGGCTTTCCAATCTCAAGTTAATGATCTCGCTGCTTCATTAAACCAACCAGCTCCTTTCTTACAATCAGTTTCTGATGAATAGTCACATACACACAATTAACGGAGAGATTTTGGAAATCCCTGATTCAGTTCCTCCAACAAGCCTGTCTCAATACAGGCAAAAACATTTACTCCAAGAAATCACCAAGCAGGAACTTCCACCAGGAGGTGTCCTACCTAACTTGAAGTACATCAAGTCTCATGTTCAAAGCATGAAACAAGAAGTTCCCACAATTCATCGACCCAAAGTGACTCGAATAGAGTTACTCATCGATGAAATGATTACCACCCTCAATTCTTAATTTCATCTCCACCATGAATCAATCCCTAGCTACCGCAATGCCTTACACAACCTCAGGGCTATGTACAAAAGATGTAGAAGATCCAGGCTCTGAAACTTTCAGACCTGGTAAAGTTACTCGAACAGACGCTAAGTTCTTCCAAGGACTTAAATCCGAATGTCGAGAATGGCAATCAACAGAAGAGCAATTGAAATCTATTGGTTGCAATTGGTTGGTCACTCCTGAACCTTTATATTCAAAAAGATACGACAGAACATACCCCGAAGTAGTTAATTGGTATACCAGTGATGGAGATCGACTAGGTCAATTCTCTAATTGCAGACACATTATCCATCCTCAAGATGGTTTGAATTGGTACAAAGAGTTCATCCATAAAACCAAAGCTGCTTTCTTGCAGGAACTCACGCTTGATGTCATAGGATATCTACCTGAGCAAAGGGTTTTATATTTTGCATCCAAGCTGACTGACATGAATCCTGAAAGGTTAAAAGAAGTTGGTGATACAACTGATTTCTTCCTCATGTTTAGTATCAACTACATGGAACCTAGAGCTATGAAAGCTCAGATATGGGCTAACGAATTAGTCTGTGAAAATGGCATGACACGTCGAATCAGAGATGGTCAAGCAACTATTAATCACAGAAAAGCTCGTGGAGAAGTTGATGTGTACCAAGCACTAGAGGCTGCTGTACTAGAAGCTAAGCGACATGTGTACATCAAAGAGAGTTTTATAGATACTCCTTGTGATCTTTACGACGGAAAGAAATTAATTCGTACTTTCTTCAAAGATTTCATTCCAGAAGAAAATCGTAAATCTCAAATAGAAAATGTTTGGGAACCTGTTGATTCCAGATATATTCAACAACTAGAGCATACTTATGTGCATGGCTTAATAGGTGGAGAATTAGAAACAAGAACAGACAATCTCTTTCGTGTTCATTCAGCCATAACCCAATTTACAAGCCACCATAAGCGAGTTAGAAACGGTGATGATTCTAGGTTTGCTAAACAATTGGATGGCAACCTGTCAAGAATCAATACTCAGTTCACCAAGTTCCTACAGGAACAAACAACAGGTCACAATTACGATGCCATTTAGACAACGATCAGGCAAGACTGAAGGTCCCCGCTTTAAAGTCGGGGATCGAGTCTATAAAGCTAAAAATGGTAACACTGGAAGGAAAGATGGAATCATCGTTTCACGAGAAGACATCAATTATAAAAATGGAGCCACTCATAAAGCTTATTGGATTCGATTTGACAACAACCCTCGTTTACACCATCTTGAACAAAGACTTCTTAAACCAGTAGACAATGGGAAAAAACCAACGCAAAACATACAGTCAAAAATATAGACTAAAAGAAGGTAGCTATAAGCGTTCCCTTCGCCACCAACTGAACACCGACGGTACCCCCTTATTTCAAAATGGACACATTGATGCTTCAGATGTTAACGCCTCGAGAAAAATTCCTAAAACAAATAGAACAGGCAGCTAATGCAGTTCTATCTAAACAACCTAACGCCTTCTGTAACCTTTACCCCTTCTCATCACAATGTCAGATCCCAACCACTTCTTCGCAGGTCGCAACCTTGAAGCAGACACAAAAGCAATCCAAGAGTTAGTCGATAGACCACAAGATGTCGAGTACTCCATCTCTGAGCTTTTGTTTATCAGGACAGCAATAGATCATGTACCAGCTACTAACAACGAAGAAAAGAAAGTTAAAGATACGATGATTTCTAAAACTAATGCATTTGTAAAAGAGATCATGTATAGCAAGAACAAGACAAGAGTCTCTCACTCCAAGCTTGACAGACTAGATTAAGTTTATTGGCATTGGAGTGCTAAGAGAGTAAAGGGGGTACTCCTTGTAAGCCCAAGCTAGATCCTCTGGGTTTGGTGGAGCTCAGAGGATTTCAGTCTTTTACTTTACAAATACATAAAGTTGAGTTACTCTCTCCTTGGGAAGTGAACAATTTCTTAAACCTCTCCGTACTGCATAGCGGAGGGGTTTTTTTTATGCAGTAATTCAACAATGCATTATGCCTTTATTGGGGCCTGCATATTTTAAATTCAGCCCTCCCAACATGAAGTTCAAAAAGACTCTGCAACAGCAAGGTCTTTATATTATTAACTTCAGCCTTCCTGCTGGTCGTGCATGCCCTGGTGCCGACAAATGCTGGGCAATGGCTGCCGTTGACGCTAACGGTAAAGTCACTTTAAAGAAGGGAGTGGACAACGAGTATATCTGCTATGCCGCTAAAGGCGAAGTCGTTTACTCGAATACTCGTAGAGCTCGTGCTAACAACAAAGCTCTTATCGATGGTCTATCTATTCATGAAATAGTCGACCTGATGCTTCTTTCTCTGGAGTTCAATTACAAAAGTCTCATCAAAAAAGCCAAATTATTTAGATGGCATGTCGCAGGAGATTTTTATCTACCTAAGTACAGAGATGCAGTCTTTATCATGACCCAGGAGTTACCCAACTTAATTCATTACGCCTATACGAAAAATCTTCCTTTATTCAAAGATGTCAAAAAACCTGACAATTTCAGACTCAACGCTAGTTGGGGTGGTCGCTTCGACCATATGATTAACTCCAAAGATTTTCCACGCTCTGCTCGAGTCGTTAAAGACCAAGCAGAAGCAGACAAACTCGGTCTACCAGTCGATGTCAATGACTCCTTGGCATTCGGTGAGATCGACCAAAACTTTGCCCTTATTGATCATTAATTATGTCAAACTTCACCAAAGACAAACAAGTCACATGGAATCCATTAGTCCTTGCTTACGAAAACGTAGAACAAGGTTACATGGTATTCAAATCAGAAGAAGAATTAAATATTTACAAGAAACAAATCAAGAACAGAGAGATCGTTGACTTAGCTACCGTTGAAGATGACAAAGATGTAAAAGTTGAAATACAACAAACCACTTTATATGTAGCTTACCCTCGTAAAGATATTACGTTTAACTGCGATTTACCTGAGGATGAATACTACCCATTCGACAAGACCGAAGTAACTAGTCCAGACGGTGACTCTTTCTCTAGTAAAACAGAGAACGAACAATTCGTTGGTGATGTGGTTACTAAATGGGCAGGAGTTCCAAAAGATACACCATTCAGTTCAGATCAAGAGAAAACTTTCATGAAAATGATTAACAACATTTTCGATAGCAAGGAGGAATCATGAATATAGAAGATGCTATGAAGACCAAAAAATTCATCCCTTGGATGCGTCTCGAAGTTCTGCAAGCTAAGTCAGAGAAAGAAGCCTTAGAGCTGATACTCGATGATTTGCTTTTTCCTTGGCAACAAGACGCATATTGTGAGTGGTACCAAGCTAATAAAGGTTGGCTCCATGACTGAAGCAGAAAACTTATTAATCTTAGAAGCTTTAACAGCTTACTTAGATGAAGACTGTGAAGAGTACAACAAAGGAATTCATGAGTTGATTAACAAGATCATTCTTGAAAATCAAATTGATCCTGCTCTTCTTAAACAAAAATTTATTCCTCACCCTTCCGTGCAATCATGACCACCACAATGGACAAAAAAACTAGAGACGAAATCATTCGTCGATGTGAAATCTTTCAGTATCTTGGCGACTCTGCCATCTGCTCTGATTACGACCAAATTCCTCCCGATGAATTGATGGAACGTTATGGATGGGTTATGGATAAAGATAATGACTCTATCTGCAGGCTCGAACTTAAACTCGTTCCTAGAGAGGAAAACTAATGATTAATCTTACTGAAAAACAAAGGGAAGACGTCACTCGACAATACGTTCAGATTGTCGTTGATGACTGGGACACAAAAGAACTCGTTAGATATGCAATCAGTCAAATGACTGCATATTTTGACGAAGGTTCACTAGAAGAACTGAAGTCAGATGTTGATGATCGTGATAAAGATTTGTTCGATGAGTTGGTTGACAATGCCACCCAACAATATGCGGAACAACCTAAAACATTCATCGACATTAATAACACTGGAGGCAAGTACTAATGAAAGAACTTAAAACGACGACGACTGAAACCATTACTAAAACAATTACTCAAAAACAATTTGAGCAAGTCATTGAAAAGATCCTTGATTTGGGATGGGATTATGACCGCATGAGCTCATCTGGTAAACAAGTCTACAACGAAATTCTTACCATCTTGGGGATTAAACGCCAATGAAAGAACTTAAAACGTGGAGATTGATTGCTTCCAAGACAATCACTTACACCACAACAGTCGATGCCTTTGACCGCATCGAAGCTGAATCCATGTCTAGATCAACAGGTCTAGATTGGCAAATGATTCAAGATGATCAGCTTGAGATGGAAGAGAACACTGGCTACAACGTACACACTATTCAGGAGACTGATGACTAAAACTTACGATCTTTATGAAGTATTCAAGCCTGATGAATTACATCAGCTCACCGAAATTTTTCTTACGGCTCTTGCAAGATCAAAAGGTATTGAGCCAGAAATATTCGAACTTCAAACCAAAATTATTGTCGATTAACAAATGAAGAAAACCTTTCACGTCACTTGTTCCGAGAAGAACAGCTACACCGTTCATGTTCAGGCTGACAGTCTTGAAGATGTTGAACAAATGGATGAATCAGAGTTCGAGTATCTCGAACGTGTTGATGAAACCAGCAACTTTCTCGGCGTAGATGACATCAAGGATCCTGATACCTAACTACAAAATCACTGATGACTATTTACTATTTAAAAACTCATGAAACTTACAACAGAGACTACAAAGTCGAAGCCAACTCCAAGAAAGAAGCTATTCAACTAGTCAGAGTTGGCATGGTTGATCATTGCGAAGAGTGGTTGATTAAGAAAACCGTTGACCGAGGCTCAGTCAAGACAGAAAAAGAAGTTTTATTTTCTTGTGCTGTTTGTGGTTTTTATCCTTTGGTTTTCGAGGATAAGAGAGGTCTTGAAAATGCTCAAGAGTACGATGCACACCCAGATACAGGCGAAAAATACTGTTACAAATGTGCGTTAAAGGAATTTCCCGAACATGTTTGTAGTGATTAAACAATGACTATTAAATCCAATCAAAGATTCTCTCTTATTCAAACTATTACAGATCAGATTCTTTTGGTCGTCAATGGTACTGTCAGCCAGCCAGTTTTAAGAGTTTGGCATATCTCAAAAAAACAAGAAGCACTTTAC